>NZ_JBFUAU010000009.1:0-299215 GCF_056406115.1 Arthrobacter sp. P1_D4 | reverse complement strand
ACCGGGACCTGCTCACCCGGCTCGGGACGACTCCCGCCGAAGCAGGCGCCCCTGCCAACACCGCACAGCACGGCACCGGAACCAGACACGGCACCGGGACGCTGCTGTTCACCGGCCCCGTCACCGCCGGCACCCTCCGCAAAATCGCCTGCGACGCCGACATCATCCCCGTCGTCCTCGGCGGCGAGGGCCAGGTCCTGGACATCGGCCGCGCCTCCCGCGTCTTCCCGCCCCACATCCGCAAGGCCATCACGGCCAGGGACCGGGGCTGCGCCTTCCCGCAATGCACCATCCCGGCACCCTGGTGCGAGGCCCACCACATCACCTACTGGTCCCGCGCCGGAACCACCGGAACCGGCAACGGAACCCTGCTCTGCTCCCATCACCACCACGTGATCCACAAGGAACACTGGAGCATCCAGATGCGCACCGGAATCCCCTGGTTCATCCCGCCACCCCACCTCGACCCCGCCCGGACACCCCGACGGAACACCTACTTCCGGCCCGACCAGTAGCGCCCAGTTATTTAGGTGCTCGTTATGTAGGTGCCCGCTTTCGGCCATGACGGCCTTGTGCGAGCCATGCGGTGAGGACTCGTTGGGGTTCTTGGGGATGCTGGCCCGGGGAACCGGGCCAGCCCGCCCAATCCCGGGAGGCTTCAGAGGAACGACGTTAGAGGAACTCGGCCCGGCCTTCCATTGCCGAGGACGCCAGTGCGTGTTCCCGCCGCGGGATCCTGCCGGCCGCTTTCGCTAGCCTGCCGGCGATGACGGCATGTTTGAAGGCCTCGCCCATGAGCACCGGATTCTGCGCACGGGTCACCGCCGTAGCCAACAGCACAGCGTCGCAGCCGAGTTCCATCGCCAGGGCAGCGTCCGAGGCCGTGCCGATCCCGGCATCCAGCACCACGGGCACGGACGCGCGCGAGACGATCAGCTCGATGTTGTGCGGGTTCAGGATGCCCAGTCCGGTGCCGATCGGGGCGCCCAGCGGCATCACGGCCGTCGCGCCGAGGTTTTCGAGCCGGAGGGCAAGCACGGGGTCGTCGTTCGTGTAGGCGAAGACCTTGAAGCCTCGGGCCACGAGCTGTTCGGTTGCGTCCACGAGTTCGACGGCGTCCGGCAGCAGTGTGTGCTCGTCGGCAATGACTTCGAGCTTGACCCAGTCCGTTTCCAGGGCCTCCCGCGCAAGTTCGGCGGTCAGGACGGCGTCCTTGGCGGTGAAGCAGCCTGCCGTGTTCGGCAGCACCCGGATCTGATGGTCCTCGAGCAGCTGGAACAGCGAGCCCGTCTCCGCTGGCGAATAGCGGCGCATCGCCACCGTGGTCAGCTCCGTCCCGGACGCCACCAGCGCCGCCCCGAGCCCGTCCAGGCTCGGGGCACCGCCGGTTCCCATGATGAGGCGGGAGCCGAGCCTTACGCCGTCGACCACGAACGGATCGGCCACCGCACCGGTCATGGGGACAACATGTGTTCCTGCGAATGTCGTCTCGTTCATGCTGGTCATCCTCCCTGGACTGCCGTGACGAGTTCGACGTCGTCGCCGTCGGCGAGGGCCGTGGCGTGCCACTGGCTGCGCGGCACCACTTCGGCGTTGCGGGCGACGGCGACACCGAGCTTCCGCCCGTCGGCGGCGCGGCCGTCGGGGCCGATGCTCCGGCCCGTAAGCTGGGTGACGAGTGTGGAGACGGAGGCGCCGTCGGCGACGCTCTGCTCCGTTCCGTTAAGTCGGATGTTCATGCTGCTTCCTTCTTGGGGCTGTCCCCGGACGTAACCGGGATGCGGGAAAAACGGTCCGGGCGGAACCCGCCCCAGCGCGGGTCCGGCGTGAAGTCCATGAGTTGCCGGCACACGGCGGCGGCGGGGGGGGTCAGCAGGACGCCGTGCCGGAAGAATCCTGTGGCGATGATGAGTCCCGGGACGTCCCCGCCGTCCGCTCGTGCGACCCGCCCCAGCAGCGGGGCATTGTCCGGAGTGCCGGGCCGCGCCCGCGCCGTGGCTTCTAAAAGCTCCAGCTCGGCGACCGCAGGCACCAGCTGCTGGGCATCCCGCAGCAGCTGGTAAATACCGCCGGCGGAAACCGCGTGCGGATCCGACGGTCCATCCTCCCGCTGGGTGGCCCCGATCACCACTGTGCCGTCCTGGCGGGGGACGATGTACACCGGGATGCCGCGCACCATGCCCCGCACGGTGGCCGTGAGCAGCGGCTGCAGATGCGGAGGCACGCGAAGCCGGAGGATGTCGCCGTAGACGGGCCGCAGCGGCAGCGCCAGCCCGGCCGGAAGCTCCTCGAGCGCGGCGGCGCCGAGCCCGTTGGCCACCACGGTCTCCGCAGCCCGCACGGAACCGCCGCCGGCCAACCGCACACCCGCCACCTGTCCGTCCTGCCACAGCAGGCCCGCCGCGCGCCGCCGGACGAAGCTGCCGCCTTCCGCACCGAGTACGCCGGCGAGCCGGGTGATCAGCAGGCGGGGGTCCACCTGGTGGTCGGCCGGGATGTCGAAGGCACACGAGATGCCGGGACTCAGCAGGGGCTCCCGGGTGCGCGCCTCGCGCACTGTCAGTGGCTCCACGGCCAGGCCGCATGCCTGCTGGACTTCCCTCAAGTCCGCGAGCGCGCGCCGGTCCGCCGCGTCGGCCCCCACCGCCAGGGTCGGCGTCGTTAAGTAGCCGGTACCCGCCGGGGAATCCGCGCCGGCGGCACCGGCGTCGAGAGCCGCAGCGAATCCTGGCCACAACCGGGAGGCCTCAAGCATCAGTTCCAGGAGCTGCTCCTCCTGGTAGTGCAGTTCACTCACGGGGGCCAGCATGCCGGCGGCGGCCCAGCTGGCTCCGCTGCCGGGAGCATCATCGATCAGGACCACGGATCGGCCCGAGCGCATGGCCTCGAACGCGATGCCATGGCCGATCACCCCGCCACCGATCACGGCCACGTCGGCACTCGTATCCCCCGCGATGATTCCCTCTGCGGTACCGGGCCCTGTGTCACAAACCTGGGCGGCGGCGTCATTTGCGGCTCCGGCTGCACGGCCTGCTCGTGTGCCCATGAAAAATTCCTTCCCTACGCCGGTACTAGCCGGATCAGGTCAAGCGGTCGGCTCTGACGCCCTCTCAGCCGGGCAGCGGCGATATGGCTGCTGCGGGCTCCCGCGGTATGCGCCCAGTTTAGAGGAACTAGGCTGGTCCCATGAGCCAGGACCCTCTCCACACCACCGCCCGCCTCTATCTCTGCACCGACGCCCGCAGGGACCGCGGCGACTTCGCGGACTTCGTGGACGCCGCCTTCGCCGGCGGCGTGGACATCATCCAGTTGCGCGACAAGTCGCTCGAGGCCTCCGAGGAGCTGGAACTGCTGGAGGTCCTGCACACCGCGGCGCAGCGCCACGGGCGGCTGTGGGCCGTCAATGACCGGGCGGACATCGCCTCCCTGTCCGGAGCTCCGGTGTTCCATGTCGGCCAGAAGGACATTTCGCTCGACGCCGCCCGCGGCTTTCTCGGCAAGGATGCCGTGATCGGCCTGTCCACCCACAGCCCGAAGCAGGTGGACGCCGCCATCGCTGCCGCGCCCGGCCGCAGAGGGCTCGATTATTTCTGTGTGGGCCCCGTGTGGGCGACGCCCACCAAGCCCGGACGCGCCGCCGTCGGCCTCGATCTGGTGCGCTACGCCGCCCAGGCGATCGGCGGGGCGGACGCGGAGGGAACCGGCAGGGTCAACGAAAGCGTGCTGCCGTGGTTTGCGATCGGCGGGATCGACCTCAGTAACGTGGAGCAGGTAGTCGATGCCGGTGCCCGGCGGATCGTTGTGGTCCGGGCGATTACCGAGGCCGCTGATCCGGCCCACGCCGCCGGAGCCTTGCTGGCGGCGTTGGACGCCGCCGCATCCTAAGCAGGTCCCCAGCCCGTAATGCCGGCCGGCACTGAAACTATCCGGCGAGACCCAGCTCCGTCATCCGGCGCGCGTGATTCGCTGCGAGTTCGGCCGCCAGGCCGTTGACCAGCGCCCGGGCGCCGGCGTCGTCCAGCCCCGACAGTCCGCCGAGGAACGCGTGCTCAGCGCTGACACGCTGGGCGTGGTTCAGTACCTCCCCCAGCAGGCGCCTGGCCCACAACGCCAGGCGCGACGCCAGCCGGGGGTCATCGGCCAGGGCCGCCTTGAGGCGCGCCTGCAGCACGGCCGTGGACTCACCGGTGGAGCGGACCTGTCCGATTAACTCACGGGTCGCGGCGTCGACGTACCGGCCTACGACGCCGTAAAAGTCCGCGGCGACCGTGTCGATCACGTAGGCCTTCATGAGGGCCTCGTACCAGTCCGACGGGCGCGTGCGTTCGTGGAAGTGGTCCACCGAGGGCTGGAACGGCAGCATGGCGGCCTCCGTATCCAGGCCCATGTGCTCGAGCCGGGTCCGGACGAGTTCGTAATGCTGGAACTCGACCACGGCCATCCTGCCCAGCACCGCACGGTCATGCAGCGTGGGCGAGTACCGGGCACTCGAGGACAGCCGCTCGAAGGCGGAAAGCTCGCCGTACGCCAAGACTCCCAGCAGTTCGGCAAGGAAGCTGTTGTAGAGGGCAGGATCGTCCGCAGTTGCGCTCATCATCCAAGACTAATAGCGGAAATCGGGCTACCCTGATTTTCGTGTCCCATCATCGCCTGACCCCCAGTGTCCACGAGCAGCAGAACCAGCTTGCCGGGGCCCTCAAGGCGTTGCGCACCACGCTGGAACTGCCCGGCCCGTTCCCCGAAGTTGTGCTCCGCGACGCGGAGGCAGCAGTGGCCGAGCACAAGCTCCCGGACCTTGACCTCACGCATGTCGAGTTCGTGACCATCGATCCGGCGTCGTCCACCGACCTGGACCAGGCCCTCTTTATCGAACGGAGCGACGGCGGCTACAAGGTCTTCTACGCCATCGCCGACGTCCCCTCCTTTGTCGCCCCGGGCGGGGCGCTCGACGCCGAAACCCGGCGCCGCGGCCAGACCTTTTACACCCCGGACGGCCGGATTCCGCTGCATCCGGAGATCATCAGCGAGGCCGCCGGCAGCCTGCTCGCCGGGCAGCTGTGCGCGGCGTTCGTCTGGGAGTTCGAACTCGACGCCGCGGCAGAGGTCGCCTCGGTCCTCGTGCGCCGGGCACAGGTCCGCAGCCGCGCGAAGCTCAACTACAAAGGCGTCCAGGCCGAGCTCGACGCCGGCACCGCGGCGCCCGTGCTGCAGCTGCTGAAAGAAGTAGGGCTCAAACGGGTGGAACTGGAACGCCTGCGCGGCGGCGCGAGCCTGAACATGCCGGAACAAGAGATCCAGCAACTGCCCGACGGCGGCTACCGGATCGTGGCGGCCCCGCCGCTGCCGGTGGAGGACTGGAACGCCCAGATTTCACTCATGACCGGGATGGCCGCCGCGGCGCTCATGCTCCAGGGCAAAGTCGGCATCCTGCGCACCATGCCCGCCCCGGACGAGGCGTCACTGCGCCACTTCCACCGGCAGACCCACGCCCTCGGCAAGCCCTGGGACGGGGAAATGCGCTACGGCGAGTACCTGCGGACCCTTGACCCGACGGACCCCCGGCAGCTGGCCATTGTGCATTCAGCAGGGATGCTCTTCCGCGGTGCCGGATACACACCCTTCGACGGCACAGTGCCCAACGCCGCCGTCCAGTCCGCCATCGGCGCCGCCTACGCCCATTCCACGGCACCGTTGCGGCGGCTGGTCGACCGCTTCGTGCTGGTGATCTGCGAGGCCCTGAGCAACGGCACCGAGGTTCCTGCCTGGGCCAGGGAGGCGCTGCCGTCCCTCCCTGCCATCATGGGCACCTCGGACCAATTGGCCGCGAAACTGGAGCGGTTGTCGCTGGACACCGTTGAAGCGGCGCTGCTCGTCAACCACGTCGGCCAGGAATTCGACGCTGTCGTCATCTCCGGTCCCAAGCCGGCCAAGGGCACCAACGGCACCAGCAACGGCAACGGCGGGAAGACCAACGGCAACGGAAACGGCCCGTCCGGGATCGTCCAGATCGCCGAGCCCGCCGTGACCGCACGATGCCCCGGCGAACTGGAACCGGGCACCAAAGTCCGGGTCCGGGTGGTGTCCTCGGACATCGCCACACGGGAAATCCAGCTGGAGCTCGTGGGCTGACGGCCCGCTGGCGGTCCGCAGGCCGTCCCGACGCCGTCCCCACGCCGTCGCCAGCCAGCGCTCCCGGTGCCCTCCCGGTCACTTCCCGAGGCGCAATCACCCGCCCAGTCGAGGATCCGCGGCTTGTACAGCTAGACTGAAGAGGTAGAAATGGATGCCCGGTCGTTGATTTCCATGATTTTCGAATTCAACAAGCCCGCCCCTACGCGATCTTGAGATACACCCGCTGGTCCCCAGTGCCAGCATTTAGATAGCCCGCGATCGGCTTCCACTGGAATTGCTTGCGCGCCTGAGCGTGCTCCGGAACGGCCACCACGGCCGCCCCCGTTGAGCAAGCAGCGCAGCCCAAAATGAATAAGGAAACTCCCCTGTGAGTGAATTGCACACGCACCAGCTTCTGACCGATGAGTCCGGCACGGAGACCATCGAGCCCGAAGAGACCATCATCTCGGACGAAAAGCCGCACGAGATTGCCGAGAAGACCTTTGCCGACTTCAGTGTCCGCGCGGACATCGTGGAGTCCCTGGCCGACGCCGGCATCACCCACCCCTTCCCGATCCAGGCCATGACCCTGCCGGTCGCACTGGCAGGGCATGACATCATCGGCCAGGCCAAGACCGGTACTGGCAAGACGCTCGGCTTCGGCATCCCGGCGCTGCAGCGCGTCGTCGGCCGCGACGACGCCGGCTTCGACAAACTGGCCGTTCCCGGCGCCCCGCAGGCCCTGGTGATCGTCCCCACCCGCGAGCTCGCCGTCCAGGTAGCCAAGGACCTCGAAAACGCCGCAAAGAAGCGCAACGCCCGCATCGCCACCATCTACGGTGGCCGCGCTTACGAGCCGCAGGTCGAGGCGCTGCAGAACGGCGTCGAGGTTGTCGTCGGCACGCCCGGCCGCCTGATCGATCTCTTCAAGCAGAAGCACCTGAGCCTGAAGAACGTCAAGATCGTCATCCTCGACGAAGCCGACGAGATGCTGGACCTCGGGTTCCTGCCGGACGTCGAGACCCTGATCGCCGGCACGCCCGCGGTCCGCCAGACGCTCCTGTTCTCCGCCACCATGCCCGGCCCGGTCATCGCCATGGCCCGCCGCTACATGACCCAGCCGACCCACATCCGCGCCGCGGACCCGGACGACGAGGGCCTGACCAAGCGCGACATCCGCCAGCTGATCTACCGTGCCCACAGCATGGACAAGGTGGAAGTGGTAGCCCGCATCCTGCAGGCCCGCGGACGCGGCCGGACCATCATCTTCACCAAGACCAAGCGCACCGCCGCGAAGGTGGCCGAGGAACTGGTGGACCGCGGTTTTGCTGCGGCCGCCATCCACGGTGACCTCGGCCAGGGCGCCCGCGAACAGGCGCTGCGCGCCTTCCGCAACAACAAGGTGGACGTCCTCGTTGCCACCGACGTCGCCGCCCGCGGCATCGACGTCGACGACGTCACCCACGTGATCAACTACCAGTGCGTCGAAGACGAGAAGATCTACCTGCACCGCGTCGGCCGCACCGGCCGTGCCGGCAACAAGGGCACCGCCGTGACCTTTGTTGACTGGGACGACATGCCGCGCTGGGGGCTCATCAACAAGGCCCTCGGCCTGAGCTACCCCGAGCCCGTGGAAACTTACTCGTCCTCGCCCCACCTGTTCGAGGAACTCGACATCCCCGCAGGCACCAAGGGCCGTCTGCCGCGCGACAAGCGTGTGCTGGCCGGGGTCGACGCGGAGGTCCTCGAAGACCTCGGCGAGACCGGCAAGAAGAACTCGCGCACCAGCGCAAAGGACAGCGGAAGGGACGGCGCAAAGGACGCCAGCCGCACTAGCAGTCGTGACGGCGCCCGTGAAGGCAGCCGCACGAGCAGCCGTGACGGCGCCCGCGAGGGCAGCCGCACCGGCGGACGTGACTCGCGCCGCAGCGGCACCGAAGCCGGCGGACGCTCCGGCGACCGCCGTCGCCGTCCCGCCGAGGCCGATGCCGCCACGGCGTCCACCGCGAACGGACAGGGACCGGAAGCTGCCGCCGCTCCGGCGAAGGCCCCCACCGAGGTGGACCGGGCGACCCGAGCCCGGCGCCGGACCCGCACCCGCCGCCGCAACGGCGAGGTAGTGGCCGGCGGCGACGCACAGCCGAGCGGCGCCGAGGCCTAATCCCCTCCATGACTGACACCGTCTGGGCGCCGGACGGCAGCAACCTGGTGGTTCACGCGGACAACGCGGAATACCTCCCCACGCTGCCGGACGGCGCCTTCACACTGATTTACGTGGACCCGCCCTTCAACACCGGCCGGGTCCAGCGGCGCCAGGAAACCAGGATGGTGCTCAACGCCGGCGGCGAGGGTGACCGAGTCGGGTTCAAGGGCCGGTCCTACGACACCATCAAGGGCGCGCTGCACAAGTACGACGACGCGTTCAGCGATTACTGGTCCTTCCTCGAGCCCCGGCTCGTGGAGGCCTGGCGGCTCCTGGCCGACGACGGCACCCTGTACCTGCACCTGGACTACCGCGAGGTGCACTACGCAAAGGTGATGCTGGACGCGATCTTCGGCCGCGAATGTTTCCTGAACGAGATCATCTGGGCGTACGACTACGGTGCACGGGCCAAGTACCGCTGGCCCACCAAGCACGACAACATCCTCGTCTACGTCAAGAACCCGGCAAAGTACCACTTCGACAGCGCCGAGGTGGACCGTGAGCCCTACATGGCGCCCGGACTGGTGACCCCCGCCAAGCGCGAGCTCGGCAAGTTGCCCACGGACGTGTGGTGGCACACTATCGTTTCGCCGACCGGCAAGGAGAAAACCGGCTACCCGACGCAGAAGCCGGAGGGGCTGATCCGCCGCGTGGTTGCTGCCTCGAGCCGGCCGGGCGACTGGTGCCTGGACTTCTTCGCAGGTTCCGGCACGCTCGGGTCCGTGGCCGCGAAACTCGACCGCAGGTTCGTGTGCGTGGACCAGAACCAGCCGGCCATCGACGTCATGGCCAAGCGCCTGGCCGCGCAGGCGCAGTTCACGTCTTTCCCGACGGTCTGACCCGCCGCCCTCACCGCGCCCCGCCGTTCCCGGGGCCGGGGCGGCTTTTCAGCGCACCACGTGCGAGCCTGTGCCCAGTTCCTCGATCCGGGCAAAGACTTCTGCGGAGGTCAGGTTCTCGCCCAGCAGGTTCGGCTTTCCCGCGCCGTGGTAATCGGAGGACCCTGTGACCAGCAGGCCATAGCGTTCGGCGATGCGGCGCAGGAACGTCCGGCCCTCCTCGGGGTTGTCCCGGTGGTAGATTTCCAGGCCGGCCAGACCGGCGTCGATCATCTCCCGGTAGGTCCCCTCCCCCACGATCCGGCCGCGGGCGGATGCCACGGGGTGGGCGAACACCGGGACGCCCCCGGCTGCACGGACCAGTTCGACGGCGAGCGCCGGCTCCGGCGCATAGTGCTGGACCCAGTAGCGCGAGCGTGCTGTGAGGATGGAACCAAAAGCCTCGGCCCGGTCTTCCACCACACCGGCCGCGACGAGCGCGTCGGCGATGTGCGGGCGGCCCAGGGTGGCCCCCGGCGCGACGTGGTGAATCACGTCGTCCCATGTCAGCGGGTAGTCCTCCGACAAAAGGGTGACCATCTTCTGCGCCCTCGTGTGCCGGGCGTCCTTGGACTTGGTGATTTCCTCAAGCAGTCCGGGATGCGCGGGGTCGTGGAGGTAGCTGAGCAGGTGGACGCTGATGCCTTCCGCGGTGCGGCAGGAGATCTCCATCCCCGGGACCAGCGCGACCCCGGCTTTCCGGGCGGCGACGGCGGCCTCCGCCCACCCGGCAGTGGAATCGTGATCGGTCAGGGCGATGACGTCGAGGCCCGCGGCGGCGGCGGACTCCATGACGCCGGCCGGCGCCTGGGTGCCGTCGGAAACGTTGGAGTGCGCATGCAGGTCGATCCTCACCTCACCAGCCTAGTAGATGGCAGGATCCAAAGCCTCGGCCCCGTCGTGCCGGGGCCCTGCAGCGGCCCTGCAGCGCGAGCGCGCCGTTGGCCTAAGCCGCGGCGCTGGTGAGACTATGGGACGGTGAACGATGCAGATAACACCCTAGTCTCCGCTTCCCAGCCCCTCGAAGAGCGCGTCAACAACCGCTCGCAGCGGCCCAGCTCCGACGCCTTCAAGGCCTTCATGGCCAGCAACTGGGCGCCGGCCTCGCAACAGCTCCCCGAGCGGGACGCCGTCGCGGGCCACGCCGCAGGCCGGCGCCGCTCCATCTCAGGCCAGTTCAAAGGTGAACGCCTGGTCATCCCCGCCGGTCCGCTGAAGGTCCGCTCGAACGACTGCGACTACCGCTTCCGGCCGCACTCCGCCTTCGCGCACCTCACCGGCCTCGGCCTGGACCACGAACCTGATGCGGTTCTGATCCTGGAACCGGTCGCGGAGGGCACCGGCGACGACGGCGGAAACCACCACGCCACGCTGTACTTCCGCCCGTTGGCCGGCCGCGACACCGAGCAGTTCTACGCCGATTCCCGCTCCGGGGAGTTCTGGATCGGCGCACGCCCGACCCTGGCCGAGTTCAAGGTCAAGCTGGGACTCGACACGGCCGACATCGCCGAACTCGAACTCGCCATCACCAAGAATGTCGGCGCGCCGGAAATCGGCGGAATCTCCATCAGGCTGGTCCGCAAGGTTGACGAGAACATTGATGCGCTCGTCGACACTGCCCGCTACAACACGGCCAAGGACCCCGACAACCTCGACCTGAGCGTGCTCGACGCCCTGGATGAGAAACTCACAGAGGCCCTCTCGGAACTGCGCCTGCTCAAGGACGAGTGGGAAATCGAACAGATGAAGATCGCCGTCGCCGCCACCGTGGCCGGCTTCACCGAGGTGGTCAAGGCGATCCCGCGGGCGCTGACCCACCACCGCGGCGAGCGCGTCGTGGAAGGGGCGTTCTTCGCCCGGGCCCGCGAGGAAGGCAACGAGCTCGGCTACGACACCATCGCCGCCTCCGGCAACAACGCCACCGTGCTGCACTGGACCCGGAACACCGGCAAGATCAACGCGGGCGAACTGCTGCTGCTGGATGCCGGAGTCGAGGCCGATTCCCTCTACACCGCGGACATCACCCGTACCCTGCCGGCCAACGGCAAGTTCTCCGAGGTCCAGCGCAAGGTCTACGAGGCAGTGCTCGACGCCGCCGACGCCGGCTTGGCCGCCGCCCAGCCGGGCACGAAGTTCCGGGACATCCACACGGCAGCCACCACGGTGCTGGCCGAGCGGCTCGCCGAATGGGGCCTCCTGCCCGTCTCCGTCGAGGAAGCCGTGAGCACCGAGGGCCAGCAGCACCGCCGGTGGATGCCGCACGGCACCAGCCATCACCTCGGCCTCGACGTCCACGACTGTGCCCAGGCGAAGCGTGAACTCTACCTCGACGGCGTGCTCACGCCCG
This sequence comes from Arthrobacter sp. P1_D4, assembly GCF_056406115.1. Classification (NCBI taxonomy): domain Bacteria; kingdom Bacillati; phylum Actinomycetota; class Actinomycetes; order Micrococcales; family Micrococcaceae; genus Arthrobacter; species Arthrobacter sp. P1_D4. The sequence continues at coordinate 287,676 of NZ_JBFUAU010000009.1, read as the reverse complement.
GCATGGTGTTCACGATCGAACCCGGCCTGTACTTCAAGAGCGAGGACATCGGCATCCCCGAGGAATACCGCGGCATCGGCGTCCGGATCGAGGACGACATCCTCATGACGGCGGACGGCCCGGTCAACCTCAGCGCCGCACTGCCGCGCAAGGCCGACGACGTCGAGTCCTGGATGGCGGGCATCTACCTGGAAGTGGACGGCCAGACTCCGTAGGTCAGTCAGGCAGTAAACAGCAAGAAAAGCAGCAAAAAAGGGAGGGTCCCGGATGTCCGGGACCCTCCCTTTTTGCTGCCTGTTTTTGCCTGGCCTCCGTGTTGCCCGGTTTAGTGCTGCTGGCCGTCCTGGCCTGCCGCGGGCTTCTCGCTGTCCGTGACCCTGACCCCGTACTGCGGGCGGCCGTCCGGGAGATCCGGATAGCTCACCCCGGAAACCCGGCCGGCCGGGCGGGCCGCCGCCTCCTCAGCCGCGGCCGGTGCCGTCGGAGCGGGGCCCGCGGGGCCCTCCTGCTGGGGTGCACCGCCCTGGTACTGTCCGGCCGGGTCTGCGCCGGTCTCCGGCGTTCTCTGGCCGTACGGGTCGTTCCAGCCCGCGGGGCGCTGCGGCGCATGGGTCTGCTGTCCCGGCTGCTGTGGGCCGGGCTGCTGCGGTGCCTGATGACGGTAGTCCTGCTGAGCGAAACCGCCGGCCGCGGCACCGGACGCGTCATGCGCCGTCATAGGCAGCTGGTGGAGCAGGCGCCGCGCTTCGCCGGCGGCCTCGAAGGAGACCACGACGTCGTAATTGGTCGCGACCACCTGGCTGGTTGAGGTGAAGTCACGCTTGCCGCGCTGCATGGCGTACGTGACGATGCCAAACAGCATGAAGAACGCGGCACCCATCAGCACTGACGTCACAATCGAGAAATAACCGGGGGTTGTGGAGAAGAAGGACAGCATGACGCCGACGAACAGGCCGAACCACATGCCGCTGAGGGCGCCGGAGAGGGCGACGCGGGGGTAGGTAAGCCGGCCGGTCACCCGCTCGACCATCTTCAGGTCATTGCCCACGATCGACACCATCTGCACGGGGAACTGCTGGTCAGCCAGGTAGTCCACCGCCTTCTGGGCATCCAGGTAGGAGTTGTAGGAACCGACAACGTCGCCTCTCGGGACGGTGCGTGCCTCGTCCGAGCCGTTGGGGGCACCGGCCCTGGGAGCACCAAAAATGTTTGACATATGCCCATTCTCACCCATCGGGCTGGTGTGCGGCTGGAAATTCAGCTAAAAGAGAGCAGACTCGGTAGCCTGTAGGGGTGAGCACGAATCTTTCGCGAGTGTTTGTCGCGCGCCTCCTCGGACTGGACGTCTTCGACCCTTTGGGCGACCGTCTGGGTCGGCTGCGCGACGTCGTGGTGCTCTCCCGCGGAACCAGGGGCGCCCCGCACGTGGTGGGCATCGTCGTCGAGGTCCCCGGCAAGAAGCGCGTCTTCGTGCCGATGACCCGGATTACGTCCATAGACCAGACCCAGGTCATCTGCACCGGGCTGGTCAATCTTCGCCGTTTCGAACAGCGCGGCGCGGAAACCCTCGTGGTGGCCGAAATGTTCGACCGCCGGGTGACCCTTGCGGACGGCAGCGGCGACGCGACCATCGAGGACATCGCCATGGACCGGCACCGCTCCGGCGACTGGTTCGTCAGCAAGCTCTTCGTCCGCCGCGGCCACTCCCTCTCGCCCCTGAGCCGGCTGCGCCGCAATGAAACCCTCATCATCGACTGGGCCGATGCCCGGCAAGGCGCCAAGACCGAGCCACAGGCCGCCACCCAGTTCGTGGCCACGCACGAGGACCTCAAGCCCGCCGACTTCGCCGAGGCCCTGCAGGAAATGAGCGACAAGCGCCGCTTCGAGGTTGCGAGCGAACTCCAGGACGAACGGCTCGCGGACGTCCTGCAGGAGATGCGCGAAGGTGATCAGGTGGAGATCCTCTCCGCCCTGGACGTCAACCGCGCCGCCGACGTCCTCGAGGAGATGGATCCGGACGACGCCGCCGACCTCCTCGCCGAACTCCCCAGCGCCCAGGCTGAAGAACTCCTGCAGTTGATGGAACCCGAAGGCGCCGAAGACGTCCGCCGCCTGCTCGAATACGACGAGGACACCGCCGGCGGGCTCATGACGCCCGTGCCGGTAATCCTTCCCCCGGAAGCAACCGTCGCCGAGGCACTCGCGCACGTGCGCCGCGAGGAACTCTCCCCCGCCCTGGCGTCGTCGATCTTCGTCGCCCGGCCCCCGTTGGAGACGCCGACGGGACGATTCCTCGGCGTCGTCCATATCCAGCAGCTCCTGCGCTTTCCGCCGCCGGAGCCGCTGGGCAATCTGGTGGACAAGAGCCTGGAGCCGGTCTCCGACCAGGCCCACATCAGCGAGGTCGCCCGCGCGCTGGCAACGTACAACCTCAACTCGCTTCCAGTTGTCAACGATGACGGACGGCTTGTGGGGGCGGTGACTGTTGACGACGTGCTTGATCATCTGTTGCCGGACGACTGGCGCGCCCACGAGGACGATGCCCCGATAAGAAAGCTTGGAGGCCGCATTGGCTGATCCCACAGCACCACGGACCTCCAATGTCCGCCCTGGCGGCAGGACCACCGGCGGTCTCGACACGCCCCTGAGCGGCCGGCAGCGTATCCTGCCCAACTTCCGTCCCGACCCGGACGCCTTCGGCCATGCCACGGAAGGCTTCGCCCGTTTCATGGGAACCCCCGCGTTCCTGATGTACATGACGGTGTTCTGCTTGTTCTGGCTGGGCTGGAACACGTGGGCGCCGGAGGAATGGCAGTTCGATTCACGGGCGCTGGGCTTCACGCTGCTGACCCTCATGCTGTCCCTGCAGGCCTCCTACGCCGCGCCCCTGCTGCTGCTGGCCCAGAACCGCCAGGACGACCGCGACAAGGTCTCGCTGCAGCAGGACCGCCAGCGGGCCGAGCGCAATCTCTCCGACACTGAATACCTGACCCGGGAACTTGCGTCCCTGCGCATCGCGCTGCGCGAGGTCGCCACCCGCGATTACGTCCGCGCCGAGCTCCGCAGCCTGCTGGAGGACATGCTGGAGGCCCAGGAGGAACTGCGCACCCACGATCCTTCCGCCGGCGCCCACGAGACCCCGCGGGAAAAGGTCAAGGAGAAGATGAAGGAGCGGCGCGACAAGCAGCGCAGCCCCCGGACCCAGCAAATCCCCCGGGTAAAAGCCGGCGGCAAGCGCGATGACCCGGCCAAGGACCGTGTGCAGGACTCTTCACGGGACCCGACAGGGAACCCTTCGGGGAAACTGCCGAACCCGTCGGCGAACCACTCCGAGGCCGCGGCCGATCCCACCCGCCAGCCCGCACACCGCACCATCCCCGAAAGCTGAGCATCGCCCGCATGAGCACCCCGCTGGAACAGGCAGTGCACGGCGCACTTGCCACCGTGATCGACCCTGAGCTCCGCCGCCCCATCACCGAGCTCGGCATGGTGGAGTCCGTTGAGATCGGCGACGGCGGCCGCGTGCGGATCGCGGTGCTGCTGACCATCGCGGGCTGCCCGCTGCGCGGCACCATCACGGCGGACACCGAGGCTGCCTTGTCCGCCGTCCCGGGCGTCACCGGCGTGGACGTGGACCTTAAAGTGATGACACAGGTCCAGCGCGACGCCCTCAAGGAGCAGTTGCGGGGCGCCGGCGCCCAGCGCGGCATCCCGTTCAACGCGCCGGGCTCGCTGACCAAGGTGTACGCCGTCGCGAGCGGCAAGGGCGGCGTGGGCAAGTCCTCCGTCACGGTCAACCTGGCGTGCGCCCTGGCCGCCCAGGGGCTCCGTGTGGGGATCGTGGACGCGGATGTGTACGGTTTCTCCGTTCCGGCGCTGATGGGCATCACACAGGCCCCCACGCGGGTGGACGACATGATCCTGCCGCCCGTGGCCTACGGGGTCAAGGTCATCTCCATCGGCATGTTCGTCACCGGGAACCAGCCCGTGGCATGGCGGGGCCCGATGCTGCACCGGGCGCTCGAGCAGTTCCTCACCGACGTCTACTTCGGCGACCTCGACGCCCTCTTCCTGGACCTGCCCCCCGGCACAGGCGACATCGCGATCTCCGTCGCCCAGCTGCTGCCCAAGGCGCAGATCCTCGTCGTGACCACCCCGCAGGCGGCCGCCGCGGATGTTGCCGAGCGGGCGGGTGCGATCGCCACCCAGACGGGCCAGACCGTGGCCGGCGTCGTGGAAAACATGTCCTACCTTGAAATGCCCGACGGCGGCAGGATGGAACTGTTCGGCAGCGGCGGCGGCGCCGTGCTCGCCGAGCGCCTCTCGGCCACCGTGGGTGAGGACGTGCCGCTGCTGGGCCAGATTCCGCTCGAAGTCCTCCTGCGTGAGGGTGGGGATTCCGGAGTGCCGCTGGTGCTGGGCCGTCCGGAGACGCCTGCGGCCGTGGCCTTGGCGGGGATCGCCGGCAGGCTGGCGTCGGTTCCCCGCGGCCTCAAGGGCATGCCGCTGGGTCTGCAGCCCCGCTGACAGGGCCCCGTGCCGGCGGATGCCGACACGGAAGCCCGCTGACAAGGCCCGGCCGCATCCCTGCGAAGGCACTGCGGCAGGTCCGCCGCGGGAAGTCCTAGGTCGCCTCTGAGTCGAAGGGTGCCGGTTCGCCCTCGGGCAGCCGCTCAAGCACCCGCTCGGGGCGGTGCACGGCGACGGCAGTCGCGGCAGCGGCCGCGGAGACCGTTGCGGGTGCCCCGGCGCTCATCGGCTTGGTGTCATCGTCAAGGAGCGCTTCCTTGATGATGCGGCGGGGATCGTACTGCCGCGGATCGTACTTCTTCCAGTCGACCTCATCGATGTCGATGCCGACTTCTTCCTTGATCTGTTCCCGCGCACCGGACGCCATCCGGCGCACTTCCTTGACAATGTTGGCAAGTTTCTGGGTGTATTCGGGCAGCCTGCTGGGACCAATCACCAGAAGGCCGATGATCAGCAGAAGTAAGAACTCCGGTCCATTGATTCCAAGCACTTTAGGAAGGTTACCCTCTCGCTCGGGCTGGCGACGATTCCGCGAAGTCCGTATGCCGGCCATGTCCGGCCCGTCCCTGCCTCACGGTGCCAGGTGCTCCAGGATTCTGCTCAATCCACGCTCGATCCGTTCCGGAATTCCGTTGTGCGAGGCCGGCACGGGAGCGCCACTGCTGACCCGGCTCAGAGCGGCAACGCCGTCGTCCGCCTGCTCGGCCGGCAGGTCCGAAATGTACGTGTATGTCGCCGCCGAGGTCTGGTAGATGGCCCGGTAGGGCGGGGCGGGGTTTACCCAAAGAAAGCCATTCCCGGGTTCGGGGGCGGCCGACGGCGTGCCGGCCTTGGCCGGGATGAAGCCGTCTGCCACGGCGGTGTGTCCGGTCAGCACGTTGATGGGCGAAACTTCGGCCCGTGCCGGTGCGGGGGGCGCCGSGGGCGCCCGCGTCGAGGCATGCTGCTCAAGGACCGTGGCGAAGTGCCGGCCATCCGTGAGGCGAAGTTCCAGGACCTCGTCCCCGGAGATGACGCCGGCACGGGCCCAGATGAGGTGGAATCCGAGCTCGTGCAGCTCCGGACATGTCCATCCCTGCGAGCGGAACGCGGCAAGCTCACCGGTGTTCAGCGTCCCGGAAGGGGTGAAGTCGGGCTCGCCGCCGAGGCCGAACGCGACACGGGGCCCAGTTCCCTCAGCGCCGGGGACGCCGGATCCGCTGGCGTCGAACAGCTCCGTTGCACCGAGCGGCTCACCGCTGGCGGGCAGCCCGGGGGCATCCGGGTGGGCGAGGGTGGCAGTCTCTGCGCCCTCGGCGGGGACCGCGTCGTCGCCGCCCATGACGTACGCGGTGCCGGTCATGAGGGCCAAGGCGGCGACGGCTCCGCCGACGGCAAGCACCGGCAGGCGCGGGCCGCGGCGGCGGGCGCGGTGTGGACCCGCGGCGGCGGCGTGACCGGCGACCGGTGCCGCGGTCCCTGGCCGACCCGGCAGGGGGTGTCCCGGCGGTAACCGGTCTGAGGGCCACGGACGATGGCCGGCCCCGGCGGCGTCCGCCGCGCCCGGCCGTTCCGCTGCGTCCAATACTTCCGCTGCGCCGGCCGGTTCGGGGCGTTCCGCCATGGCCCGTTCCGGCGCTGAAGGTGCCGCAGGTGTAGGAGCTGTAGCTGCTGGCGCCGTAGCTGCCGGGGCTGTTTGTTCCCGCTCCGCTTCGGCGGTCCGTTCCGCCGCCGCCCGTTCCGCGGCCAGCTGACCGGTCCGTGCCAGGAGCCGTGCAGTCAGGTCCTCACTGGCCTCGGGCACGGCGGCGCCGCGGAGCTTCTCGAGGTACTGGCGTTCGCGCTGTTGCCGGGCGCGGCATTCGGCACATGCTTCCACGTGGTCGTGGCGGCCGGCGGCCCATTTCCGGGTAGCCCCGGGCCCGCACCAGAACTTGCAGCCTGGTGCTCCCAGTAAACGTCTCAGCAGACCCATTGACCGGTTCAGAGGAGGCCGGCGATGCGCGGCATCTTGAGCCGCGGCTTGAGGGACTGCTTGGCCGGCTGCGCCGGGCGCGGGTCGCGGTGCGCGAGCTTTTCACGGAGTATTGTCCGGCCGCGGTGAATCCGGGACCGGACGGTCCCGAGTTTGATGTCCAGCGCGGCGGCGACTTCGTCGTAGGAGAGCCCTTCGAGGTCGCACAGCACGACGGCGGCGCGGAAGTCGGGCGGAAGTTCCTCGAGCGCTGCCTGGACATCGACGTCGAGGTTGTTGAATTCGAAGCTTTGCTCCGGCCCGGGCTCCCGGCCCGGCAGCCGCGACTCGGCGTCGTCGGCCAAAGCGTCAAAGCGGATCCGGCTCTTGCGACGGGCCTGGTCCAGGAACAGGTTGGTGGTGATCCGGTGCAGCCAGCCATCGAGCGTGCCGGGCTTGAAGTTCTCGAGTGAACGGAACACCCGGACGAACACCTCTTGGGTGAGATCCTCGGCGTCGTACTTGTTTCCGGTCAGCCGGTACGCAAGGCGGTAGACCTTGGCGGAGTGGTTCGTCACCACTTCCTCCCAGGTCGGCCGGACCCATTCGGCTTCCGCCGCGGTCCGGGACTGGCCGGTTGAATCTGTTGCCTCAGTTGCCGGGACAGGTGCCAGAATCGACATCGTCCACTCCCCTCGTGGATGGTACCTACGCCTGAATTGTGCCTGCTTGCACAGGTTCCTGCACCATTCATTCGACGCCGATCACCACGCGGATGAGCGGATACCCATCATTTCAAAATAAGCTGGGAATTTCCTGATCCACCGCGGTCTTCCGCCGAAGGCAGAACGACCCCCTCCGGCCGGGGCCACGGTGCTGCCGCCTCCGCGTCCCGTCCCGCCGGACACAGTACGCTGTAGGGAACACTCCCCTGCCGCCCAGAAAGCGATATCCCATGAGCGCCGATAAGTCCACGAGCTGGTCCTATGCAGAAGATCTGCCTGCCGAGGATGAGGTCCTGTTGCACGCGCGCGAACGGTCCTTCGAGCTTGGCGTGACCCCGATCGGGCCCGGCGTGGGCGCCGTGCTGACGGTGCTGGCGGCGGCGTCCAAGGCACAGACCGCCGTGGAGATCGGCACCGGCGCGGGCGTGTCCGGCGTGTGCATCCTGCGCGGGCTGGGTCCGCAGGCTGTCCTGACCACTATCGACGTCGACGTCGAACACCTCAAGGCAGCGCGCGAAGCGTTCCAGGAGGCCGGCAGCCCCGCCAACCGCACCCGCACCATTTCTGGCCGGGCCGGGGATGTCCTGCCGCGGCTTACGGACGGCGCCTATGATCTCGTCTTCATTGACGCGGACAAACCGAACTACCCCAGCTACGTCGAACAGGCCGTGCGGCTGCTCAAATCCGGCGGGCTGCTGATCGTCAATGATGCCCTCGACAAGGACCGGGTCGCGAACCCGGCCGCCCGGGAAGCCACCACCGTGGTGTTGCGCCAGATCGGCAAGTCCATCCGCGACGACGACCGTCTCGCCTCCGCCATGCTGCCCACCGGAGACGGCCTGCTGATCGCGGTGAAGAAGTAGCAGCCAGGATTCACTAGCCCGGGTCCAAGGGGCGGGTACTGACAGCAAAGGGCGGGGTCCGCAGCCTAGTGGCCGGGACCCCGCCCTGTTGCGAAGCTCTTGGCGTGACGCTATTCGGTGACGCCGACGAGGCATTCCTTGAGGTTCGTCGCCTCAGCGGCATTGAGTTCGACTACAAGCCGCCCCCCGCCTTCGAGCGGAACACGCATGATCAGGCTTCGTCCCTCTTTCGTCACTTCCATAGGGCCGTCGCCGGTGCGTGGTTTCATTGCCGCCATAAGGAATATCCCCTCCATTAGTCCCTGACATACCAGCCCGGCCGGGCTGCGTCCGCTTGGCCAATCAAGCCGTCCGGCAGCGCTCCAGGAGGCTGCCGTGACCGGCAAACTCACAAATAAACCGCTTACAAACTGTGTGCTTCTTGTCCTTGCTTATCCTCTATTATCGCGTAACAATGCGCCCGTAGCTAATCGTTGGACTTTCCAGCGCGTCCCGCCAGGCCGGGCCGGCGCCGCGAAATGGTGCTGTGCGTCACGGCGGGTAGTCCCCTCCGCCCGGCAGTTGCGCCCACGCCCACAGCCACACAATCCAGACGATCTGCAGCAGCACGAACATGACCACCACGGTGCCCCGGTAGGCGCGGGAACGCGAGAGGAGGGCGGCGCTGAGTGCGAGCGGGAACAGCGGCAGCAGCATCCTGAACGTGCTGGTCTGGGGGTGCAGGAAGACCAGCAGGTAGCCCATATAGCAGCAGCACCAGAGCCTCAGCTCGGTGCCCAGGGCGACGACCGGCCGGGACATCATCAGCAGCGTGAACGCGGCAACGAACACGAAGGGAGCCAGCACGCCGAGCGTCGGCCCGAACAGCATGATGCCGGCGTCGAACCATGGCTTGAACGGCACCAGGTCATCGCCGCGCCATGCGGTTTCGGTCTTGGTGTAGGCGCCCGGATCGCCGGTCGCGGCCCAGGCGATGGCCGGCCACAGCAGGGCACCGATGCCGCTGACGGCGGTGAGCCCGCCCAGTGACCACAGCTTGGCGTTGCCGGGGAGGGCGACGCCGTCCCGGCGTTGCACTGTGACGCCCTGTGTCGCGGGGCTCTGATTCGTGGGGTGTTGTGCCGTGGGATGCTGCACAGCGCGGGTCTGCGCAGTATGGGTTTGCGCAGTGCGGGTTTTCGCAGTGAGTCGCTGCCAGAAACGGTAGAGCAGCAACAGGCCCATCATCGCGGCAAACGGAACCCCCGTGGGCCGGGAAAGGCACATCAGGACCACAACGGGCATCGCCCACAGGTACCGGCGCTCCATGACAAGCAGCAGCGCGGCGCCGAGGAGCAGCAGGTTGAGGGATTCGGCGTAGGGCACCTGCAGCACCGGCGCCACCGGGAAAGCCGCCAGGAACACGGTCCCCCAGAGCGCCGTGCGGTGCGTGGCCCGGTGCCGGAAAATTCTGTACGCCACGAGGGCTGCACCCATTCCGGAGACCAGGGCGATGGCCGTCAGGGACCACGCCGGGCCCATGCCTGTCAGCCCGGACACCACCCGGCCCAGCACGGGAAACAGGGGGTAGAAGGCCCACGTGTTCTCCTGGACGGTGCCGGCGCCGTCGGTCGGCAGAAGCGCTGGGTACCCCGCCTGCAGCGCTTGGGCGTACCAGCGGGCATCCCAGATGTTGATGAAGTTCCAGTAGTCGGGCTTGGCGGGAAACCACGGATTCACGCCCTGGTGCAGGGCGGCGGCCATGAAGATGCAGGCGCTGACCAGCCTCGCGGCGATGTAGAGTCCGGCCACCTGCGCCCACCAGGGCCACCGCGCCATCGCGGCGCCCGCGGCGGCGATGCGGCTCCACAGGGCCGCGTTCAACCCCTGGGGCTTCCGGGCCTCAGGCGCCGCGACGGTCTCCGGGTCTTCCACGCGGCTCACGGACGCTCTTCGGTCGGCGGACGGAGGCGCTCCAGTTCCTCCCCGAGTGCCTCGATCTCCTGGTCCTTGGCGATGATCTGCTCCCGCAGGTCATCCAGGACCTGATCCACCTGGTCCATCCGGTAGCCGCGGAGTCCGACGGCGAAGCGCAGACGGTCAATGTCCGCCGCGGCCGCGCGCTCGGGCAGCAGGACCGGCGGCAGTGATGCGACCGGCTCGTCGAACCCGTCGTCAAAAGAACCGCCCGCACCGCCGTCCCGGCGGCGACGGAAGATTTTCGGTGCCAGGCCGGTGCCCAGGAGGACGGCGACGCCGATCAGCACAATCGCCAGGAAAACCAGGAAGAGACTCACTAGACCATCGTGCCAGAAGCCGGACGCCGGAGCGCTCAGGCGGACGGATCAGCCCCGCGTTCCCTTGATCTCCGCCGTGCCGGTCCCGTTGGTGGAGCCGCCGTTCGGGTTCCGGTGGCGGGCGGCGCCTTCCACGACCAGCTCGACCGCCCGCGCGGGGTCGTCCACCACCTGCACGAGGTCCAGGTCCTCAGCCGAGACCATTCCCTCCGCAACGAGGGTGTCCCGGACCCACTCGAGCATGGGGCTCCAGAAAGCGGTTCCCACCAGGACGATCGGGAAGGAAGTGACCTTGCGGGTTTGGACCAGGACCATGGCTTCGAAGAGCTCATCCAGGGTGCCGAGGCCGCCGGGGAGCACGATGAAGCCCTGGGCGTACTTGACGAACATGGTCTTGCGGGCGAAGAAGTACCGGAAGTTGATGCCCAGGTCCACCCACTGGTTCATGCCCTGCTCGAAGGGCAGTTCGATTCCGAGCCCCACGGAGACGCCGTTGCCCTGCACGGCGCCCATGTTGGCGGCCTCCATCGAGCCGGGGCCGCCGCCCGTAATCACGGCCAGTCCGGCCTCGGCCAGCCGGCGTCCGACCTCGACGCCGAGTTCGTAGTACGGGCTCCCCGGCACGGTGCGGGCAGAACCGAAGACGCTGACTGCCGGACCGAGATCGGCCAGCGCGCCGAATCCTTCCACGAACTCGCTCTGGATCCGCAGCACGCGCCAGGGGTCGGTGTGGACGAACTGTCCCGGCCCTTTGGTGTCCAGCAAGGTCTGGTCGGACATCGTGACCTTGGCGGCCTTGCGGCGCAGCTCCAGCGGACCCTTGTGGCGGATTCCGTTGGGCGCCGGTGTGCTCCGGGCCTCCCGGGCCGGCTTTCCGGCGGGGTTCTGCTCCGGGTTCTGCTCGAGGTTTTGCTTGGGGCCGTGCTGCGGATCGGTACTCATGCCCATAGGCTAGCGCGGAACTCGGCCGCCGCCGCGTCGGCGCGTCGGCGCCGCACGGCCGCAAGCGCCTGCCGACGCCGTTCGCCAAGGTCAACGGCGAATGTCCGACGCAGTCCGGCAAAGGGACCTGACGTGCAGGTATCTCTTGAATCACGATCTGCACCAAAATGAGTGATTGCCGTCATATCTGGTCAATCTTCGCTAGATTCGTACTATGACTACTCAAGTGCCCGGCGATGCCCTCGTCTCCCTGAAGGCCGTGAACAAGCATTACGGCCAGCTGCACGTCCTGAAGGACATCAACCTGAACGTCCGCAAGGGTGAAGTTGTTGTTGTCATCGGCCCCTCGGGTTCCGGCAAGTCGACGCTCTGCCGCGCCATCAACCGCCTCGAGACCATCGACGACGGCGACATCAGGATCGATGGCAAGGAACTGCCCGAGGAGGGCAAGGAACTGGCCAAGCTGCGCGCCGACGTCGGCATGGTCTTCCAGTCGTTCAATCTGTTCGCCCACAAGACCATTCTGGAAAACGTCACCCTCGGCCCCATCAAGGTCAAGGGCGTTGCCAAGTCCGAGGCCGACAAGGACGCCATGGCCCTCCTGGAGCGGGTCGGCGTCGGGCATCAGGCCCCCAAACTTCCGGCCCAGCTCTCCGGCGGCCAACAGCAGCGCGTTGCCATCGCCCGCGCCCTGGCCATGAAGCCCAAGGTGATGCTCTTCGATGAGCCCACCTCGGCTCTTGACCCGGAAATGATCAACGAGGTCCTGGACGTCATGGTCCAGCTCGCCAAGGAGGGGATGACCATGATCGTGGTCACCCACGAGATGGGCTTCGCCCGCAAGGCGGCCGACCGAGTCGTGTTCATGGCCGACGGCCAGATCGTTGAGGACGCGACCCCCGAGGAATTCTTCAACAACCCCAAGAGCAGCCGGGCCAAGGATTTCCTGTCCAAGCTGCTGACACACTGACCGACTACGTTTTCGCACCCTGGCTGCCGGACGGCGGCCGCACAATGAAAGGAATGTCATGATGGCATTTTTGACCCGAAGGAAATCCCTTCTGGTTGCCGCTTCCGCAGCACTGGCACTCAGCCTGAGCGCCTGTGGCGGCAGCTCCTCCACTACCACCAACCCGCCCGTGGCCGAGAAGCCGAGCTTTCCTGCCGATTCCACCATGGCCAAGCTTTCATCCGCGGGCAAGATCACCATCGGCACCAAGTTCGACCAGCCGCTCTTCGGCCAGAAGGGCCTCGACGGCAAGCCCGTCGGCTTCGACGTCGAAATCGGCAAGCTGATGGCTGCCAAGCTGGGAATTCCCGCCGACAAGATCGAATGGGTCGAAACTGTCTCCGCCAACCGCGAGCAGTTCCTCAAGCAGGGCAAGGTGGACATGATCGTCGCCACCTACACCATCAACGACAAGCGCAAGGCCGAAGTCGACTTCGCCGGACCGTACTACGAGGCCGGACAGGCGCTCATGGTGAACAAGGACAACAACTCCATCACCAAGCCCGAAGACGTCAAGGGCAAGAACGTCTGCTCCGTGACCGGCTCCACGCCAGCCTCGACGATCGTGGAGAAGTACGGAGCCGTCCTGGTTCCGGCCGCGACCTACTCAGCCTGCCTGGAACCGCTGCGGAACCACCAGGTTGAAGCCGTCACCACCGACAACGTCATCCTGGCCGGTTTCGTGTCCAAGGAACCGGACGCCTTCAAGCTGGCATCGGATCAGACCTTCACCAAGGAGCCCTACGGCATCGGCCTGAAGAAGGATGACACCGCCTTCCGCACGTGGGTCAATGACCAGCTGGAGGCCTCCGACAAGGACGGGTCCTACAAGAAGGCCTGGGAAGACACCGCCGGCACGGTCATCAAGACCACGCCCGCGCTTCCCACGATCGACCGCTACTAGCCGGCTGTGGCGGCTGCCGGACCGCGGATTTTCCGCGGCCCGACGGCCGCCACTCCCGTCTTTCGCCTGGAATCCCCTCAACGCAGCTGAAGGAACTTATGGACGTCATCATTGAAAACCTCCCCCAGTATTGGGACGGTTTTCTCCGAACCCTTTTCCTGTCCCTGATCTCGGGGATTATCGCCTTGGTCTTCGGCACCATCCTGGCTGCCGCCCGTGTCTCGCCCGTCGCCGCGCTGCGTGGCTTCAGCATGACGTACGTCGAGATCGTCCGGAACACCCCGCTGACCATCGCGTTCTTCTTCGCAGCAGTGGTTCTGCCCCGCCTCGGCGTCACGTTCCAGCAGTTCGAGGTCGCCGCCATCATCGCCCTGAGCGCCTACACCTCGGCCTTCATTGCCGAGGCAGTGCGCTCCGGCGTCAACAGTGTCCCGGTGGGCCAGGCGGAGGCCGCCCGCAGCATCGGCATGCAGTTCACCCAGGTGCTCTCGCTGATCATCCTGCCGCAGGCCCTGCGCACCGTGATCCCGCCGTTGATCAACATTCTGATCGCCCTGGTCAAGAACTCTTCTGTGGCCGGCGCGTTCTATGTGTTGGAACTGTTCGGCCAGGGCAAGCAGCTGGCCAATGCCAACGGCGACGCCGTCATGTGGGTTCTGGTCGGCATCGCATTCTTCTACCTGCTGATAACCATCCCGCTTGGCTACCTCGCCAGCGTCGTTGAACGAAAGGTGGCGATCGCACGATGAGCTCCGTTCTCTATGACGTCCCCGGCCCCAAAGCCCGCCGGGTCTCGCTGATCGGCTCCATCATCGGCGTGATCGTGATCGGCGGCCTCCTCGTCCTGGCAGTCGTGACCCTGGCCCAGCAGGGAATCTTCGACCCCAAACGCTGGGCGGTCTTCCAGCTTCCCGAGGTCTGGGCCCTGATCGCCGCCGGCATCGGCGCCACGCTGGCCGCCGCGCCCGTGTCGGCCGTGATTGCCTTCCCGCTGGGCCTGCTCCTGTGCCTGATGCGCATCTCGGACAACGCCTGGATCAGGGTGCCCACCCGGATCGTGCTTGAATTCCTGCGCGGCATGCCCGTTGTGCTCATGATGCTGTTCGTGCTGCTCGTCTTTGCCACCAGCTCGTTCATCGCCGTCGTGGCCGGCCTGGTCCTTTACAACTCGGCGATTTTCGCCGAGATCATCCGCGCCGGCGTCCAGTCGCTGCCCAAGGGCCAGCGTGAGGCCGGCCTGGCGATCGGCCTGACGAGCTTCCAGTGCCGGCTGACCATCGAGCTGCCGCAGGCCATCCGGCGCATGCTGCCGTCCTTGGTCGCGCAGCTCGTGGTGCTGCTGAAGGACACGTCGCTCGGCTACATCGTCGCCTACGGCGAGCTGCTCCGGGCCGTGCAGGTCATGGCGGACTTCCTGGGTCCGCAGTACCTGTTCCCGGTGTTCTTCGTGGCCGCGGCCATCTACATCGCGATCGACCTGGCGGTCTCCCGCCTGGCCATCTGGCTCGAACGCCGCGGCTCCAAGCGCGCCGCCGGCGGCGTGGCGCACGTGCCGGTCGCCGGTATTCCGGCCGCCAAGTAAGCCGTCCCACCCACAAAGGGTCCGGAACCTCACGGAGGTTCCGGACCCTTTGTGCGTTACTTGTGTCCTGGGCGTTGGTTCCTGGGCGTTGCTTCCTAGGCTTTGCTAGGCGCTCAGCCAGGTCCGCAGCGCCCGCAGGCATTCGCGAATGGCGTCCGCTTCGACGTGTTCGTTGTCCTTGTGCGCCAGCAGAGCATCGCCGGGTCCAAAGTTCACCGCGGGGATGCCCAGTTCACTGAAGCGTGCGACGTCGGTCCAGCCGTACTTGGGCTTCGGCTCCGCGCCGACGGCGGCGACGAAGGACGCCGCCGCGGGGTGGTTCAGGCCCGGCCGCGCGCCGGCCGCGCTGTCGGTGCGCACGACGTCGAATCCGTCCAGCAGTTCGCGCACGACGGCCTCGGCTCCGTCCGGGGTCTTGTCCGGCGCGAAGCGGTAGTTTATTTCCACGACGCACTTGTCCGGGATGACGTTTCCGGCCGTGCCGCCGTGGATCTTCACGGCGTTGAGGCTTTCGCGGTAGTCCAGGCCGTCAACCGTCACGGTCTGCGGCTCATACGCCGCCAGCCGGGCCAGGATCGGGGCCGCGGCGTGGATGGCATTGCTGCCCATCCAGGCCCGGGCCGAATGGGCAGCCTCGCCGTTCGTGGTCACTTCGAAGCGGCTGGTGCCGTTGCAGCCGCCCTCCACCGTCCCGTCGGTCGGCTCGAGCAGGATCGCGAAGTCCCCGCCGAGCAGGGAGCCGTGATTGCGCACCAGACGGCCCAGGCCGCTCTTCACGGCCTCGACCTCCTCGTGGTCGTAGAAGACGAACGTGACGTCCTTGCCTGGTTCCGCCCCGCCGTCGAACATGGTGGCCGCCAGCGCCAGCTGCACGGCGACGCCGCCCTTCATGTCAGTGGCGCCGCGGCCGTAGAGGATCCCGTCTCCCGGGGCCCCGGAGGGCCAATACGCCGGCACGGTCCCCAGCGAGCCCTCGGTGGTGGGCAACGGCACGGTGTCCAGGTGGCCGGCCAGGATGACGCGCTCGGCCCGGCCCAGGTTGGTGCGGGCGATGATCGAATCGCCGTCGCGGACTAGCTCCAGCTGCGGCAGCTGGCGGAGGGCATGCTCCACGGCGTCGGCCAGGACCCCCTCGTTGCCGGAGACGCTGTTGATGTCGATCAGGGCGGCCGTGAGCAGGGCGACGTCCTGGCGGAGGTCCAGATGGACCGGTGTGCGGACAGGGACGCTGGCGGTGGCACTGGCAGGGGTGCGCGGATTCGTGGGGGTCACCGTTCCACCTTATCTGTTTGCCTCCCCGTCCCACCTGAGTCGCTACCGGGGCCGTTTCCAGGCGTCAAGTGGCCCCTGCAGCGTGCCAATCGGGTGTCATGAGTTTCAGCGCCCGAGGGGCCTCTCGTTAGACTTGGGCCATGACTGAAACTGCTGCTTCCGCTGTGCCCGCCGACGCCCGTTCTGACGCCCGCTCTGCCTATGGCTACGGGGTGGCCACCGTGGCTACCCGCAACGGTGACGCCACCGTGCTGGACGTGTGGTTTCCGGCGCCGGCGCTCGGAGTCGCCGCGGAGCACCTGCATGACGTGGAGAACGCGGACCAGTCGCTGATCGACATCGCCGCCAGCGGCACTGACCAGGACCGGGGCACTGAGCAGATAGTTGTCTTTGCCCAGATCAACCTGGATGCGGCACCCGCGGACACGGCGGACGCCTACCTTCGCCTGCACTTGCTCTCCCACCGGCTCGTCCAGCCCAACACCATCAACCTTGAAGGCATCTTCGGCAAGCTTCCCAACGTGGTGTGGACCAACTTCGGCCCCGCAGCCGTAGAGGACTTCGAGTTGACCCGGGCGCGCCTGCGCAAGCGCGGCGCCGTCACGGTGTTCGGCGTGGACAAGTTCCCGCGCATGGTGGACTACGTCGTTCCCTCCGGCGTCCGGATCGCCGACGCCGACCGGGTCCGGCTCGGTGCGCACCTGGCCGAAGGCACCACGGTCATGCACGAGGGCTTCGTGAACTTCAATGCCGGAACCCTGGGTACCTCCATGGTCGAGGGCCGGATCTCGGCCGGCGTCGTCACCGGCGACGGGTCCGACGTCGGCGGCGGGGCCTCGATCATGGGAACCCTCTCCGGCGGCGGCAAGGAAAAGATCTCCCTCGGCGAGCGGGTCCTCCTCGGCGCCAATTCCGGTGTGGGCATCAGCATCGGTGACGACTCGGTGGTGGAGGCAGGCCTCTACGTCACCGCCGGCACCCGTGTGCGCGTGATCGGCCCCAAGGACGCCGACGGCGAAGACACCAGCCGGATCGTCAAGGCCGTGGACCTTTCCGGCGTTCCGAACCTGCTCTTCCGCCGCAATTCCACCACTGGTGAGGTTGAGGTCCTCCCCCGCAAGGGCCAGACGGTGGAGCTCAACGAGGCCCTGCACGCCAACTGACCGAACCGGCTGGTACGGTATGGCGGGCGGCGAAGACCGCGCCGGCGGGGCCGACCCGCCCCGACGAAAAAGCCGATGACGCAGCCCGCAGGGGCCTGAGGGAGTATTTTCGTGGCACGACGAGGGAGCTGGCGGCGCCGGATCGTCCTTCTGCTGACCCTTGCGATGGTCGCGGGCGGCATCTACACCGCGGTGGCGTTCCTGCAGCGGTCGGAGACGTTGATCACCGAACGCTGCACGGCCACGGGCAGCGGAGGCGATGACCTCTCCACCGACCAGGCGGCCAACGCTGCCCTCATCACCGCCGTCGCGGTCCGGAGGGGACTTCCGGCCCGGGCCGCCAGCATAGCGCTGGCCACCTCGATGCAGGAATCCAAACTACGCAACATCGGCCATGGCGACCAGGCCGGTCCCGACTCCCGCGGACTGTTCCAGCAGCGGCCGTCCCAGGGCTGGGGCACCACGGCGCAGGTGATGGACCCGTACCACGCCAGCAATGCGTTCTACGATGCGCTCGTCGAGGTTTCCGGGTACGAGTCGCTCGACATCACCGTTGCCGCCCAGCGCGTCCAGCGCTCCGCGTACCCGGAGGCCTACGCCCAGCATGAGGTGATGGCCCGCGCCTTCGCCTCCGCCCTGAGCGGGCAGACGCCCGCGGGCCTGGACTGCTCGCTGCGCTCCCCCGATGCCGCCGGGAATCCTGCCGCCGTCACCGCAGGGCTGACCGCTGCTCTCGGGGACGTGACGGCATCCACCGACGGCCGGACCTTGCTCGTGGAGGCCGAAGGAACCCAGGCCTGGGCTGTGGGCCAGTGGGCCGTGGCCAACGCCAAGGAGCTCGAAATCACCAGCGTGGAGGTCGACGGCCGCGCTTGGAACCGGCAGTCCCGCGACGGCTGGCAGCCTGCCCAAGTCCCGGCCGGCCAGGTCAGGGTAACCGTCGCAGACGCCCCCGGCACCTGACCGCTACCGGGGGCAGTTGCAACGGGGCAGCCGCTACCGGGGTCAGCCGCGACCGGGCGGGCTCAGACGAGGAGATCGACCACTGGCTGCACGTAGCTGCGGAACAGCTCCGGCTGGGACAACAGCTCGTGGCTCATGATGATTTTATCGGGCTCGAGATACCAGGCCCGCGGCTCCGCAAGCGGGAGCTCGATGATCGTCAGGCCGAAATCCTTTGAAGCCCGTCCCACGTCAAGCAGCCGGTCCTCCACCATGTCGGCCAGCAGCTCGTTGTTGCCGTTGGCTTCGCGCTCCGCCTCAAGGGTCCCGTATTCCGCGAGGCGTTCCCGTGCCCACGTCAAAGCGGCCCCGAAGTGGGCCTGCAGCACGCGCCGGAGGGCCGGCGAATTGCTGAACGCACGGAAGCCCGGAGGGGAGAGCTCGGGGGACATTTCCGGGTGGTCTTTCAGCAGCTGTTCCCACCAGGCCTCCCATTCGGTCTTGAGCGCAGCCGGGCCGCCAACCTCGGCGATCAGGTGGGAGTGGTCCGAGGCGCGGATCTTCGGTGCCGCATGGCAGAGCGCCGGGTGTCCCGCGGTGTCCAAACCGGCGGCGTCACGAACGTAGAGGGCAATGAGCATGGGACCAGAAGTATCCATCGTGATCCGCCAGCCTGGTCCGCCGGTGTGGTGCATCCAATTGCCTCCTTGGCAAGACGTACGATCTCAGTCTATTCCTGTTGTTATGAGGCGTTAACGGCTGGCTGCCCGGCCGCCAGCCGTCGGTTCAGGCCCTCCAGGTGGGCTTCGAGGACATCCCTGCACATCACGGCCGTCATCCACTCGGGCTGCAGGAGGGCGTGCATCGTCAGACCGTCCAGGACTGCCAGCAGCAGTTCCGCTTCGGTGACGAGCACCTGCTGGTCGAGGCCGGCCGCGTGGTCGGCGTCAACGCCTTCAGCCTCGGCCAGGCCCAGGATGAGCCCGCCCACGACGGCGGCCACCGCCCGGTGGCTGCGGTCGGCCTCGGCGGCCAGGAAAGGCCTTGTCCGGGCGGCATTCTTGAAGGCCATCCAGACGCAGGCATCAACCGCCCGTTGCTCGTCCAGCGGAAGAAACTCACCCAGCAGTGCCAGGACGGCCGCATGCTGCTCCCCCGACGCCGCCGGCGCATCGTCCAGCAGGGAGTCCGCGTCGGTGAGGCGGCCGACGATTCGGTCCACCACCACGGCGAACGCGTGGGTCAACAGCTCGTCGCTGCTGGCGAAATAGTGCCGCACCGAGCCGACGGCCAGCTGCGCTTCATCAGCAACCTCCCGCAGCGAGGCCCGCTCGAGGCCATCCGTTGCGATGATCCTGAAGACTGCGTCAACTATTTCCTGGCGCCGGATGACGGCGTCGACAACCTCAGCAAAAGGTGCGCGGCCGGCGTCGTACTATCTATCACGCGCGCCGTGGCCGGCGGGCGGGCTACAGCGAGGGGTAGTTGCGTTCCGGTTCGCCGACGTAGAGCTGGCGCGGGCGGCCGATCTTCGTGTTGGGGTCGCTGATCATCTCGCGCCACTGGGCGATCCAGCCCGGCAGGCGCCCGATGGCGAACAGCACGGTGAACATCTTCTCCGGGAAACCCATGGCCTTGTAGATCAGGCCGGTGTAGAAGTCCACGTTGGGGTAGAGCTTGCGCTGGATGAAGTAGTCATCGCCCAGGGCTTTCTCTTCAAGGCGCATGGCGATGTCGAGCAGCTCGTCGTTTCCGCCGAGCTTGCTCAGGACTTCGTGCGCCGTGGCCTTGATGATCTTGGCGCGCGGGTCGTAGTTCTTGTAGACGCGGTGCCCGAAGCCCATGAGGCGGACGCCGTCTTCCTTGTTCTTGACTTTCTCCATGTAGTCCTCGGGCTTGATGCCGTCGGCCTGGATCTGGCGCAGCATCTTCAGGACGGCCTCGTTGGCACCGCCGTGGGCGGGGCCGAAGAGGGCGTTGATGCCGGCGGAGACGGAGGCGAACAGGTTCGCGTTTGAGGAACCGACCAGGCGGACGGTCGACGTCGAACAGTTCTGCTCATGGTCGGCGTGCAGGATCAGGAGCAGGTCCAGGGCCTTGGCGATGACCGGGTCCACCTCGTACTGCTCGGCCGGCAGGCCAAAGCTCAGGCGCAGGAAGTTCTCCACCAGGTTCATCGAGTTGTCCGGGTACAGCATGGGCTGCCCGATCGACTTCTTGTGGGCGTAGGCGGCGATGACCGGCATCTTGGCCATGAGGCGGATGGTGGACACCTCCACCTGCTCGGCGTTGAACGGATCCAGCGAGTCCTGGTAGAACGTCGACAGCGCCGACACGGCCGAGGACAGCACCGGCATCGGGTGGGCGTCACGGGGGAAGCCGCTGAAGAAGCCCTTGAGCTCCTCGTGCAGCAGGGTGTGGTGGCGGATCCGCTGGTCGAAGGACTCCAGCTCGGTGGGGGTCGGCAGGTTGCCGTAGATCAGCAGGTAGGAGACTTCCAGGAAGCTCGAGTGCTGGGCCAGCTGCTCGATCGGGTAGCCGCGGTAGCGCAGGATGCCGGCGTCACCATCGATGTAGGTGATGGCCGAGGTGGTGGCCGCGGTGTTCATGAAACCGGGGTCGAAGGCGACGGCGCCGGTCTGCTTCAGCAGCTTGGAAACGTCGTAGCCTTCGTTCCCTTCTACAACCTTGATGCGCGGGAGTTCGAGTTCGCCGCCGGCATGGCGCAGGGTTGCGCTGGTGGTTTCAGTCATGGAGTCTCCTCATGAGGCATCGGGGCCTCTGTCGAAAGCTGGTCCAACATCTGGTGAAGCTGCCCGCGGATCCTGTGCGGACAGGATTTCCAAAGGCCGCGCTGCCTTCTTGTGGAAAGCCACCATTGATCGTCAGTTAAAAAGTACCTTCACTTCGCGGGTGGCACTAATCCGGGGGGCCCGCAAAAGGCCAAAAACACGCCACATGTGGTACGCGTCACAGCATTGTTACGCTTCCGGGTCCAGCCGCGAGACGGCGGCGTCGATCCTTTCGTCGCTGGCGGTCAGCGCCACCCGGATGAACCCGTTGCCGGCGTCGCCGTAGAAGACCCCGGGGCCGACGACGACTCCGCGGTCCGCGAGCCGGCCCACGGTGTCCCACGTCGCCTCGCCGGCGGTGGCCCAGAGATAAAGCCCCGCCCTCGATTCATGGATTGTCAGGCCGAAACCCTCCAGCGCGGGCACGATCCGTTCCCGCCGGCCCCGGTACAGGTCCTTCTGGGCCTGGACGTGGGCATCGTTGCCGAGGGCCACGCGCATGGCTTCCTGGACCGGATAGGGCACAATCATCCCGGCGTGCTTGCGGCTGTTGACCAGGTTTGCCATGATCACCGGATCACCGGCGACAAATGCCGCCCGGTAGCCGGCCACGTTGGACTGCTTGCTCAGCGAATAGACGGCGAGCAGGCCATCGTGGGAGCCTTCTGCGACCTGCGGATCCAGGACGCTCGGGACCGGGGCGCCGCCACGCTGGACGTCCCACTCCCCCCAGCCGAGCTCGGCGTAGCATTCATCGGACGCGACGACGGCGCCGAGCTCGCGGGTCTGCCGGACGATCCGCCGCAGCGACGCGATGTCCCGGACGCTGCCGGTGGGGTTGGCCGGTGAATTGACCCAGACCAGGCGCACGCGGGCCCGGGTGCCGGCGTCGAGCTCGTCAAGGTCGTCCGCGGCGACCTGCTCCGCGCCGGCGAAGGTGGCCCCGATGTCATAGGTGGGGTACGCAACCGTGGGCCGGACGACGACGTCGCCCGGCTTCAGGCCGAGCAGGAACGGCAGCCACGCGACGAGTTCCTTGGAACCCACCGTTGGCATCACATTCTGCGGGTCGAGCCCGGGTACGCCGCGCCGGCGCGCAAACCAGCCGGCGATGGCTTCCCGCAGGGCCGGCGTCCCGTGCACTGTGGGATAGCCGGGAGCGTCCGCGGCGGCGCGCAGTGCGTCCTGGATGAGGGCCGGCGTCGCGTCCACCGGGGTTCCGATGGAAAGGTTGACGGCTCCTGCCGGGTGCCGGGCTGCCGTGGCGAGATACGGCGCCATGGCCTCCCACGGGTAATCGGGCAGGCTCAGGCCGAAGGTGCGCACCGCAGATGTCACCGTAGCGCCGTCCTAGTTCTCTTGGTTCTGCGGCGGCAGGGCGGCGATCATGGGGTGGTCGGTGTGGGTGTTCCCAACCTTCGCGGCGCCGCCCGGGGACCCGAGTTCGTCGAAGAACTCGACGTTGGCCTTGTAGTAGTCAGCCCATTCTTCGGGGGTGTCGTCCTCGTAGTAGATCGCCTCCACGGGGCAGACCGGCTCACAGGCACCGCAGTCCACGCACTCGTCGGGGTGGATGTACAGGGAACGCTCACCCTCGTAAATGCAATCGACGGGGCACTCCTCAATACATGCCTTGTCTTTGACATCTACACACGGCTGCGCGATTACGTACGTCACGTCCCTGGCCTCTCCACGTTGGTTCCGGCGACCGGCCGGATGATTTCCAGGCCCTGAGCCGGGCTGCTGACTTCTGAGCCTATTATCTCCCAGCCTGTTCCCGCGAACCTAGCCGGACGTCACACATGCTCCGCGTCTTACGATGATCTGATGAGTTCGCCTTTGCCCTTGCCCCAGCAGTTCCTCTCCTCAGCCCCGCTCGGCACCCGCGTTGTGGTCCGGTACAGGATCGAGGGCGGCCTGACGGATGCCCTCGGCGAGCTCGTGGAACGCGCCGACGGCGTATGCACCGTCCGCACCCGCCGCTCCGACGTCGTCATTGCCCTCCCCCTTGTCGTGGCAGCCAAGGAAGTCCCGCCGCCCCCGCCTCGCCGCGCCCCACGGGTGCAGGAGCCCTGACGGGCGGTCCCGGGGTGGGCGCCTCGGTGGTTGCGCCGAGGGGACATGCCCTCCGCACCACCCGACCARTGGACATGCCCTCCCYTGCTGGCCAACCACGCACATGCCCAGCCCCGCCCACGGCSACCAATGGACATGCCCTCCCCTGCTGGCCAACCACGCACATGCCCAGCCCCRCCCCCGGCCACCAATGGACATTCCCTCTCCTTGCTGCAGGAGATGGACATTTCGGCGCCATGCTCATCGCCGCCACCCAGCGCGGGACATGTCCCGTGGTGAATCGACGGAGCAAGGGACATGTCCAGTGGTAAACCAGCAGAACAAGGGACATGTGCAGGGATAACCAACGGAACAAGGGACATGTCCAGAGGTGCATCGAAAGAGCACGGGACAATTTCCGCGGTGGCTGGGCGCGGTGCAGGATCAGAGTGCAGGATCAGAGTGCAGGACCACAGGGCCGAACCGTATCGCAAGGGCGAACGAAGCTGGACGTGGAGTCTGACTCTAGGCGGCCGCAGACAGCCGGTTCAGGGCGTCGCGGACCATGGTGATGAAATCCTCGGGGTGGTCCCTCAGCAGCGGGTACGTCACAACAAGAGTCGGGATTCCCCGGCGCGTGGTGACGTTCCAACGCCGCCGGTCTTCCTCGAAGCTGGCCCTGTCCATGTGGAATCCCGCCCCGTCGGTCTCGATGCCGAGACGGCCGTCGACCATCAGGTCCAGGTGTCCCATCCCTGGAACGTTGACCTGCGATTCAACATGGAAACCGGCCCGCCGCAGCAGGAACCGGGCCAGGCACTCAATGAGCGACTGTGACTGCGGCACAATCGCCGACACGATCCGGCGCTCCCGGGTGTCGTTCCGGCCATCGAGCCGCTGACGCAACGAACCCAGCGGGAGTCCCTTCAGCACGACGGCGGATTCGGCGATGATCAGCCCGTGAGGTTCGGGTAGGCAGCGCAAGCATTGGATGACCGTGTCCAGGAGGGTCGGGGGCGCGGGCGCCCTGTGGCAGACGAAGCCCTGGTAGCTCCTGCTGTGGGTGAGGGCAACGTGCGGCTGGGCCGGGGCTTCAAGGACCCACAGCCCGCTGAAGTGTGCCGCGGTGATACACGCCGGTTCCGCCGGAAGCGAGCGTATGGCGATCAGCTGCTCGTCTGCACCGGGCAACGCATAGACGCCGCGGGCCACCCGGGACACGGTTCCCGAGGCCATCGCGGACTTGAGCTGAAAATCGGAGACCCCCGCGGCGGCAATGTATTTGGCGCGGGCGACGCCGTCGTAATTCGAGAGCACCTCGATGATGTTGGCCATTCACCCATGGTGGAGCCGCACTCTGCGCCCTGGAAGCCGGATCCTGCACTATGTGGAAAACTGCACCAGCCGGATGGGGGCGGTGCTGGACAGGTACGACCCTGAGGGCGGGGCATGTCCCGCGCACCAACCCAGGGCCGGACATAATGCCATTGCGCCCACTCGAGCGATCGAAAAATGGGCATGTCCCGTGGGGAGCCGGGCAGGGCGGCCCGGTCCTGGCCCGTCGTCACCGGTCCTGGCCGCTCGGCCTCCTGTAGCGCCGGCACCAGGCGAGCATGGCCACGGTGATGCCTGCGATGCCGAAGACCCAGATATTGCCCGCGGCGTCGCCGATGACCAGGCGCTTGCCCGCTTCCAGGGTGGACCACCAGCCAATCAGCGCGTAGCAGAGGACTCCGCAAGCCGCCGTCGGAGTGACAGAACGGAATGCCGCCCCCAGCCACAGCTGGACCGAGCCCAGCAGCACGAGCGCAGCGACGGCGCCCCACGGGACGTCCACTCCGCCCAGGACCAGATCGTGGCGGTGCAGGGCGGTGCCGGCCAGGGCAACAAAAAGAGCTGCCGGCACGGCGGCGGCAATGCCGCCTGCCGTACCGGCAGCTCTCTTAATCACGTTGTGGCTGAAGCCCGGAGACCGGGATCAGACCTTGGCGCGGGCGCGGTTGGCCTTGGCACGCTCGTTGGTGTCCAGGATGACCTTGCGGATGCGGATTGAATCCGGGGTAACCTCAACGCACTCGTCTTCGCGGGCAAATTCGAGGGACTCTTCGAGGGTCAGGTCGCGCGGGGGCGTCAGGTTCTCGAAGGTGTCCGAGGAAGCTGCACGCATGTTGGTGAGCTTCTTTTCCTTCGTGATGTTCACGTCCATGTCGTCGGCGCGGGAGTTCTCGCCCACGATCATGCCCTCGTACACCTCGGAGGTGGGCTTGACGAAGAAGGATCCGCGTTCCTGCAGGTTGATCATGGCGAACGGGGTCACAACACCGGCGCGGTCGGCGATCATCGAACCGTTGGTGCGGTATTCGATGGGGCCGGCCCACGGCTCGTAGCCTTCAGATATGGAGGCGGCGATGCCGGCGCCGCGGGTGTCCGTGAGGAACTTGGTGCGGAACCCGATCAGGCCGCGGGCCGGAACGATGAACTCCATGCGGCACCAGCCGGTGCCGTGGTTGGCCATGTTGGTCATGCGGCCCTTGCGGGCGGCCATCAGCTGGGTGACGGCGCCGAGGTACTCTTCGGGCACGTCGATGGTCATGTGTTCCATCGGCTCGTGGACCTTGCCGTCGACGGTCTTGGTAACCACCTGCGGCTTGCCGACGGTCAGCTCAAAGCCTTCGCGGCGCATCTGCTCGACCAGGATGGCCAGTGCAAGCTCGCCACGGCCCTGGACTTCCCAGGCGTCGGGACGCTCGGTGGGGAGAACCTTGATGGAGACGTTACCGATCAGTTCCTTGTCGAGGCGGTCCTTGACCTGGCGGGCCGTGACCTTGGCGCCCTTGACCTTGCCGGCCAGCGGCGAGGTGTTGATACCGATGGTCATGGAGATGGCCGGGTCGTCAACAGTGATCAGCGGCAGCGGCTGCGGGTTCTCGGCGTCGGTCAGGGTCTCACCGATGGTGATCTCCTCGATGCCGGCGACGGCGACGATCTCGCCCGGGCCAGCGGACTCAGCGGGGACGCGGTCCAGGGCCTTGGTCGCGAGAAGTTCGGTGATCTTGACGTTCTTGAGCTCGCCATTGGCGCGTGCCCAGGCCACGGTCTGGCCCTTGCGCAGGGTGCCGTTGTAGATGCGCAGCAGCGCCAGGCGGCCCAGGAACGGTGAGGCGTCCAGGTTGGTGACGTGTGCCTGCAGGACACCGTTCGGGTTGTAGGTCGGGGCCGGGATGTGCTCGATGATGGCCCGGAAGAGCGGCTCGAGGTCTTCGTTTTCCGGGGCGCTGCCGTCGGCGGGCTGCTCGAGGGAGGCGCGGCCGACCTTAGCGGCGGCGTAAACAACCGGCACGTTCAGGATCTTGTCCAGGTCGAGGTCCGGGACTTCGTCGGCGAGGTCGGAGGCCAGGCCCAGGAGCAGGTCCATGGATTCGTGGACAACTTCTTCGATCCGCGCGTCGGGGCGGTCGGTCTTGTTGACCAGAAGGATCACGGGCAGGTGCGCGGCGAGGGCCTTGCGCAGCACGAAGCGGGTCTGGGGCAGCGGGCCCTCAGAGGCATCGACGAGGAGGACGACGCCGTCGACCATGGACAGGCCGCGCTCGACCTCGCCACCGAAGTCGGCGTGGCCGGGGGTGTCGATGACGTTGATGGTGATGGTTTCGCCGTTGGAGGACGGTCCGTTGTAGGCCACCGTGGTGTTCTTGGCCAGGATGGTGATGCCCTTTTCGCGCTCCAGGTCACCGGAGTCCATGACGCGGTCTTCGAGGTGGTTGTGCTCGGCAAAGGAGTTGGTCTGCTTGAGCATGGCGTCGACCAGCGTGGTCTTGCCGTGGTCAACGTGGGCCACGATCGCGACGTTGCGCAGGTCACTGCGCGATGCAGTGGCTACCGCGGTGTTGGTGGTGGTTTCAGACATGCGTTATTGCTCGATTCAGTGGTGAAGTCAGCTGTGGTATCGCGACATTTCCAACCGGAACGCACGACAGATAAGTCCCTTTGGCACAGGGCACCTACTACCATTCTAAACGCTAGGTCATTTATTGGCCTAAAATGCGGATCGGCGACCAGCGTCCGCGCTGTCGCCAGAGCAGGACGGGCGCACGGAAGTGGTCTATTACGTGTGAGTAAAGTCACTGGATTTTCCAGCGCCCATGCACCATCATTGCTCTGATAGCAGCAAGCAAGCCCGGAGACATTCATGCGAAACGCCTCGGCCCTGTCCCGCTTCGTCGCAATGATGATCGCCACCGGCGTCGTTCTTGGCGGCTGCGGACAGACCTCTTATTCACCTGCCCCCGACGCGGGCTCTTCCGACGCGGGATCATCAGAGGCGGGAGCTGTGGGCACGCCGCTGACCGGCGGCGGGGCCGGAGCGGCCGTCGGCGCGGGAGTGCCGGTCGCGGCCGGGTCCGCGGCGAAGACGCGCATCGGGTCCGCCATCGACCCCGCCGCCCTGCCGAGCGGCTCGACCTACCGCAATCCTGCCAACGGCCGCAACGAGATCATCGTCAAGGACACCAGCAATGTCGCCGTGCTGATTGGCGACTCGCAATCGGAACCTTCCTACGGCTGGCCCAGGCAAGGTCTGGCCGCTGCTGGGTACAAAGTCTTCTTCTGTGGCCGGGGCGGCACCGGTTTCGTGGCGTCCAACGGCAGGACCGGCAACTACATCGACGCGCTTCAGCGCGGCGACTGGAAACTCCCGTACGGCACTCCTCCCCTCGTGGTGATCGAAGGCGGCGGGAACGATGCCGCACGCGGCGCCTCCGACGCGCAGATCGTCTCCAACGCGGAACGGCTGATCGCCAGCATCCAGCAGCGTTACCCCGCGGCCCGGATACTCATGGTCGGCACACTCGGGCGCGGCGCCCACTACGGCGGAGGACGCCGGAGCGAGGTGGACGCGCTTCTGGGGCGGGTGGCGGACCAGCACGGGCTGCCGTTCGTCAGCGCAGGCGACTGGCTCACCCGGTACAACCTGACGGGCTCGATGGCGGACCGGGTCCACCTGAACCGGCAGGGCCACGCGGCCCTGGGCGCCGTTTTCGGCCAGCGGCTGCAGTCACTGGGGTTTGACTACGCTGACCCCGCCATGCTCGCCGGTTTGTCCCACTAACGCAGGTTTGTCCCACCGGCGCACGTCCCACCGGCGCAGGCACCGCCAGCGCAGGACGGCCACAGCACAACAAAGGAGCCGGTGTCCGCCTCGAGGGGAGGACACCGGCTCCTGTACTGCCAGCTGCCAAGCGCTGCTGGCGGCGGGCTTATTCAAGCCCTCAGGAAGCGGCCGCTCAGGCCACGTCCATTTCCGGCGGCAGCATGAGGCCGGCGCCGGGGATGGCGTTGAGCAGCGCCCGGGTGTAGTCCTGCTGCGGCGACTCGAAGACGTCGTCCGTCGAGCCCGTTTCCACCAGCTTGCCCTTCTCCATGACGCACACGCGGTCAGCGATCTGCCGGACCACCGCGAGGTCGTGGGTGATGAACAGGTAGGTCAGGCCGAGCCGGGTCTGCAGTTCGGCGAGCAAGTTCAGCACCTGCGCCTGTACCAGCACATCCAGTGCCGAGACGGCCTCGTCGCAGATGATCACTTCGGGGTCCAGCGCCAGGGCGCGGGCGATCGCGACCCGCTGGCGCTGGCCGCCGGAGAGCTCGTTGGGGTACCGCTGCATGGTGGACTGCGGCAGCGCCACCTGGTCCAGCAGCTCCCGGACCTTCTTCTCGCGGCTGGCCTTGTCCCCGATCTTGTGGGTCCGCAGCGGTTCCTCGATGGTCCGGAAGATGTTGTACATCGGGTCCAGGGAACCGTACGGGTCCTGGAAGATCGGCTGTACCCGGCGCCTGAAGGCGAAGAGCTCCTTGCTGTTCAGCGTGGAGGTGTCCACGCCGTCGAAGATGATCTTGCCGGAGGTCGGCGTCAGGAGGTTCAGGACCATCTGCGCCACCGTGGACTTGCCGGAACCCGACTCCCCCACGATCGCCGTCGTGGTTCCCCGCTTGACGTTGAAGGAGATGTCGTCGACGGCGGTGAAGTCCGTGGACTTGCCCAGGCCAGAACGCAGCTTGAAGACCTTCCTGAGGTTCTGGATCTGCAGGACGTCGTCGGACTTGGCCGGCTCAACCACGCCGGTCTCGCTCGGGGCGAGCATGTCGTCGGTTTCCACGCCGAGTTCCTTGGCCGCCTGGATGCGCCGGGACGCCAGCGACGGCGCCGAGGCAACCAGCCGCTGGGTGTACGGATGCTGCGGGTTCTGCAGCAGCTCCAGCGAGGGCCCGGACTCGACAACCTGGCCGCGGTACATGACCACCACCTGGTCGGCACGCTCGGCGGCGAGGCCGAGGTCGTGCGTGATCAGCAGCACCGCGGTGCCCAGCTCCGTGGTCATCTTGTCCAGGTGATCGAGGATCTGGCGCTGCACGGTCACGTCGAGCGCCGAGGTCGGCTCGTCCGCGATGAGCAGGCGCGGCTGGCAGGCGAGCCCGATCGCGATCAGCGCGCGCTGGCGCATGCCGCCGGAGAACTCGTGGGGGTACTGCTTGGCGCGGCTGCCGGCGTCGGGCAGCCCTGCCTGGGACAGGACCTTGGCGACGTCGTCGGGGCCGCTCGGGAGTCCGTTGGCCTTCAGCGTCTCGCGGACCTGGTCGCCGATCTTCCACACCGGGTTGAGGTTGGACATCGGGTCCTGCGGGACCATTCCGATGCTGTTGCCGCGCAGTTCGATCATCCGCTTTTCGCTGGCGTTGGAGATGTCCTCGCCATCGAACAGGATCTGGCCTGCCGCGACCCGCCCGTTGCCCGGGAGCAGGCCGATAGCAGCCAGCGCGGTGGTGGACTTGCCGGAGCCCGACTCGCCCACAATCGCGACGGTTTCGCCCGGCATGACGGTGAGATGGGCGTTGCGGACGGCGTTGACCTCGCCGTTGCTGGTGGTGAACCCGATGGCCAGGTCCTTGATTTCAAGCAGCGGGCGCTCAGTGGCGTACTCAGCTTCCTGGAAGTCAACAGAGGCGCTCATGGTGTCCCCTTTCATCGCTTGCGGGCTTTGGGATCGAGGGCATCACGCAGGGCGTCGCCCAGCATGATGAAGCTCAGGACGGTGATGGACAGCGCGATGGCCGGGTAGAGCAGCGGCATCGGGTTGGAGCGGAGCGAGGCCTGAGCCGCCTGGATGTCGTTGCCCCAGGACATGACGCTGGGCGGCAGCCCGATGCCCAGGAAGGACAGCGTCGATTCGGCCACGATGAACGTGCCCAGGGAGATGGTGGCCACGACGATGATCGGGGCCAGCGAGTTCGGCATCACGTGACGCATGAGGGCGCCGAACTTCGAGACGCCCAGCGACCGGGCGGCCGTGACGAAGTCGGCGTTCCGGACCTCGATGACGGCGCCGCGGGTAATGCGGGCAATCTGCGGCCAGCCGAAGATGACCAGGATGAGCACTAGGGTCCACACGGTCTTGTTCGTACGGAACATCGGCAGCTGCATCATCACGATCGCGCCCAGGATCAGGGGCAGGGCGAAGAAGATGTCATTGATGCGGGCCAGGACCGAGTCGATCCAGCCGCCGTAATAGCCGGCGACGGCACCCAGGATGCCGCCGATCAGCAGCACTCCGATGGTGGTGAAGAGGCCCACCGTCACCGAGGACCGCGTACCGAAGATGACACGGGCGTAGACGTCGCAGCCCTGCTGGGTGAAGCCCAGCGGGTGGCCCGCGGCGGGGCCCGCGTCGGAGTTGGCCAACTGGCAGGCCTCCGACGTGGGGTCGATCTGCGAGAACATTCCCGGGAAGACGGAGACCGCGACGACCACCAGGATCAGGAACGCGGAGATGAGGAAGAGCGGCTGCTTGCGCAGGTTCTTCCAGGCCTCGCCCCACAGGCTCAGCGGTGCGGCTTCGTCCTTGACCCGGTCCGTTACCTGGAGCGGGGTCTCGGAGACATCGGCCACGAAGTGCTCGGTCCGGCGGGCCGGGCGGCGGGAATCGGCGTGCCGTGCGGTGGTGGTGTAATCAGGAGTCATAACGGATCCTCGGGTCAAGCCAGCCGTAAAGCAGGTCAACGAGCAGGTTGGACAGGCAGTAGATCAGCACCAGGACGGTGACGATCGAGACCACCGTGGGCCCTTCCCCGGACAGCACGGCCCGGTAGAGCCGGTTGCCTACGCCCGGGACGTTGAAGATGCCCTCAGTGACGATTGCGCCGCCCATCAAGGCACCGAGGTCGGCGCCCAGGAACGTAATGACGGGAATCAGGGAGTTGCGCAGGATGTGCACGCGGACCACCTGGAACCGGGAGAGGCCCTTGGCGGTGGCGGTGCGGACGTAGTCGGCGTTCATGTTTTCGATGACGGACGTGCGGGTCAGGCGCAGGACATAGGCGAACGATCCCAGTCCCAGCACGATCGCCGGCAGGATGAGGTCCGGGATGGTCGCCGCGGAGCTGACGGTCGGCTTGGCCCAGCCGAGCTGGACTCCGATGGTGAACTGCAGCAGGAAGCCCAGGACGAAGATCGGGATGCCGATCACGACCAGGGACGCGACCAGGACCGTGGCGTCAAAGAGCTTGCCCTTGCGCAGGCCGGCGATGAGGCCGAAGACGATGCCGAAAAAGGCCTCGAAGATCAGCGCCATGATGGCCAGCCGCGCCGTGACGGGGAAGACCTCGCCGAGCACAGCGGCGATGGGGCGTCCGGAGAAGTCCTGGCCGAGGTCGAACGTGAAGATGCTCTTGAGGTAAAGCAGGTATTGCATCCAGAACGGCTGGTCCAGGTGGTACTGCATGCGCAGCTTGGCTGCGACCGCCTCGTTCACCGGCTTGTCGCCGAACAGGGCCACGATGGGGTCACCGGGCAGGCTGAAGACCAGGAAATAGACCAGCAGTGTTGCGCCCAGGAAGACGGGAATCAGTTGCAGGAAACGCTTGAGGATGTATGTCGACATCAGCGAGTCACACCCTCGTTGGCAGGCATCCTGTCCAGGGATGCGGCGGAGTTGTTCATCAAAGAA
The DNA here is from genome assembly GCF_056406115.1 of Arthrobacter sp. P1_D4. Lineage (NCBI taxonomy): Bacteria > Bacillati > Actinomycetota > Actinomycetes > Micrococcales > Micrococcaceae > Arthrobacter > Arthrobacter sp. P1_D4. Next base: position 255,692 of record NZ_JBFUAU010000009.1, on the reverse strand, counting down.
CCTTTTCACTATGGATGCAGGCCGGCGCCGGTTTGCTCACGGCGGCAGGGCTGCGAAAAGTTCGCCCGAAAGAGCCGGACATCAAGAAAATAAATGGGGGGAAACACGACGACGGCGGAGGCCCCAGTATGGGCGGCCCCCGCCGTCGTTTTGTTGTTACTTACCGGTTACGTTGTAGTACAGCGGGACGCCGTCCCAGCCGTAGTCGACGTTGGTGACCTTGTCGCTCCAGCCGCCCTGGGCAACCTGGTACCACAGGGGGATGGCCGGCAGGTCCGTCAGGAGGATCTCCTGGGCCTTGTTCATGGCCTTGTTGCCGTCGCTGACCGACGCGGCGTTCAGGCCGTCGGAGATGGCCTTGTCGAACGTCGGGTTGGCGTAGCTGGCGTCGTTGGAGCCGGCACCGGTCTTGTAGATCGGGCCGAGGAAGTTGTACAGCGACGGGTAGTCTGCCTGCCAGCCCGCACGGATGGAGCCGGTGAGGGTCTTGGCGGTGGCGTCGTTGCGGGCTTCCTTGAAGGTGGCGTACGGCTTGCCTTCAACCTTGATGCCGAGCGTGTTCTTGAGCTGGTTGACTACTGCCTCAACCCAGGCCTTGTGTCCGCCCTTGTCGGCGTTGTAGGCAATGGTGAACGTCTTGTTCGCGTCCCACTTCTGGATGGCGTCGGCCTTGGCCCAGGCTTCCTTGGCCTTGTCGGCGTTGAAAGTCAGGTTCTCGGCTCCGGCGATCGAGTCGCTGTAGCCGTCAAGCACGGGGGCCGTGAAGTCCTTGGCAGGCTGGCGTGCGCCGTTGAAGATCACCTTGGTGATCTCTTCGCGGTTGATCGCCATGGAGATCGCCTGGCGGCGGAGCTTGCCGGCCTCGCCGCTCCATTCCGGCAGGTATTCCGGGATGGCGATGGTCTGGCTGCCGGCGTACGGCTTGTTGATGGTGCGGTCGCCGAGGTCAGTCTTGAAGTTCTTCAGCGCGCTGGTCGGGATGGTCTGCAGGATGTCCAGGTTGTTGGACATCAGGTCCTGGTACGCGGAGTCGTCGTTCTGGTAGATCTTGAACGTCACGCCGGCGTTCTTGGCCTTGCGCGGGCCGTTGTAGTCCGGGTTCGGAACGAGCTGGATCTGCACGTTGTGCTGCCAGCCGCCGTCCGCGAGCTTGTACGGGCCGTTGCCGACCGGCTTCTCGCCGAAGCCCTTCGGGTCCTTCAGGGCACCGGAGGGAACCGGAACAAACGCGGTGTAGCCAAGGCGAAGCGGCCAGTCAGATTCCGGCTGCTTCAGTTCGACGGTGAACGTCTGGTCGTCAACGACCTTCAGGCCGGACATGGTTTCAACCGTGGAGCCTTCTGCGCTGGCTTCGTCGTAGCCCTTGATGCTTTCGAAGAAGCCACCGCTGAGCTGGGCGTTCTTGGCTGCGGCGCCGAAGTTCCAGGAATCGACGAAGGACTTGGCCGTGATGGCCTCGCCGTTCGTGAACTTCTGGCCCTTCTTGACCTTGATGGTGAAGTGCTGGCCGTCCTTGCCCTCGATGGACTCGGCGAGTTCGTTGACCGGCTTGCCGCTGGGGTCGTAGCTGACCAGACCCGCGAAGATCATGTCGATGACCTTGCCACCGCCGACTTCGTTGGTGTCGGCGGGCATGAGGGGACGCTGGGGTTCGGAGCCGTCGGCGAGGATCACTTTGCTCGTGTCGCCGCCGGTACTGCCGCTACCGGTTGCGGAGCCGCTGGCACCGCATCCGGTCAGGGCGAGGGCGGCGATAGCCACCATGCCCAGTGCTTTGGAAGTGCGCGAAAAACGCATTCCGCCTCCTATGAGTTGTGGGAGTTCGTGAGGGAAAAACTTATGCTTCCCCGTAAGCAGGCACAGGGGTATCCCCTGTGACGTGGCCTACATATGGAAGTAGCCTAGCCCTAAACCGTCCAGATGTTGGAACTCTGTTGCCAAACCGTGATCCGACAATCTCATGACGACTAACGTCAAGTGGAGGGTATTTCAAGTCACACGCTACTGACTGGTAGTATTCGCCCGCAGTGTGACCTGGGTTACTCGCGCTTAACTGGAATCCGCCGGTTTTCGCCCCCGTTCCAGCCCCCTCCGGGTAAGCCTCAGCTGGCCCCTGACAGCAGCTGCGCGCGCAGTTCGCGCCGCTCGCGCTGCTTGTCCGGATCCGGCAGCGGAACCGCCGCCAAAAGCCGCTGGGTGTAGGGCTCCTGGGGATTGCGGAGGATCTGGTCGCGGGTCCCCTGCTCCACGATCCTGCCGCGCTGCATGACACAGATCCGGTCCGCGAGCACGTCCACCACCGCGAGGTCATGGGTGACGAAGAGGCACGCGAACCCCAGTTCCTTCTGCAGGTTCTGGAACAGATCGAGCACCTTGGCCTGGACTGAGACGTCGAGGGCGGAAGTGGGCTCGTCGGCGACCATCAGCTTGGGCTTGAGCGAGAGGGCACGGGCAATCCCCACGCGCTGCTTTTGCCCGCCGGAGAGCTCGTGCGGGTAGCGGTTGCGGTAATCGCGCGGCAGCTCGACCTGGTCCAGCAGCGCCTCAATCCGCCGCTGCAGGTCGGCGCCCTTTGCGGCCCGTGCCAGGAACATCGGCTCCCCGATGCTTTCCCCGATGGGCAGCCGGGGGTTCAGGGACGACGACGGATCCTGGAACACCATGCCGACATGCCGGCGCATCTCGTGGAGCTGGCGGCCGTTCCTCTTGGCGGCGGAAATGTCCTGCCCGACTACCCGCATGGTGCCTGCCGCCACCGGCAGCAGGCCGACGGCGGCCCGGCCGATGGTGGTCTTTCCGGAGCCCGACTCGCCGACGAGACCGACCACCTGTCCGGGATAGATGACCAGGTTGGCCCCTTCCACGGCACGGAACGCCGGCACCCGGCCCTGCTTCGGGTACTCGATGGCGACATCGGTGAGCTCCAGGACCGGCTCGCCCTTCGGCTTGGCCGCCTCGGCCGCGGCGAGGGCGGCGGCGTTTTCGCGCTCGCGCCGGATCAGCTCGTCTTCAGGAATGGAGAGGATCTCGACGTGGGTCGCGGCGGCGAGGGCGGCGGTGACGTCCACGTCCGCCGTGGAATCCGCGCCGCCCTGGCCCAGATGCGGGACCGCAGCCAGCAGCGCCTTGGTGTACTCGTGCTGCGGGTTGTGGAAGATCTGCGCTGCCGTGCCCGTCTCCACGATCAGGCCCTTGCGCATGACGGCGATCCGGTCGGCGAGGTCGGCCACCACTCCCATGTCGTGGGTGATGAGGACAATGGCACTGTCCAGTTTGTTCCGCAGGTTGCGCATGAGGTCAAGGATTTCGGCCTGGACGGTCACGTCGAGGGCCGTGGTCGGCTCATCGGCAATGAGCAGCTTCGGGTCGCAGGAGAGCGACTGAGCGATCATGGCGCGCTGGCGCTGGCCGCCGGAAAGCTGGTGCGGGTAAGACCGGAAGGCTTTCTCCGGATCGGGCAGTTCGACAAGTTCCAGCATGCGCAGGGCACGGAGCCGGGCTTCTTCCGGGGAAACCTCGTTGTGCAGACGCACAGTTTCTACAATCTGCGACCCCACTGTGTACACCGGGTTCAGGGCCGTCATCGGCTCCTGGAAGATCACCGCGACGTCCTTGCCGCGCACCGCGCGGATATTGGCCTCATTGCTCCCCAGCAGCTCACGGCCGGCGAGCTTGACACTTCCTGTCACACGGCTGTTACTCGGCAGCAGGCCCAGCAGCGCCATTGAACTGGCGCTCTTTCCGGAGCCGGACTCCCCCACGATGGCGAGTACTTCGCCGGCCCGGACCTCGTAGTTCAGGCCGATCGCTGCCGGGACCCATTTCTTGTCCACGCCGAAATCCACGCTGAGATCCCGGACCTCCAGGACAGTTTCGCCTTTGCCAGGCACAGGTGACGCCGGCGGATCGAGGGTGATGAAGTCAGTCATGATGGGCTATCCTTCCGCCCGGGCCGCCGGTGCACCGGGGATTAGTGCTGCGGCTCGGAATACTGAATTATTGGGGGCATGAGCTCTACGCCGCACGCCGGAAATGTTGAAGTCTTCAAAGCACGAACCAACAAGTGGTTCGCGTTGCTGTCCTGGGCGGTGGCCGCGTTCGGTGTCGTGGTCACGGTCGTCATGGCGGGTCCGGGGGCGCTGGGCGGCATCGCCCCGCTGGCTTTCATTGCCTTCATGGGCTGGCAACTGTTCTGGATGCCGTCCGTTGTAGTCCACGATGCCGGCGTCACCCTGGAGAATCCGTTCCGCTCGATTGAGGTGCCGTGGGCAGCGCTGGTGCACGTCGATACCCGTTTTGCACTGACGCTGGTCACCGCCCGGAAGAGCTACACCTCCTGGGCCGCGCCCGCCCCCGGTATCTGGGGCGGCCGCCATGCCCGCCCGGAGGACCTCCACGGCCTGCCGGCAACCACCTACGGTCCCGGCAAGTCGGTCCGTCCGGGAGATCTGAAGACCACGGATTCCGGCCAGGCTGCCATGATGGTGCGGGCCCGGTGGCATGACCTCGTGGAAGGCGGGCAGCTCGCCGCAGGCGACGCCGCCAGCACCGCGGCAACGGTGACCGTCCGCTGGGTGGCGATTGGCGCCGTCGTACTGCTCCTGGCGGCAAGCTACCTGGCGATTACCGCCGGTTAGAGCGGTCCTGCAGGGGGCCGGCATCTACTGGCCCCGTGTTCCGTCAGCCGGCCCGTCGTTGCGGGGATCCTCAGGCGCCGGGGCGCCAAGTCCGGTGACGGTACCTGCCTGCACCGCGGCGCCCCCATGATCGGCCGCCTTCTTGGCATTGAACTTCTTCTGCCGCGGGTCAAAGGCGTCCCTCAGGCCGTCGCCGATGAAGTTGATGCTGAGGCAGATGAGCACGATGAACATGCCCGGGAACCAGAAGAGCCAGGGCCGTGTGGCGAAGGCCTGCTGGTTCTGGGAGATGAGCAGGCCCAGTGACGTGTCCGGGGCCTTGACGCCGACGCCGAGGTAGCTCAGCGCCGTCTCGGTGAGGATCGCGGCGGACATGGTCAGGGTCACGTTGACGATCAGCACGCCGACGGCGTTGGGCAGGATGTGCTTGAAGATGATCCTGGCGTTGCTGGCGCCGGAAATCCGGGCCGCATCCACGAACTCGCGTTCGCGCAGGGACAGGAATTCGCCGCGCATCAGGCGGGCCAAGGCGACCCAGCTGATCAGGCCCAGGAAGATCCCGAGGGCCAGGACGCCGTTGGTGCTGGCGAAGGAGGCGAACCAGCTTCCCTGGTCCCGGCGGCCGGCGAGGGCGGCCATGACGGCGGCCAGCAGCAGCGCGGGAATGATGATGATGACGTCGGTCAGGCGCATCAGGATGGCTTCGGACCAGCCGCGGAAGTAGCCGGAGATGGCACCGACCACGACGCCGATCAGGCCGGCGATGAGGCCGATCACGATCATGATGGTGATGGACTGCTGCGCGCCGCGCATGGTCATGGCGAAGAGGTCGCGGCCGATCCGGTCCTGGCCGAACGGATGTTCGCCCCAGGCCAGCGGCCACAGCGAGGAGGTGGGTGCGCCGCCGTTGACCAGTGGCGAGACTTGCGTGTGGTTGTACTTCCACCAGCCGGGGATTCCCAGGTAGCCCACCGAGGTGAAGGCCAGAACGAAAATGAAGGCGAACACCACGAGGCCGATAATGGCGCCGGAGTGTCCGAGGAAACGCTTCCGGACGATCTGGCCCTGGCTGAGGCCCTTGGCCTCAAGGACCGGCTCAACGCCGGCCGCGGCTGATATCCGCGAGGCTTCGTCTTCGGCCATGATTACTTCCTGCTGACTTGGCTGGCTCATGCTTTTACCCTTACGCGCGGATCCAGTGCGGAGTAGGCGAGGTCCGCGATGAGGTTGAAGACCATGGCCGTGATGGCCACGCAGATGAAGACGCCCATGACCGGGTTGGGATCGGTGTGCGCGATCCCGTCCAGGAACAGGAAGCCCATGCCGCGGACCGAGAAGACGGTTTCGGTGATGACGGCACCGCCGATCAGCGCCCCAATGTCGAAGGCCACGATCGTGGCGATCGGGATCAGGGCGTTGCGGAAGGCGTGGCGCATGATGACGGTCCGCTCGCTCAGGCCTTTGGCCCGGGCCGTTCGGATGTAGTCCATGTTCATGATTTCGAGCATCGAAGCCCGGGTGAAGCGGGTGTAGCTGGCCAGTGAAATGAGGATCAGGGCCAGGGTGGGCAGGATCAGGTGGGTAAAGGAGTCAAGGCTCAGGACCCAGAAGTCGCCCTGGATGTTCGGCGTGCTGGCACCGATGGTGGCGATCGGCCGGCCGCGCACACGGCTGTTGTTGAAGTAGCTGGGCCACGCCTGCATGTACCGGTCCAGCAGGATCAGGAATCCGACCAGGAACGAGGTGATGGCTGCCGCCCGCATGGACTGCCCACGGTCGTAGCCGCCCACCAGGTAGCCGATGCCCATGCCGATCAGGACGAAGGCGACCGCCAGGAGCACGATCATCAGGAATGTGGCCTCGTTGAGCAGCGGCTGAAGGAGGAAGTAGAACACGACTCCAACGCCGACGGCGATGAGGGCCGACTGCAGGGCCTTGCGGTTTTTCAGCCCGGCGGAGAGCAGGGTCACGGCGAACGCGATGCCGACACCGGCGATGGCGATGACCACGGGGCCCAGGCCCGGGGTCTTGAACCATTCGGTGGCGGAGAAGTAAATGAGCACCGCGGTGACGAAGCCGAAGGCGACGGCGCCGGCCAGCAGCCGGCGCCGCATGGTCCCGCCCGCCGCGACGGCTGTCACCGCGCCGACGACGACGCCAATCCCGAGGGCCGCGGGCAGCGGCACGTCGGGGTTCCGCAGGAAGTCGTTGAAGCCGATGGCGCCGAATTCCTTGAGCAGGACGGCGACCCAGAAGATCGGCAGGGAGAAGAACAGGAAGGCCATGAACGTCACGCCGTAATCCAAGGTGCTGTACTGCCGCAGGGCGGTGACGATGCCCAGGGTGATGCCGATCAGGATGGCGAGCACCGTTGCCGCGGTGACGAGGGTCAGGGTCTGGACGAGCGCGAAGCCGAGGGCCTCGGTGATGGGCTGACCGGCGATGTTCTTCCCGAGGTCACAGGAGTTGGCGAACGGAACGAGGCACTGGACAGCGCCGCCGAACCATTTGAAGTACCGCAGCGGGGCCGGGGTGTCCAGCTGCAGGAGCTCGGTCCTCGCGTCCATGAGCTGCTGCTTCTGGGGCGTGGGGTTGGCGCGGAATTCCTCGAGGGGATCGCCGGACGCCGCTGTCAGGAGATATACGAGGTAGGACGCACCGAGAAGGATGAGGGCGGCAGTCACGAGCCGCCGGAAGATGTAGGTCACCATTGGAATAGAACCTCGGAATTCGGGCCCAGGGATTGCCCGGACCGGTCGCGGAGTTTGGCCGGTTCCCGCCGATGTGGCGGGACCACGGCATCGTCAGGGATGTCGCCAGAAAGGCGCCGGGACCGAAGAAGCTGTGGTCCCGACGCCTTTCCAGCAGTGTTACTTGGGGTCGCGGGCTACTTCTGCGCCCATTCCCAGAAGTTCCACCAAACGCCGGTCTGGTTCGGCATGTACTTCACACCGGTGATGCGGTCGCTGTACGCGTCCACGCCAACCGACTGGAACAGCGGCAGGCCGTAGGCCGAATCCCAGATCATCTTGTCGATCTGCGCAACGAGGCCGTCCTGCTTGCTCTTGTCGGTGGTGACAATCAGTTCGTCCATCAGCTTGTCGGCTGCGGGGTCGCTGAACTTGTTGAAGTTGGAGTCGTTGCCGGACTTGAAGATCTGCGGAACGCCGGAGACGCCGACACCCGAGTTGCTCCAGCCAAAGATGGTGGCATCGTAGCTGCCGTCACCGAGGGCCTTGCCCCAGTCAGACTTGCCGAGGCCGCCGTCGACGATCTTGAAGCCGGCCTTGGTGGCGGACTCGCTGATCAGGGAGAAAGCGTCAACACGGTTGGGGTTGTCCTTGTTGTACATGATGCGAACTTCGGGGGTGGCGCCGTTGAGGAGCTTCTTGGCACCCTCGATGTCCACACCCTGGTAGGAGGAGGAACCGTTGTTCTTGGCCGAGTCGGCGTACGGGGCCTGGTCCGGAACGAAGAGCTGGGAGTCAAGCGGTGCAGCCTTCGGATCCAGCTTCTTGACGATCTTGTCGACGATGTCCGTACGCGGGACGGCCTTCATGAACGCCTCGCGGACGTTCTTGTCGGCAAACGGGCCCGAGTAGTTCAGGTCGATGTGGTCGTACGCGAGCTGGTTGCCGACGTCGACCGTCACGCCCTGACTTTCGAGTGCCTTGAGCTGCTCCACGGTGTCCGCGGATGCCTGCGGGGCGATGATGTCGGCCTCGCCGTTCTTGAGAGCCTGGACCTGGGCGGGTGCCTCACCGATGTAGCGGACGGTGATTTCGTCCAGATTGGCTTCCGGTCCCCAGTTGTAGTCCTTGTTCTTGACCATGGTCAGGGACTGGTCCTGGTTGATGGTCTTGACGAGGAACGGGCCATTGGAGAGGTACAGGCTCGGATCAGCCGGCAGGGTCTTCGTGTCAAAGCCCGTGTTCCACATGTCCGCCATAGCCTTGAGCTGGGCGTTCGCCGGCTTGGGGGCCTTGGAATCGCCGCGGGGCATGCCCTTCAACAGGTCAATGAACGCCTTGGTGTCCGCCAGGCCTGCCTTCTTGGCCAGGACGTGGGCGGGGATGTCGATGCCGGGGCCGCCGATGGCGATTTCCCAGTCCGCGAAGGGCTTGGAGTACTTCAGCGTCATGCTGCGGCCGTCGTCACCGAGTTCCGGGAAGTCGGTGAGGGCGATACCGGTGGGGTCACCGGCGTAGGAGAAGTAGGACGTTCCTGTCTTACCTTCCGCGTCGGCGTCGTTGTAGTAACCGGAGAAGGCGGCCCACTGCAGCACAAGGTCGGCCGCGGTAACAGGAGTGCCGTCGGACCACTTCACGCCGTCGTTGATGGTGTACTTCACCGTCAGCGGATCGTCAGAGACCTTTTCCATCTTGCCGAACTTCTCATTGCGGACAACGTTGAGCTTGTTGTCGATGTAGAAGAAGCCCGAGTGCGTGGCGTAGCTGACCTTTGAGTTGATGTCAGTGTTTCCATCGGCCGTGTTCGGGTTGAACGTGTTAAACGCGTTGACCTCTACTACGGTTGCCGATCCGCCTTGCTTGCTTGCTGCCGCCGCAGTGGTCGGGGTTGTCCCGCCGCTGTTGCCCGCGCAGGCGCTGAGGGCGATGGCAGCTGCTGCCGCCACGCCCACTGCTTTGGAAATACGACCCAAGCGCATTCCGCCTCCTTGTTTCTGTGGTGTGGGTGAGACCGGCGCCGAAGGCGCCAGACAGACGTCCACACTCCCCCAGCGGCAGTGTGGCCCGTCTCACATGGCATGAAGCGTAACCCCAAAGGCCGTTCGGAGCCACCAAAGTTGACTCACCGTAAAGTTCGTTATGGAGCTGCAACATTGGGCAGGTTCCGCAGGCCCAGCTTTCCAACAAAACGTTGACGGCGGCGTAACAAAAGGATAAAAGCGCCGCACACAGGAAAAGCCCCGATCCGAGAATCGGGGCTCCTCCAGTTAATCCTTAATTACTTGGCAGAATTACCGCGCTGCCGGGCGGCGAAGAGCCTCCTTCTCATCAGTTGACCATCGCGACAGGTCGTTGGCTTGAACTTGGGACGGCGGCGGCTCGTGTCCTCACGTCCCTCAGCTGCCATCAGCCGGTTTCGAGGACAAAGAAGATAAAGGACAGGAATGCTGTCTTCTCACCGGTGAGGATGCGCGGCGGAAGGATTTCGTGCGGCGTGTCTGGAGATGGCCCTGGTTCGCTCACGGTGGCTACGCGGTATCCCGCCGACGTGAAGGCGTTGATCATCGCGTGAAGTGGTCGGTGCCAGAAAGTCAGAACCGCAGGCTCGCCATCGAACTCGTAATCCTCCGAGTACTGCCGGATGGCGAAGTAGTCCTCGGCTGGTTGGGTGATCACGCTGACCGTGGGGTGGTTGACCGACAGGATCAGACGACCGCCCGGCTTCAGCACGCGCCGCAGTTCGGCAAGCGGCGCTGACCAGTCCTCCAGGTAGTGCAGGACCAAGGACGAGACAACGTCGTCGAAGGAACCATCCGCGAAAGGGAGCGGCTTGCTGAGGTCGGCCAAGTAGAGATCTGCGGTTGCGCCCAGTCGCTGTCTTGCAAATTCGAGCATCGCAGGACTGGAATCGAAGCCGGTCATGATCGCGCCCTTCGCGCTCAGTGCCGCGGACAGGGGCCCGGAGCCGCACCCTGCATCCAGGACCCGGTGGCCGTCGACGTCGCCGGCGAGGCCAATCATCGCCGGCCGCTCGTAGTAGGCGTTGAGGAGGCTGGACTCGTTTTCCGCCGAGTAGCTCCCGGCAAAACTGTCATAATGGTCGGCTTTCACGGATCCTCGCTCTCGGGTAAACGCTCATGGTCAGTATGGTCGGCCCGATCCTAACAACCTGGCCGTAAAGCCCGTAAGCATCGCCCGTTGATAACAGATTCGGTTTCGTTCGTTGGATCAACGCGGTTGGTCTGTTCTGACGGTCGAAATGATTACCGTGAGCCAGAACGCCTGCGTCGATAGTTTATTGTCGGCGGGTGCAGCAAGACTGAGAACGTGAAGATTGTCCTGATACCGCCTCTGCTCTGCTCTTCTCTTGCGAGAACGTCGGCGACATTGCTGTTCTCGGAACAAGCATGGGAGGGTACGTCGCCCTTGAAGTCATCCGACAAGCGCCAGATCGCGTCACCGCTCTCGCACTCGTAAGCACGTCCGCGCGAGCCGACTCCGCGGAGCAGCTCCAAGCGCGGGCGCGCCAGTCCGTGCGCGTTGAAGGCGGCCATTTCGACGCTGTTGTCGACGCCGCCTTCCCCGGCGTCGTCGCAGCAGACAACGAATCCGACGATGCACTCCTAGCCGCCTGGCGCGCCATGACCAGCCCAGTCGGTGCACAAGCCTTTCTCCGACAGCAGCAGGCAGTCGTGCAGCGCGCCGATCTCCGCTCGATTCTGCCGTCCAGCGCCTGCCCGACTGCGATCATCCACGGAGCCCAGGACCGCCTCATCCCTCTGAACGCTGCCGAAGAAAGGGCAGAAGCGCTGCCCACGTCCCGGTTCACCGTCGTCGAGGGTGCCGGCCACTCCCTGTTCCACGAGCAGCCCGCCGCGCACGGGACGCCGTTAGCTCCTGGCTTGAGTCCGCCTCATAACCAACCGTCCGTGAAGCCCTCACCCGCTCGCAAAAGCGATAGCCGCCAAGAACACGTGTTCTTAGCGGCTATCGCTTTTGGCCTCAAGCAGATCAGAAACTAGACGTTGAAGCGGAACTCCACGACGTTCCGTAACGAATAAACGTCTCCGCCACCAGCGGTGCACGGTCGAGGACCTGTGGATTCAGGCCGCCGTTGGCAACCGCTGGCCCGCGATCTTTCCGCAACCCGCCCGCAGCATAGAACACAAGTCTGCTTTGAACTCCCTGCGCGGCCCTCGTCACACCGCTGCGCAGGTGGTCGGCCAGACGGGTGAACGACTCGGATGTGTTCGGGTGACCCAGCTGGCGCAGCTAGTCCGCGACAACGCCGGCATGCTCAGCGGCGCGGCGATCCTAGCTCGACGGCTTCCTTGGACGGGGCCTGGATGCGTCGGGCCACCACCAGCGATGTCGCGATCGGCGCTCAGCCCTGCGTTGGGCCTCGTCCAGATAGTCCTCGCGCGCCGCATCAAAGACCTCGTGAGGAAGACTCAGCGTTGCACGGCTCAACTGGCGTCCTACCAGCAGATCGCTGATTGCCCCCGGGATCTCCCGCATCCCCCGAGCACCTTTCACGGACCGCCTGAGCTGCACGCCCTGCTCCGTGAGCCGCATCCCCCACGATGAGTCGACCTCAGCAAGGCCGGAACCGACCAGGACCGCTATTGCCGTCTCTACCTGTTCCCGGGAAGGGACGTCGGCCTGCAGCATGTCCCACCCCGGCAGCAGCGCACGGAGCGACGAGGAGCGCCTCCCATCATGCAGCAGGGTCACGAGCGTTGCAGCGTCATCCATGTCTATGCGGTCCACGCCGTTCAGGCTAGCGCACTCCGAGCCGCCACCGCCTCGGGAACAATCACCGTCTCGGAAGAACGTTAAGTTCCCCAACACTTCGGCCGAGGATTCCCGGGAGGTACCGGAGCTGACTCAGACGTTAAAGCGGAACTCCACCACGTTCCGTCGCAGAATAACCTCTTCTCCAAGCGGCGGGGAGCCAGCGGGCAGCTGAGCTTGCTGCCTTAGCTGACTCTCCCTCCAGGGGTGCGGGCCCGCAGGGTCGTCCTGTGTCGGTTGGATGCACGGGCAGACTGGACGATCACGACGGTGGCCGCGGCCACAACTCCTACGAACGCCAGGCCCGCAGCGATTCTCGTCGCCCGCCGGGACATGGTGGCCGGGTTGACAGGCTCGGGGGCACCCGCGGGAGCTTCGATGACGGGCACGTCCCAATCGTTCCCGGAGGGGAAGATTCCGGGCGGAAGGTCTTCCGCCCGAAGGTCGCGGCGGGCCGCGAGGCGGTTCCGGACTTCCTGATTCGGAGCGGGCACGACGGCGTCTGCTGCGATCGCAGTGGGGAAATCAAGGAGGTAGGGCTCACCATAGAACGCTGAAGAGGCGACGGATTCTAACCACGTGGCCGGCGGTTCCGCAACGCCGCGCGCGGCGAAGGCGGACCGCAGGCTTTCTAGGATCTCGGCGAGGCTTTTGCCTTCGGAGTCCTTGCTGGCCTCGAAAATAGCAAGTTGAAGCTGCAGCTTCACATCCGCAGCAGGGTCCTTAACGGTGGGGTCCTGCCAGGTGGGGTCCTGCCCGGTAGGGTCCACGGTGAGTGGCTCAGCATTCACGGCGCCGGCCTTGCTTGGGTCAGTGTTCATGGGCTTCCTTTCATCGTGGTTTCCCGTCCCTGGTCCCGGGTGGCAGCTACCAGAAATTCTAAAGCGGTGTGGCGGTCAGCGTTATCCGCAGTCGCACTCGTTGCGTCCTCCGAGCGGCATTCTCTGTCTGCATTCCCAATAATCGACATAACAAACGGGAAGAAGCTGGCAGGGGGTCTGTTGCGGAAACCATGACACTCGTTCCTCCACAGTCAGTACCCGCCCCTGTTCCCCGGGGCCCTGATTGGGTAGGCTCCTTTCATGGCACGACGCAGTTTTCTTCAGTGGCCGGTTGTCCGGCAGTTGAGTACGGGCGACCTCTTGGGCCGCGGTCCGGCGGTGACATCCCCGCAGACCAGGGCCATTACTCCACGGACGGTCACCGCTGACCGCGTGGTGCAGAGCGTGTGCCCGTATTGCGCCGTGGGCTGCGGACAACTGGTCTACGTCAAGGACGAAAAGGTCGTTCAAATCGAGGGCGATCCGGATTCGCCAATATCCCGCGGCCGCTTGTGCCCCAAGGGCTCTGCCAGTGAACAGTTGGTCAACTCGCCAGGCCGTCAAACCGGTGTGCTTTACCGTGCGCCGCGCTCCACCCAGTGGCAGCACCTGGACCTGGCCACCGCCGTCGACATGGTGGCGGACCGCTTCATCGAGACCCGCCGCAGGACGTGGCAGCAAGAAGACGAGGAAGGCAGGCTGCTTCGCCGCACGATGGGGATTGCTTCGCTGGGCGGGGCAACACTCGATAACGAAGAGAACTACCTGATCAAGAAACTCTTCACGGCTGCCGGTGCGGTACAGATCGAGAACCAAGCCCGCATTTGACACTCCTCCACGGTTCCCAGTTTGGGAGCCTCGTTTGGGCGCGGTGGTGCGACGCAATCACTGCAAGACATGGCCAATGCCGACTGCATCGTCATTCAGGGCTCCAACATGGCCGAATGCCACCCGGTGGGATACCAGTGGGTTGCGGAGGCTAAGGCACGCGGAGCTAAGGTCATCCACGTCGATCCCCGCTTCACGCGTACCTCCGCCGTCGCGGACAAGCACATTCCGATCCGGGCCGGCTCTGACGTCGTCCTTCTGGGTGCCCTGATTAACTACGTCATCACCAATGACCTCTGGTTCAAGGAGTACGTCGGCGCGTACACCAATGCGGCGACGCTGGTGCATGCGGACTACCGCGATGCCGAGGACCTGGGCGGCCTGTTCTCCGGTTTCGATCCGGAAAAAAGGGCGTACGACACGTCGTCCTGGGCGTACGCGGAACAAGGTGAGGGCGCGATTCATGAGCCCGGGCCCAGCCGCGAACACGGCGCCGAAGCGTCCGCCCGTGCTGCCGCCGACACCTTCGGCAGTGGCGGGCCGCCGCTGGAGCATGCCGAAGTTCAGCGGGACGACACACTGCAAGACCCCCGGACGGTCTTCCAGATCGTCAAGCGGCATTATGCCCGGTACACCCCGGAGATGGTCCGGGACATGTGCGGCATCAAAGTGGCGGATTTCGAGTATCTTGCCCGCAGCATCACGGAAAACTCGGGACGCGACCGGACTACCTGCTTTGCCTACGCGGTGGGTTGGACTCAGCACTCCTTGGGAGCGCAGTTCATCCGGGCCGCGGCGATCCTTCAGCTATTGCTGGGAAACGTGGGGCGCCCCGGCGGCGGGATCATGGCCCTTCGCGGCCATGCCAGCATCCAGGGGTCCACCGACATCCCCACACTGTTCAACCTGCTACCCGGCTACCTGCCGATGCCCAGTGCCGGCCGCCACGACAGCCTCAGTGAATATCTGGCAGCCGTCGGGTCAAAACAGCAAAAGGGCTTTTGGGCCGACGCCGACGCCTACACCGTCAGCCTGCTGAAGGCCTGGTGGGGTGAAGCCGCGACCGCGGACAACGACTGGGCCTATGATTACCTTCCGCGGCTGACGGGGGCGCACGGCACATATGAGACCACTATGAGCATGCTCAAGGACGAGGTGGAGGGCTACTTCATCCTTGGACAGAACCCCGCAGTGGGCTCGGCCAACGGCCGGCTGCAACGGCTTGGCATGTCCCATCTGAAGTGGCTGGTGGTGCGTGACCTGAACATGATCGAGTCGGCCACCTGGTGGAAGGACGGCCCGGAGATCGAATCCGGCGAACTGCGCACCGAGGACATCGAGACCGAAGTCTTCTTCCTGCCCGCAGCCACCCATGTGGAGAAAGCGGGCTCGTTCACGCAAACCCAGCGTCTGCTGCAGTGGCGGCACCAGGCGGTGGCACCGCCCGGGGAGTGCCAGAGCGAACTGCAGTTCTTCTTCGAGCTAGGCCAACGGATCCGGGCGAAGCTGGCTGGCTCCGAGGACGAGCGGGACCGTCCGCTGCTCGACCTGACCTGGGACTATCCCACGGATGAGCACGGCGATCCGGATGCCGAGGCTGTGCTTGCGGAGATCAACGGCCGCCAACTGGCTGGACCGGACGCCGGTAAGCCCCTCTCCGCCTACACCGAACTTCGCGCCGACGGTTCCACGGCCGCTGGCTGTTGGATCTACACCGGTGTTTACGCTGGTGGCTCCAACCACGCTGCCAACCGTAAGCCTGGTCAGGAACAAGGGCCCGTGGCTTCGGAATGGGGCTGGGCATGGCCGGCCAACCGCCGGGTCCTCTACAACCGTGCGTCCGCGGATCCCGCCGGTAAGCCGTGGAGCGAGCGGAAGAAATACATCTGGTGGGACCAGGAGCAAGGAAAGTGGGTCGGCGACGACGTTCCCGATTTCCCGGTGGACCGGGCTCCGGGAAGCCAGCCCGACCCGGCCCTCGGCGGCCCTGCAGCCCTTAGCGGAGATGACCCCTTCATCATGCAGGCCGACGGCAAGGGCTGGCTGTTCGCCCCGAAGGGCCTTGTGGATGGGCCCCTTCCCACCCACTACGAGGCTCAGGAATCCCCCGTGGCCAACGCGCTCTACCCGCAGCAGCAGAGTCCGGCGCGGTTGGTGTTCCCGCACGCGGGCAACTTCAGTGCGCCAAGTGCCGGTACTCCCGGCGCCGACGTGTACCCGTACGTCTTCACCACGTACCGGCTTACTGAGCATCACACCGCCGGCGGGATGAGCCGCTGGCTTCCTTACTTGTCCGAATTGCAGCCGGAGATGTTCTGTGAGGTTTCGCCTGAACTGGCTGCCGAGCGGGGGCTTGAGCCCTACGGGTGGGCCACCATTATTTCGCCCCGCTCGGCCATAGAGGCGAAGGTGCTCATCACTGACCGGCTGAAACCCCTGGCCGTGGGCGGTCACACCGTGCACCAGATCGGGCTGCCCTACCACTGGGGCGTGGGCAGTAACGCCGTCGTCAGTGGCGACGCCGCCAATGACCTGCTTGGCGTGACGCTGGACCCCAACGTCCAGATCCAGGAGTCCAAGGTCGCCTCCTGCGATATCCGCCCGGGCCGCCGGCCGCGCGGGCAGGAACTGCGGGCAATGGTCGCCGCCTATCAGGCGCGGGCGGGACTGACCGCCGAGACCGGCAACCGCGCCATTACCAATCCGATGTTGGAGGACTAGATGGGCCAGCTGTCCGGACCGACCGACCCCACCGCCGATGCCCACTGGGAGCACAGCCATCCGCGGAAGGGCTTTTTCACCGACACCTCGATCTGCATCGGGTGCAAGGCCTGCGAGGTTGCCTGCAAGGAGTGGAACCATAACCCGCAGGACGGCAATCTGGAGCTGCTCGGGTCGTCCTACGACAACACCGGGGCGCTGGGCGCCAGCACTTGGCGTCATGTGGCGTTCATCGAGCAAGGTCAGGACCGCATTGTGGAGGCGCGGGAATCAGGCCGCGCCCTGGTGAGCCTGGGCATGCCGCGTATTGGTCCGCCGGCCACGGCATCGCCAGCTGCGACGGACCTGGCCGAGGCCGACACCACGCCCCCGGACACGGCAGACTTCAGGTGGTTGATGTCCTCCGACGTTTGCAAGCACTGCACGCACGCCGGGTGCCTCGATGTGTGCCCCACCGGAGCGCTTTTCCGCACCGAATTCGGCACCGTGGTGGTACAGGATGACGTCTGCAACGGCTGTGGAACCTGCGTCGCCGGATGTCCTTTCGGCGTCATCGAGCGCCGCGCCGATGGCTCGGTCAAGGTGGCCACCAGCAGGAACGACCAGCACGCCAAGCATCCCGCCGTCCCCAATGCGGGCATCGCTCAGAAGTGCACGCTGTGCTACGACCGGCTTGTCGCGGATGAGACCCCCGCGTGCGCCAAAGCGTGCCCTACGACGTCTATCAAGTTCGGCGACCATGACGACATGGTGGAGACGGCCAGGGAACGCGTTTCCAGCCTGCACGCGCAAGGTCTGACGGAGGCAAGGCTCTACGGTGCGAACGAAAACGACGGCGTCGGCGGAACCGGATCAGTCTTCCTGCTCCTCGACGAACCCGAGGTCTACGGACTTCCGCCGGACCCACGGGTACCCACGGCCGACCTTCCGCAGATGTACCGAAGGGCCGGCATGGCAGTAGCGGGCATGGCCGCGGCAGTTGCAGTGGCATTCCTGGGAGGGCGTGCATGACCCTCTCAGAGTTCGACAGCTTCCGGCCATCGGAACCCGCCCGCCGTCGCCGGCGGGAGGGCAAACGAGGACCGGGCCGCCGCCCGGCCAATGGCGACGGCTCCCGGGAAATGCCTATGGTTCCCGAGCCGGAATTCAGCTCGTATTACGGCCGTCCGGTTGTAAAGCCGGCACCCTGGGGTAATGATGTGGCCGCGTACCTGTTCCTGGGCGGCGTTGCCGCCGGCTCGGCTTTGCTCGGACTCGGCGGCCAGTTGAGCGGGCGGCCGACGCTGCGCCGTAACGCGCGTTTGAGCGCTTTGGCAGCGGTAAGTGCCGGGGCTGTTGCGCTTGTGAAGGACCTCGGCAGGCCGGAGCGCTTTCTGCATATGCTGCGGACCTTCAAGGTCACTTCGCCGATGAGTGTGGGCTCGTGGATCCTCAGCGCCTTCAGCGCAGGTGCGGGGGTCTCGGCGGTGGCGGAGATCGACCGGATGAGCGGATCCCGGCTTCCGCTGGGCCCGTTGCGGAGCGTGCTGCGGGCTGTCGAGGGACCGGCCGGCTTCGAGGCCGCCGTCTTTGCCGGACCTCTGGCGGCTTACACGGCAGTGCTGCTCGGAGACACCGCCACACCGACGTGGAACGCTGCCCACGAGGAACTGCCGTTCGTCTTCGTAAGTTCGGCAGCCCTCGCTTCTGCCGGGCTCGCCATGGTCACCACGCCGGTGCGCGAAACGGGGCCGGCCCGGAAGCTCGCCGTGCTCGGCGTCTTAGGTGAGGTGGTTGCCATGAAAGTCATGAAACAACGGATGGACCCGGTGGCGGCGGAACCCCTACACCAGGGCAAGGCGGGCGCCATGCTGAAATGGAGCGAGCGTTTGGCGGTCGCCGGCGGGCTGGGAACACTGCTGGGCGGCCGACACCGCGGAGCGGCTGCGGCCTCCGGACTCGCGTTGCTGACCGCGTCCGCCCTGACGCGTTTTGGTGTATTTGAGGCGGGCCTCACCTCGGCCAGAGATCCGCGGTACACCATCGAACCGCAGAAGACGCGGCTCGCCGCCCGCCGTGCGGCCGGAATCACCGACGACGCGATCACCACCGGCGGCTGAAGACGAATGGCCGGGTTTCAGCGGATCTCGATGCCCTGGCCCGCGATGGTGTGTCCGATGACTGGATGGCCCGGCAATTCACCGACGACGAGTAGCCCGCCGGAGGTCTGTGCATCGGCGAGCAGGAGAAGATCGTCCTCCGTGACGCCCGCGGCGGCACGCAGGTAGGGCCGCACCCAGTCCAGGTTGCGCCGCGTTCCGCCGGAGACAAACCCATCGCGCAACGCTTCCCGGGCGCCGTCGACGTGCGGCACCGCTTTCCGGTCCACCACTGCCCCGACCCCGGAGGCCCGGCACATCTTGTACAGGTGTCCGAGCAAGCCAAAGCCCGTCACGTCCGTGGCTGCCCGCACACCGGCCGCCACCGCATCCTCGGCGGCGTCGCGGTTCAGGCGCGTCATCGTCTTTACTGCTTCGGTGAACACTTCGCCGGTCTGCTTGTGACGGTTGTTGAGCAGTCCGACGCCGATCGGTTTGGTGAGCGTGATGGGCAGCCCGGGCCGGGCGGCGTCGTTCCGCAGCAATCGGTCGGGGTGGACGACGCCGGTGACCGCCATGCCGTACTTCGGTTCCGGATCGTCGATAGTGTGTCCGCCTATGACCGGGCACCCTGCCTCGGCGGCCACGCTCAGGCCACCGCGGAGTACCTCGGTCATCAATTCCAGCGGCAGTACGCCACGGGGCCAGCCGACGAGGTTAATCGCCATAATCGGGCGCCCGCCCATCGCGTAAATGTCGGAGAGCGCATTGGCGGCGGCGATCCGGCCCCAATCGAAGGCGTCGTCTACCACGGGGGTGAAAAAGTCAGCGGTGGACAATACGGCCAGGTCCCCACGGACCAGAACGGCGGCTGCGTCGTCGCCGCTGTCAAGCCCGACCAGCACATCGGCGCCGGGCTGGCCGGTGAGTCCGCGTACCGCTTCTTCGAGTTCTCCGGGCGGAATCTTGCACGCGCAGCCGCCACCGTGGGCATAGCCGGTGAGCCGGAGAGTTCCGGCAGCACCGGTACCGAGTTGCTGGACTGGCGTCTGGGCCTCGTTCACCCGCCTAGCGTACTCCTTCAGGCAACCCTGCTATATTGAGCCCCGGTGGCGTCCGGGTCCTGGTGGGCCCCCCGGTCTTCAAAACCGGTGCGGCCGAGCATCTCGGCCTGGCGGGTTCGATTCCCGTCCGCCACCGCCAACTTCCGGCCCGAGCGCCGCGAGCAGAGGAGGGCTGTGGACCCGGTCGATCCCCGGCGCCTGATTCCGCGCACCGATGACCTGCTGGCTCTGCCGGCCGTCTCCAAGGCCCGGAGCAGGCTGAACGAGCGCGTCATCCGCAACCTCGTTCGTCAAATCCAGGATCAGGCACGGCGTGGTGAGCTCCCGCCCGGACAAGTGGAAGGAACACTGATCGCCGCCGTAGCCGACCGCACGGCGACGACCCTTCGTCCGGTGCTCAACGCAACCGGCGTCATCGTCCATACCAACCTCGGCCGTGCTCCACTTTCTGAAGACGCGGTGGAAGCTGTTATCGCGGCCAGCGGCTACGTTGACGTGGAGCTCGACTTGGCAACCGGCAGCCGGAGCGGGCGCGGCGCCGGGGCGCGCGCTGCATTACTCGCCGCCTGTCCCGCGGCTGAGGATGCGCTGGTGGTGAACAACGGCGCCGCAGCGCTGGTGTTGGCCACGACTGCCTTGGCCGCCGGCCGGGAGGTGGTGGTGAGCCGCGGGGAACTGGTCGAGATCGGTGCCGGCTTCAGGCTGACCGACTTAATGGAGTCGACGGGGGCGAAGCTACGCGAGGTAGGTACGACCAACCGCACCCACCTACACGACTACGCCGGTGCTCTGGGGTCGAACACCGGGTGCGTACTCAAGGTCCATCCCAGCAACTTCCGGGTCGATGGATTTACCTCCACTGTCCCGTTGCACGAAATCAGCCCGCTGACCGTCGCCCACGGGGTACCTCTGGTGGCCGACCTGGGCAGCGGGCTCTTGTCGCCCGACCCTTTCCTGCCGGAGGAGCCGGACGCCGCCTCCGCCTTGGTGAGCGGAGCCGACGTCGTGATCGCCAGCGGTGACAAGCTACTCGGCGGCCCACAGGCTGGCTTGCTGCTGGGCCGCAAGGAAATCATCACGCGGTTGGCCCGCCACCCGCTCGCCCGTGCGGTCCGGGCTGACAAACTCGCCCTTGCCGCCTTGGAAGCCACGCTGGCGGGCGGCCCGCCGCCGGTTGTCCGGGCCCTGCACGCCGACGCCGGGCACTTGCAGCGCCGCACGGACCGGCTCGCCCGGGAACTCGACGTGCCCGTGGTGTCCCATGACGGTCGGGTAGGTGGCGGCGGCGCTCCGGGAGTGCCTCTGCCGGGATGGGCACTACGGCTCCCAGAGGGACTCGCAGGACTTTTGCGCACCGGTGATCCGGCTGTGCTGCCACGCGTCAACGATGGCTCGTGCCTGATCGATCTGCGCTGCATCGCCCCGGCGGATGACGACAGGATTCTCGACGCGATACGGAAAGCGCTGGCAGCCTTCAAGGCCGCGGACGCAGGCGGGGTGGGCTGAGGAGTGTACGTCGTAGCCACCGCCGGGCACGTCGATTCCGGCAAAAGCACCCTAGTTCGCGCCCTCACCGGCATGGAGCCGGACCGTTGGGAGGAAGAACGGCGCCGCGGGCTGACCATCGACCTAGGTTACGCCTGGACCACGTTCCCGTCCGGACAGAATGTAGCGTTCGTCGACGTACCGGGCCACGAACGCTTCCTGGGAAACATGCTTGCCGGAATCGGACCGGCCCCGGTGGTCTGCTTCGTCGTCGCCGCGGACGAGGGTTGGCAGGCACAGTCAAGTGATCACCGGGATGCCGTCGCTGCGCTTGGAATAGAACACGGCGTGGTCGTGCTAAGCCGTGCGGACCGGGCGTCCAGCCGTCGGATCGCGGACGTGCTCTCGCGGACCCGCACGGAGCTGGCCGGCACGGGCCTGAGGGAAGCCCCCGCAGTTGCCGTATCCGCTATTGACGGTACCGGTCTGGCCGACCTGCGTTCAGCACTCGACGGCGTCCTGGCCCGCGTGCCCGCCCCCGCCACCTCAGGGCGGGTCCGGTTGTGGGTTGACCGCTCGTTCACGATTTCCGGTTCGGGAACGGTAGTGACCGGAACGCTGGCGGCAGGAACACTCGAACGGGGTGACCGGCTCCAGCTGCTCAGCCACGACGGTTCCCGGGCCGTGGTGGTCCGCGGTTTGCAAAGCAGGGACACGGCCTTTGCGTCCGTGCAGCCCGTCAGCCGGGTGGCGTTGAACCTACGGGACGTTGCCGCCACGGACATCCGCCGGGGAGATGCGCTGCTGACCCCGGATGCGTGGCCCACGACCGGCGTCGTCGGTATTCAGCGCACGACAGGGTTGGCCTATACGGCTGTGCCCGAACAGCTCATGGTGCACGTTGGCACCGCGTCCGTGCCTGCCCGTTTACGGCCATTCGGCGCGGATCACGCCCGGCTCGTCCTTGACAGGCAACTGCCCCTCGTTCTCGGCGACCGGCTGGTGCTGCGCGACCCCGGAAGCCGGTCAGTGCTGGGTGGGGCGCGTATCCTCGACGCCGATCCGCCTGCCCTGCGGCGGCGGGGAGACGGCGCCCGCTGGGCGGAGCGGCTTTCCGGCCTCGACCCCGCCGGCGACGTGCTCGGTGAAGTCGCCGCCCGCGGAGCAGTTCGGGCAGAACACCTTCACCGGCTGGGGCTGTTGCCCGGTCCCGAGACGGCCGCGCCCCCGGAGGTCCAGGTCATCGGTGATTGGTGGGTGCATGCGCCTGTCCTCGAGGCATGGCAGGAACGGCTGCGCGCCGCGGTCCAGGCATTGCAGGAACGTGACCCGCTGGCCGCCGGAATGTCCTTGGGCGCGGCGCGGGACCTACTGCAGTTGCCCGAGGAGAGGCTGCTGTCCCACGTCATCCGCGGCGCACGGCTGGAAGCGGAGGGCGGCCACGTCCGGCTGCCTGGCAGCCGAGATTCTCTCGGCGCCGCAGAGCCAGCGATCGCCGAGGTGGAGCGCACCCTGACCGCACATCCGTTTCACGCCCCCGAAGCCCAGGAGTTGGCCGCACTGGGCTTGGGCGCCCGCGAGCTCGCGGCGGCGGAGCGCACCGGGCGTCTGCTGCGGTTGCGCGATGGGGTGGTTCTACTGCCGACGGCCCCCGCCCTAGCGATGCGCCTACTGGCCGGTCTGGAGCAGCCCTTCACCACGAGCCAAGCACGCCAGACTCTGGGCACGACCCGTCGAGTCGCAGTCCCGTTGCTTGAACATCTGGACTCTCGCGGCTGGACCCGGCGCCTTGATGCCGGTCACCGGACCGTGGCGCGTTGAGCCGCACTTTCTGGCCCCGCGCCTCTAAGGCCTCAGAGAGGTCAGGAACTAGACGTTGAAGCGGAATTCAACGACGTCGCCGTCGGCCATGATGTATTCCTTGCCTTCGATCCGGACCTTGCCACGGGCCTTCGCCTCGGCCATGGAACCGGCCTCGATCAGGTCATCGAAGGAGACGACCTCGGCCTTGATGAAACCGCGCTGGAAATCGGAGTGGATCACGCCGGCCGCCTGCGGGGCGGTGTCGCCCTGGCGGATGGTCCACGCGCGGGTTTCCTTGGGGCCGGCCGTCAGGTAGGTCTGCAGTCCGAGGGTGTGGAAGCCGACGCGGGCCAGCTGGTCCAGCCCGGATTCATCCTGGCCGTTCATTTCCAGCATCTCGCGGGCTTCTGCCTCGTCGAGCTCCACCAGATCGGACTCGAGCTTGGCGTCCAGGAAGATGGCGTCGGCAGGGGCCACGAGGGCACGCAGTTCCGCCTGCTTCTCCGGGCTGCCGAGGATTCCCTCGTCGGAGTTGAAGACATAGATGAAAGGCTTGGCCGTGAGCAGGCCGAGTTCCTTGAGGTGCTCCATCTCCAGCTTGTCGCTCTTGATGGAAGAGAAGATGGTGTCGCCGCGTTCCAGCACTGCCTGCGCCGCCAGGATGGCCGCCAGCTCGGCCGCCTCCCGCTTCTTGATCTTGACTTCTTTTTCGATCCGCGGGATGGCCTTTTCGATGGTCTGCAGATCGGCCAGGATCAGCTCGGTGTTGATCGTCTCCATATCAGAGCTGGGATCGACCTTGCCGTCGACGTGGATGACGTCCGGGTCATCGAACACGCGGACAACCTGTGCGATGGCCTCGGCCTCGCGGATGTTGGCGAGGAACTGGTTGCCGAGGCCCTCGCCCTCGGAGGCGCCCTTGACGATGCCGGCGATGTCCACGAAGGACACGGCTGCGGGCAGCAGGCGCGCGGAGCCGAAGATGCCGGCCAGCTTTTCAAGCCGGGCATCCGGCAGGTTCACGACGCCGATGTTGGGCTCGATCGTGGCGAACGGATAGTTCGCCGCGAGGACCTGGTTTCGGGTCAGTGCGTTGAAAAGGGTTGATTTGCCGACGTTGGGCAGTCCGACGATGCCAATAGTAAGAGCCACGAGCATATATTCTACCCGCACCAGCGGCCAGCCGTTGCTGCGGGCCCGTGGCTACACCTGTGGGGCGGCAGGGTGCCGGCGCGGGCGCGGGGCGGTGTGGGGGCGGTCGCGGGGCGATGTCGGGGTGTTGCGGCGGGTACATCCCACGGTGTCCCGGGATGTTCCGGGTGTTCCGGGCGTCGAAACCAAAACTGTCACAGGGGCATGCCACAGTGAAGGCATGGAAGCTTTTTCACTGATTCTCGCCCTGCTCATGCTGCTTACGGGCGCCGTCACGGGCGCCGCCGTCGTCTATGTCCTGCTGCGCCGGCGCTACCTGGCCGTGGAACAGGACTTCGACGGCGTGTCAGCCCGGCTGTCCGACGTCAGCGCCCAGTTCGCCGCCGCCGACGCCGAGAGGCGCCTGCTCGCGGCCCAGAACCGCGAGCTCGGCGAGTCCCGGAACCATGACGGCAGTTTGCTCCGTGCGCTGGCGCCCGTGGCGGAAAAGCTCACCGCCGTGCAGCAGCAGGTATCCCTGCTCGAACGCGACCGGCTGGAGCAGTACGGCCAGCTGGCCCAGCAACTGCAGGAGGCCCGCCTGTCCGATGAGCAGCTGCTTCGGTCCACGCATGCGCTGGAGTCCGCCCTGCGCTCCAACAGCGCCCGCGGCCAGTGGGGCGAGGTCCAGCTGCGCCGGGTGGTCGAGGCGGCAGGCATGCTGCGGCACGTGGACTTCCACGAACAGCTCCACAGCGGGCAGGCCCACAGCTCCGGCACGGACGGCAGCCTCCGGCCCGACCTCGTGGTGCAGCTGCCCGGCGACAAGCAGCTGGTGGTCGACGCAAAGGTCCCTCTGGCGTCGTACCTTGCCGCCCAGGACCTCGGCGCCGCCCAGGCAGGCCAGCAGTCCTCGCAGCTGCCCGGCAGCCAGCAGGCGCACCTCGCCGCCCATGCCAAGGCCCTAAAGGCCCATGTGGACGCGCTGGGCAGCAAGAAGTACTGGGACATCCCAGGCAACTCTCCGGAGCTGGTGGTCTGCTTCCTGCCGGCGGAATCGATCCTGGCCGCCGCCCTCACAGCCGACCCGGCCCTGCTGGACTACGCACTGGCCAAGAACGTCGTCCTGGCCTCCCCCGGGACCCTGCTGGCGGTGCTGAAGTCGGTGGCGTTCACGTGGCGGCAGGACGTGTTGACGGACAGCGCCCGGGAACTCTTCGAGCTCGCCCGGCAGCTCTACGACCGGATGGGCACGCTCGGCGAGAACGTCACCAAGCTGGGGTCCTCGCTGAAGACCTCGGTTGAGCGGTACAACTCCATGGTCGGGACCCTTGAGGCCCGCGTCCTGCCCACCGCGAGGAAACTCAACGCCCTGGAAACCGCCGGACTGGCCACTCCCCCCGCCGTCGAAGTCACACCGCGGGCAGTCGCAGCCCCGGAACTTCAGTCCCGCGACGAGTCAGAAGAGTCCGCGGCCTAGGTGCACTGCGCCATGGGTCTCAGCGCCCAAGGACTGTCCAGTACCAAGGACTGTCCAGTGCCTAGGACTGTTCGGGGCGGGTGCCGCGGCCCCCGAGGGCGCGGGTGACGTCGCCGGCCTGCTTCAGGGTGGCCCGGAGCTCCTTCGGCAGGGAGAACAGGAGGTCTTCCTCGGCCGTGACGACTTCCTCGACCGATCCGTAGCCGTAGTCGGCGAGGAGCCGCAGCACGTCCTTGACGAGGACTTCCGGGACGGAGGCCCCCGACGTCACGCCCACCGTGGCGACGCCCTCGAACCACGTCTCGTCAACCTCATTGGCGAAGTCGACCCGGTAGGAGGCCTTGGCGCCGTATTCCAGTGCCACCTCCACGAGGCGGACGGAGTTTGAGGAGTTGGCGGAGCCCACCACGATCACCAGATCCGCCTGGGGCGAAATCTTCTTGATGGCCACCTGGCGGTTGGTGGTGGCGTAGCAGATGTCGTCGCTGGGCGGGTCCTGCAGGGTGGGGAACCGCTGCTTGAGCAGGCGTACGGTCTCCATGGTTTCGTCCACGCTGAGGGTGGTCTGCGAGAGCCAGATGACCTTTTCCGGGTCGCGGACCGTGACCTTGTCGACCTCGTGCGGGCCGTTGATGATCTGGATGTGTTCGGGGGCCTCGCCGGCGGTGCCTTCGACTTCCTCATGGCCGTCGTGGCCGATCAGCAGGATGTCGAAGTCATCCTTGGCGAACCGGACGGCTTCGCGGTGCACCTTGGTGACCAGCGGGCAGGTCGCGTCAATGGTGCGCAGGCCGCGGTCCTCGGCGGACTGGACGACGGCGGGCGAGACTCCGTGCGCGGAAAAGATGACGAGGGCGCCTTCCGGGACCTCGTCGGTTTCATCGACGAAGATGGCGCCCTTTTCCTCCAGGGAGCTGACCACGTGGACGTTGTGCACGATCTGCTTGCGGACGTAGACCGGCGGGCCGTAGTGTTCCAGGGCTTTTTCCACCGCGATGACTGCACGGTCCACGCCGGCACAGTAGCCGCGCGGGGCTGCCAGAAGGACCTTTTTGGGACCGGCGACCGGGGCCGCGGCCAGGACGTCTTCCGGTGAACGCCGCCTGCGCGGAACGGATGGCATCGGAACGGAGACAGCGGTGGTGGTCATGCTCCCATGCTACCGGTGTTCAATCCTGCCCCGTTTGCGCGCGCCGGCGACCCGGACAGCCACTCCCGTGGCTACCAGTGCTGCTCCCGCGACGGCAGCAGCGACGATCCACTGGCCGAAGCTGGCAGAGCACGCCGCGACGAACTCGTTCTTGAACAGCTCCGCCACATCGTTGCCGCTCGAGGTCCCGGCGACCGCGGCGCCGGCGGCATCGCTGGCCAGCTTCCATACCCCCGCGAGCACCAGCGTTCCAACGCCCATTCCGACCAGCACGGTCCACCGGCGTCGGGCCGCAACGAACGCCAGAATGAAGGCGATGGCCGAGCCGACGGCAACGGCGTAGCCCATCGGGGCGTAGACGGTAACGCGTTCGATCATCTGGCGCTGGTCGGACTGCCCGATATGGATCAGCACCTGGCCGGGCGCCTCCAGCGGAAGGGTGGTCGCCGCAGTGACCTGCTTGGCCACCAGCCCGGCAAGCGGCGCGACATCCAGGGTGAGCGAGGACGTGCCGACAACCTCCGGCGGCAGCGTGCTGGGGTCCGCGAGCGTGAGGCGGTGGCTCCTGCGCAGGGTTTCAGCCCAGGCGTCGGGGTAGCCGGGCAGTCCCGTCAGCGAGCGCGCCGCGCTGTCCAGGACCGGCCGGGCCAGCTCCGTGAAGGCTTCGGGAATGCCGGCGCTGGCGGCCAGTCCGTCGACGGCGGCCGCGGCCAGCCGCTGCTGGAACGCCGGGTCCTTGCCCAGCGGCGCGGTCAGGGCGACGAAGCCCTCTTCCTGGACGATGTTCTGGTCCACCCACATGGCTGGAACGGCGACGGCTGCCATCAGGAGCCCGATGAGGACGGCGACGGCAGAGACAAAAGTGCGCAAGGGATTCCTAGGAGGTTGATGGCATCCCTCCCATCCTAGGGCGGGGCCGGGCGCGGCCATAAAGTCGGACCCCGGTGGTAGAGCTATGGATAGAGTTGACAGAGACAACTTCCGGCTGCCGGCCGGCCCACCCGCCGGGAAGCGGGCCGCCGGCAGTCCCGGTGTAAGGACATGCAGTAACCGGCACGCAGCAAAGGAACGCACACATATGCACAAGGCACTCCACCAGGCACTTCCGGCCATGGAGCCCACGCATGCCTGAGGACGCGGCGGCAGCAACCACGCTACCGGCCACCGCGGCCGAAACCAGTCCGGACAACCCCTGGCCGCTGCAGTTGCTGTCCCAGAAGCTCAAGATGCATATCGACCGCGCGCCCTCGGCGTGGGTTGAGGGGCAGGTAATCGAGCTCAACCGGCGTGGCAGCAACGCCTACCTGACACTGCGGGACATCGACGCCGAAATCTCGCTGCCGGCATCGGTCTGGACCACAGTGCTGGACCGCCAGGCCGCCCCGCTCGAACGCGGTTCCCGGGTTGTAGCCCTGATCAAGGCAGAATTTTGGCTCAAGACGGGCCGGCTGAACATGTCCGTGAAGGACATCCGGCCCGTGGGCCTCGGCGACCTCCTGGCCAGGATCGAGCGGCTGCGCCAGGCCCTCGCCGCCGAAGGACTCTTTGCCGATTCCCGCAAAAAGCGGCTTCCCCTGCTCCCGCACCGGATCGGCCTGATCACCGGCCGCGACTCTGACGCCAAGAAGGATGTGCTGCGCAATGCCGCCCTGCGCTGGCCGGCCGTCGAATTCGAGATCCGCGAAGTAGCGGTCCAGGGGAACACCGCCGTAGCCCAGATGATCGCGGCCTTGCGGGAACTCGACGCCCACCCCGTGGTCGACGTCATCGTCATCGCCCGCGGCGGGGGCGCCCTCGAGGACCTGTTGCCGTTCAGCAGCGAGGAGCTCATCCGGGCCGTCGCTGACGCGTCCACCCCTGTGGTGAGCGCGATCGGGCACGAAGCGGACCGGCCTATCCTCGATGACGTCGCAGACCTCAGGGCATCAACGCCCACCGACGCCGCGAAGAGGATAGTTCCCGACGTCGCCGAGGAGCTTGTCAGGGTCCGGCAGGCACGGGACCAGCTCCGTCGCGGAGTCACCCGGCTCGTTGAACGCGAGGGCGACCGGCTGGCCTCCCTGCGTTCGCGCCCCGTGCTGCTCTCCCCCGACGTCATGATCAGCCAGCGCCACGAGGACGTCGAACGGCTCAAGATCCGCTCGCACTCGGCGATCAGCGCCGCCGTCGTGCGGGCAGCGGACCAACTGGTCCACCTCAAGGCGCAGGTGCGTGCACTCTCGCCGCAAAAGACACTGGATCGCGGCTACGCAGTGGTCCAGCTCGCCGGCGCCGGGAACGCCCCCGCAGCGCACCGGGACGTTGTGCGCCATCCGTCCCAGGCGCCCGCCGGCACGGACCTCACGGTTCGGGTGGCCGGCGGCCGGTTCACCGCCCAATCCACCGGCGGCCGGGAACCGGCCGAGGAATAACCCAGGCGGACGGTCGTGGCCACACGGCCACCCGTCAGCGCCAACACGGCCACCCGTCAGCGCCCCAAACAGGCACCACGGTCAGCACCACAGACAGCATCACCGCGGCACAAACCGCGACAACCAAGGAGCACCCACATGGCAGTAGAATCCAGCCCGAACGCCGACGTCGAGGCCCTCAGCTACGAGGACGCCCGCGAGCAGCTGGTCGCAGTGGTGGGCAAGCTGGAGGCCGGCGGCGCCAGCCTGGAGGAATCGCTCGCGCTGTGGGAGCGCGGCGAGGCACTGGCCAAGCGCTGCGAACAGTGGCTGGAAGGCGCCCGCAAGCGTCTCGCCGCCGCCCGGGACCAGGCCGCGGACAAGAACTAGGAACCGGCACGCCGCGGCGCGCCGGTTCCCTCCGAACTAGGAGCGCTCGACCAGATCCCGTTCCATATCGACGTCGAACTCCGGATCCGGCCACTGCAGCTTCAGCCCTTCCAGGGCGTCCAGCATCAGCTGCTGGACAGCGATGCGGGCGTACCACTTCTTGTTGGCCGGCACGACGTACCAGGGCGCGATGTCAGTGGCCGTCTTCTCGAACGCCTCCTGGTACGCATCCATGTAGTCGCTCCAGAAGGCGCGCTCCTTGAGGTCGGTGCTGCTGTACTTCCACACCTTGGACTCGTCATCTAGCCTGGCGAGCAGCCGGTCCTTCTGCTCGTCCCGGCTGATGTTGAGCATGACCTTGACCACCGTGGTCCCGGCTGCCGCCTGCCTTGCCTCGAATTCGTTAATGGCCTTGTAGCGCCGCTCCAGTTCCTCGGGACTTGCCCAGCGGTGGACCCGGTGAATCAGGACGTCCTCGTAATGCGAGCGGTCAAAAACGCCCACCATCCCGGCCGCCGGCACTGCCTTCTCGATCCGCCAGAGGAAATCGTAGGATTTCTCCTCCGGGGTCGGCGCCTTGAAGGACTTGAGCTGGACACCCTGCGGGTCCATCTGGCCCATGACATGGTTGACGATCCCGCCCTTGCCTGCGGTATCCATCGCCTGCAGGACCAGCAGGACGCGCTTGGTGCCGCCGAACCGGGATTCGGCGAAAAGCTGCTCCTGCAGGGTGGTCAGCTTGCCATCGAGCTCTGCCAGGAGCGCCTCGCCGTCGGATTTCCCGCCCGGGTAGCCCGGGGTGGAGTCCGGGTCGCAGTCCTTCAGCTTGAATTTTTTTCCGACCAGCAGCGTCTCGGCGGGGTGCCGCTCGAACATCACAGCATCTGTCATGGAAAGCCTCTTTCCAGTTTCGTGCAGCCGCTGCGCGGGCGAGTCCCCGAACTCCGCTGCTGACCGAAGCCTAGTTCCCCTTGTACCGGCTCAGGAAGTCCGCCATGCGGTTGATTGCTTCTTCGAGGTCCTTGACGTTAGGCAGCGTCACCATCCGGAAGTGGTCCGGACGGACCCAGTTGAACGCCCTGCCGTGGGACAGAAGAATTTTCTGCTCGCGGAGCAGGTCCAGGACAAATTTCTCGTCGTCGCGGATGTGGTAGACCTCGGGGTCCAGCTTCGGGAACAGATACATGGCCCCGCGGGCCTGCTGGGTGCTGACGCCCGGGATGGCGTTGAGCATGTCATAGGCCTTGTTCCGCTGTTCCAGGAGGCGCCCGCCGGGCAGGATCAGGTCGTTGATGCTCTGGTAACCGCCGAGGGCGGTCTGGATGGCGTGCTGGGCCGGCACATTGGCGCACAGGCGCATGTTGGCCAGCAGGTTGATGCCCTCGAGGTAGTCCGCGGCGGCCTTTTTCGGCCCGGAGATGGCCATCCAGCCGGCCCGGAAGCCGCAGACCCGGTAGGCCTTGGAGAGCCCGCTGAAGGTCAGGCACAGGACATCGTCGCCGGTGAGCGAGGCGAGGTTTACGTGTACCGCGTCTTCGTAGAGGATTTTCTCGTAGATTTCGTCGGCGAAGAGCACCAGGCCGTGTTTTTCCGCGAGGCCGACGATCTTCTTCAGCGTCGCCTTCGGGTACACCGCACCTGTCGGGTTGTTCGGGTTGATGACCACGATGCCCTTGGTGCGCGGGGTGATCTTCGCTTCCATGTCCTCGAGGTCGGGCTGCCAGCCGGATTCCTCGTCGCAGAGGTAGTGCACGGGCTTCCCGCCGGCCAGGGCAACCGAGGCCGTCCACAGCGGGTAGTCCGGGGTGGGGATGAGGACCTCGTCGCCGTCGTCGAGCAGGGCCATGAGCGACATTGTGATCAGTTCGCTGACGCCGTTGCCGAGGTAGATGTCATCCACGTGGATGTTCTGGATCCCGCGGGTCTGGTAGTACTGCGAGACGGCGGTGCGGGCCGAAAAAATGCCGCGCGAGTCGCTGTAGCCCTGGGCATGCGGCAGGTGGCGGATCATGTCCACCAGGATCGCGTCCGGCGCTTCAAACCCGAAGGGGGCCGGGTTTCCGATGTTCAGTTTGAGGATGCGATGACCCTCCGCCTCCATCTGCTGGGCGGCCTGAAGAATCGGTCCACGGATGTCGTAAAGGACATTATGAAGCTTGGTGGACTGCTTGAATTCTGCCATTCATCAAATATGCCATATGGAGGATGTTCTTCCGCTGAGACATGACTCACACGCGGGCGCCGCAGTAACAACAACGACGCCGGTGCCCGGGCTGTAAGCCCGGACACCGGCGTCGCAGGGTCGCCAGTGGTCTACTGCTGGGCGAGGCCCTTTTCCTTCAGCCACGCGTCGGCGGCATCTTTCGGGTTCTGTTTCTGGCTGCCGCTGACGGCACGGTTGAGGTTGATGAGGTCTTCCGTGGTGAGGACCTTGGACACGTTGTTGAGGGCTTCCTTCGCCTTGTCCGTCATCTTGGCCGTGTTGTAGAGCGGCAGCACCTGCTGGGCGATGAAGTTGTTCTTCGGATCCTCCAGCACCACGAGGTCGTTGTCCGGGATGGACGGGGTGGTGGTGTAGATGTCCGCGACCTGGACCTGGTCCGAGAGCAGCGCCTTGAGCGTGACGGCGCCGCCGCCGTCGCTGAACGGCTCGAGTTTCTTGGGCACGCAGTTGTAGTTCTTCGCCAGGCCCGGCAGGCCGTAGGCGCGCTCGGCGAAGGTCGCCGGGGCGCCGATGACCAGATCGCCGCAGACCTTCGCCATGTCTTCGATGGACTTCAGCTGGTGCTTCTCGGCCGTGGCCTTGGTGACCACCATGGCGTCCTTGTCCTCAGCCTTGGAGGCATCGAGCACGGCCAGGCCCTGCGGGAGCTTGGTCGGGAGTGCCTTCGCGATGTCCTCGGCGGAGACCTCGGTGGCGTCCTTGTTTACATACAGCAGCAGGTTGCCGCTGTAGTCGGGAACGACGTCCACCGAGCCGTCCTGGACTGCTTTGATGTAGACCTCGCGCGAGCCGATGTTCGGCTTGGTGCTGGCGGTGACGCCCGCGGCGTTCAGGGCGCCGGCGTAGACCTCGGCGAGGATCTGGCTCTCGGGGAAATCAGCCGACCCGATCACCAGGGCACCGCCGGAACCGGAGGCGGCACCGCTGCTGGCCGGGGCCGAGCTCAGCGGGTTTGATGAGCCTCCGCAGGCGGACAGGGCCATGGCCAGGCCGACGCCGACGGCCAGGCCGCCGAATGCGCGCCGGCCAAGGCCTCGTTGGCGGGATTCCTTCATGACGTACCTCCTTGAACAACAGTCTCCGCGATCACGGGGTCTGTGAGATCAACCGCAGCCTGCTGGCTGCGGTTCGGCTTGGATGAGGCGCCCCGTGACAGGAACAGCCTCTGAATAAGGGCAAGGATCAGGTCGACGCTGATGGCAAGGGCGGCGATCAGCAGCGAGCCTCCCAGCATTTGCGGGAAGTCGGAGAGCACGAGCCCGTCGAACAGGTAACGGCCCAGGCCGCCCAGGTTGATGTAGGCGACCACGGAAACGGTGGCGATCACCTGGAGCACCCCGGTCCGGAACCCGCCGTACATCACCGGCAGCGCGTTCGGGAATTCCGCCCGGAACAGGACCTGCCACTCGGTCATGCCCATGGCGCGGGCGGCATCCACCACGTTGCGGTCGACGCTGGAGATTCCGGCATAGGTGCCGGCGAGCAGCGGCGGCACGGTCAGGATCACGAGCGCCCAGATCGGCGGCATCAGCCCGATACCGGCGAGCAGGACGAACAGCGTGAGCAAGCCGAGGGTGGGCAGGGCGCGCAGCGCGCCCGCGACTGACACGATCGCAACCCGCCCGCGGCCGGTATGCCCGACGAACAGGCCGATCGGGACGGCGATGGCGATGGCGATCACCATCACCAGGCCCGTGTAGAACAGGTGTTCGGCCAGGCGCACCGGGATTCCGGCGCTGCCGGACCAGTTCTCCGGATCGCTGAGCCAGGCAAAGGTGTCCGTGACGACGTTATTCACGCGTTTCCCCCTCTGGTCTTGGGACGCGAAAACCGCATCGCCGCCGCGGCGGGGCCAGTCTTGTCCGGGCCTGCGCCCGAACCGGTGCCGCCACCCGTGGCCGCCGCGGCCCGGGTCCAGGGCGTCAGCAGCCGTTCAAGCAGCACGAGGACGGCGTCCATCAGCAGCGCCAGGAGAAGGATGGCGATGATGCCCACCACCACTTCGGTGACGAAGTCACGCTGGAGGCCGGAGGTGAAGAGCATTCCGAGGTTGCCGATGCCGAGCAGTGCCGCGACGCTGACCAGCGAGATATTGCTGACCGAGACCACGCGCAGCCCGGCGAACAGCACCGGCAAGGACAGCGGCAGGTCGATCTGCATGAAGCGGGCGAAGGGTTTGAACCCCATGGCGACGGCGGCCTGCCGTAGGTCCTCGTCCACCGAGTCGAAGGCATCCAGCGTGGCGCGCACCAGCAGGGCGATGGCGTAGATGGTCAGGGCCACCACCACGTTGACCGGATCCAGGATCCGGGTCCCGAGGATGGTCGGCAGGATGATGAAAAGCGCCAGCGAGGGGATCGTGTACAGCAGCGAGGACCCGGTGAGCACGACGGATCGGAGCCCGCGGCTCTGCCGGGCGAGCTGGGCCAGCGGAACGGCTATGAGGACCCCGAACACCATCGGCAGGATGGCCAGGATGAGGTGCTGGCCGGCGAGGCTGAAGACTTCCGCTCTGTTGGCCAGGAACCACTCCATCAGAGCCCTCCGTGCCGGACGTTGCGGTCTGACTCGATGACGGCGAGGACTTCGGCGGCTCCGATGACTCCGGCCACCCGGCCGTCGTCGTCCACGGCGACGCCAAGGCCCGAGGGTGAGGACAGGGCCGCGTCCAGTGCCCGGCGGAGCGTGTCCCCCTTCCGGAACAGGGAGCCGCCGGGAACCATCGTCGGGGCGGTTCCGGTGGCGCTGCGGGGCCCGGCCCAGCCCAGGGGCCGGAGAGCTTCATCGACCACCAGCTGCCATTCATCGGAGCTGCCCTCAGCCCTGAGCTGATCGGGCGTGAGAGTGGGGACGGGGTGGATGGTGACACCGTCGGAGGGGCTGAACGCAAGGTGCCGGAAGCCGCGGTCACGGCCCACGAAGGAGGCCACGAACTCGTTCGCCGGGGCCCGCAGGATCTCCGCCGGGGCCGCGTACTGCGCCAGCTTGCCGCCGACGGCGAACACGGCCACTTTGTCGCCCAGGACGGTGGCCTCGTCGATGTCGTGGGTGACGAATACGATCGTCTTGGCCAGGTCATGCTGGAGCCGGAGGAGCTCCTTCTGGAGTTCATCGCGGACCACCGGGTCCACGGCGCTGAAGGGCTCGTCCATGAGCAGCACCGGAGGATCGGCCGCGAGTGCCCGGGCCACGCCTACGCGCTGCTGCTGTCCGCCCGAGAGCTGGGACGGGTACCGCTTGCCGAGCGAAGAGGCCAGCCCGACGACGTCGAGCAGTTCCTGGGCGCGCTTGCGGGCGTCGGCTTTGGACACGCCGTTGAGCCGGGGAACGGTGGCGATGTTGTCCAGCACGGAGCGGTGCGGCATCAACCCGGAGGACTGCATGACGTACCCCATGGACCGCCGCAGCTGCGCGGCAGGGATTGAAGTGACATCGGCCCCGTCCACGGTGATGACGCCGGACGTGGGCTCCACCATGCGGTTGATCATCCGCAGGGACGTGGTCTTACCGCAGCCGGAGGGTCCGACGAAGACAGTGATGGCGCCCTTATCGATGGACATGGTCAGCCCGTCAACGGCGGCCTGACCGCCCTGGTACTGCTTGGTGACGTTCTGGAACTCGATCATGGCTTCGGCCATTTCCGGGCTTACCTAACTGTTGGCGGCAACATTGGTCGGGCCAGCGCAGTGTTCGTCAGTGTGCTGGCCATAAAGCAGTTAGCTCATAGACTAACCAGCACCCCGGACTATGTCAGCGGCGCGGGGCTCCCATAAGGCTTCGGAAGCACAACGATTTTGGATGGGTGGCGCGCCGGAAATCCTTCCGGCGCACCACCGCCGCCCTTGGCCCACCCGGCGGTGTGCTTCAGCGGGGCCGCCGCGCACCCTTCGCGCCGCTGTTTTTTCTGCCGTGACCGCCCTTTCCGCCGCCGCCGCCGTGCGCGTTCTCGTGGTTGTCCCGTTCGGCCGACCGCTGGCTCTTGCCCGCTACGGCGATCTTCTGGTGCCATTCGCGCTGGTAGGCGCGCCGCGCGGCCGCGTCGTGGCGGCGCGCCAGGGCGGCGAGTTCGCGTTGCAGCTTCAGGTAGCTGGCCCACCGGCGGTCCTCCAGGACGCCGTCGGCGAGCGCCGCCTGCACGGCACAGCCGGGCTCCCGGCCGTGCGCGCAGTCCGAGAAGCGGCAGTGCTCGAAGAGCTCTTCGAGGTCGCCGAACATCTCCTCCATTCCTCCCTCGGCGTCGAAGACCCCGAAGCCGCGCACCCCCGGCGTGTCCATCAGGACGGCGCCGCCGGGCAGGGGAACGAGCGCGCGGGACGTGGTGGTGTGCCTGCCCTTGCCGTCGCCCGCCCGCACTGCCCCCGTCTCCTGGGCCGGGACGCCGGCGAGGGCATTGATGAGCGTGGATTTTCCGGCGCCAGAGGGCCCCAGCAGCACCAGCGTGCCGCCGGGCGGCAGATGGCCCAGCACTTCGTCGAGGCCGTCGCCGTTCTCGGCAGAGGTGGTGACGACGTCGACGCCGGCTGCCTGGCGCACGACCGTCGCCACGACGTCGTCCGCGAGGTCCGCGATGTCCGCCTTCGTGATGATCACGAGCGGTGTGGCACCGGAGTCCCACGCCGCAACCAGGGTCCGTTCGAGCCGGTTGTGCGTGAGCGGACGATCCACCGGAACGACGATCCCGACGACGTCCATGTTGGCGCCAAGGACCTGCGCCTCGGACGAGGCCTCGAAGGCACGCTTGCGGCTCAGCTCCGAGTGGCGGGGCAGGATGCCCACAATGGCGGGCTCCCCCGCCGCGTTCGGACCCAGCCAAACCCAGTCCCCGGTGGCGGGAAGCTCCCCGCCGCGCGGGTAGGGCAGGTGGGCGGTTCCGCCGCCCTCAGCCACCAGGACGAGGTTGCGGTCCACCCGGATGACGCGGCCCGGGCGGTCGCCTCCCGGCACCGGCTGGGCCGCGAACCGCTCGGCGACGCCGGCCGTGTAGCCGTAAAGGACAGGACCTTCGGGGCCAGCCTCATCGGAGGGCCCGGACGTATGAGGCACAGATGAATGAGGTTCGGATGAATTAGTAATGATGGCGCTGCCGGCGCCCCGGGATGCAGGATAAATGGTCAACGAAAACCCTTTGGTGGGGCCCCGTGGTGCGGCGCATTGCAGCTGCGGCGGTTTGGATGCCGCGCGCGGAGACTAGCGCTCGATGGCTAGGCTGCGCCGTGGGACGGGGCAGGAATAATGACATGGCGTGTATCGGTGCGCTGCGCGCTCAGAAATATCGCATTCATTGCTTCCACCTCCCCGTCGATTGCCGGCCTGCTGCGGCCGGCGGTTTCTACAGGATAGCCATGGTGCCCGTGCCTGGCCAGCGGTTTAGCCGGAAAGTTTTCCGTTCAGCGGCCGCTCACGGTACAGACGCAGCCCGGCATCCACGAGCGAGACCCGGTTCAGCTGCGCCACCTCATCCAGCGGAATCCAGGCCGCGTGGGTGGTGCTGCCGTTCACTTCGTGACGCAGTTCCCCGCCCGTGATCGTCGCCTCGTAGACCAGCCGGAGCGACTGGAAGTCCCGCACGCCGCCGTCGAGCCGGACTTCGGACGGCCAGTGCCCGACGTCGATCCCCAGCATGGCGCCGACCTCGGCGTCGTAACCGGTTTCCTCGTGGATCTCGCGGCGGCACCCGTCCACCGGGTGTTCGGCCAGGTCCAGGCCGCCGCCGGGCAGCGTCCAGCCCTCGCGGCCGTCCTGCTTCCAGTACGCCAGGAGGATCCCGGCGTCACGGATGATGACGGCGTAGGCCGCGGGCCGGGTGTCGAATTGCATGCTCATCCCCCCAGCGTAGTGGCCGGCGGATCGCCCCCGACTACTCCTGTTCCGCCACCAGCTGCAGCACCCCGAAGACCGGCTCCTGCGCCAGGACCCGGACATCGGTGATCCCCGCGGCGGCCAGGGCCGTGCGGAACGACTCCTGCAGCCCCGGCACGTTCATGCCGAGTCCGCCGCCCAGGATGACGGGGCCCCCGATGCCGAGCTGCCGGACGGTCTGCGCGGCGAGGTCGGCGAGGTCGCGCCCGGCCTGTTCCATGAGGGCCCGGCTTGGCGCATGCCCGGCGTCTGCAGCCTCCACCACGAGCCGCGCCCGCTGGGCCCAGAACCGGCGCCCGGTCTCGGGCGAGTGGAACATGGCGATCAGCTTGTTCGGGTCATCCACCCCGCAGGATGCCAGCAGGGCCGTGCTGAGTTCGTCCGGTTCCAGCCCCTGATTCATCCGGCGCAGGCTGTGGCGGACGGCCTCCCGGCCCAGCCAGTAGCCGCTGCCTTCGTCGCCGAGCAGGTAGCCCCAGCCACCGGCCCGGGCCTCCTCGCCGCGGCCATTCTTGCCCCACGCGGCCGATCCGGTGCCGGCGATGACGGCGACGCCGGTGCTGGCGCCGCCTGCGGCGAGCAGCAGCCGGGAGTCGTGGACCACCGTGATCCGGGCGCCGGGTACGTGCGGGGCAATCAGTGCCGCGAGCGCCGCGGCGTCATCATCGGTGTCGATGCCGCCGGCTCCGGCGTAGACCTGGGCGACGTCTCCCCCGCCGATCCTGGCGAAGAGTTCCGCCAGGTTCAAGGCGGCTTCCTCGGGGCTGACGTTCTGGACATTGGAGCTGCCCACCGATTCATCGGCCACGGGCGCGCCGCCTTCGAACCTGACGCCCCGGGTTTTGGTGCCGCCGATGTCCAGGCCGATCACGGCACCCGTCGTCGCCGTGGCAGATGGCGTGGTGGAAGATGGAACGGAGTCCGCCGCCGGCGGCGTGTCAGTGTTAGTCACTGGAACAGGTTACTGAATCGCTGCAAGGAGCCCGCAATGCCCCACGATCTTTTCGGCACACCCGTCATCGCGGCGCCCATGGCCGGAGGCACCTCCACAGCGGCCTTCGTCGAGGCCGTGCACCGCGCCGGCGGGCTCGGCTTCCTCGCGGCAGGCTACAAGAGCGTGGCGGCCATGCAGGCGGAAATCAGCACCCTCCGGGAGTCCGGCGCCCGGTTCGGCATGAATGTATTTGTCCCGGATCCGGCCGAACTGCCGCCCTCCGCGGCGATGCTGGCGGAGCTCGAGGAATACCGGCTTCAGCTGCGCACCGACGCCCGGCGCTACGGCGTGGAGCTTCCGCAGTTGCGGCTCGACGACGACGACGAATGGCAGGGAAAGATCGATGCCCTGCTCTCAGACCCGGTGGAGCTGGTCAGTTTCGCTTTCGGGCTGCCCGGCCCGGACGTCGTTCGGGCCCTGCAGCGGGCGGGATCGGCGGTGCTGGCCACTGTCACCACCGCGGCCGAGGCCGTGCAGGCGGCAGGGCAAGGCGTGGACGCCCTCGTCGTGCAGCACACGAGCGCCGGCGGACACAGCGCGGCGTTCCTCCCGGCCCCGGAGCCGCGACCGGCTTACGCGGCGCGGCCGGGCGGCACAACGGCGCAGCTGCTCGCCGAGGTGCGGTCCGCCGTCGACCTCCCGCTGGTGGCTGCGGGCGGCATCATGGATGCGGCCGGGCTGGACGCCGTGCTGCGTGCCGGGGCCGTCGCAGCCCAGCTCGGCACCGCGTTTCTCCGCACTGACCAAAGCGGCGCCAAGCAGTTGCACAAAGATGCCCTGGCCGATCCGCATTTCATCCGGACCCGGCTGACGCGCGCCTTCACCGGCCGGCAGGCACGGGCCCTGGAGAACGAATTCGTCCGCGACCACGCCGAGGCGCCGGAGGCCTACCCTGCCGTCCACCACCTCACGGCGCCCATCCGGGCCGCGGCCACCGCAGCCGGCGACGCGGAACGCCTGAACCTGTGGGCGGGCACGGGCTGGCAGAAGGCACACGCCGGACCCGTGGCCGCCGTCGTGCACGGGCTGCTCGCCGGCCGCTGACCGCAGCCGACCCCCGTCAGGACCCCGAAGTCGCCGGAAACGTTCCAAACCGCCGTCACCTTACGGCGACCTCGGTGCCAACCGGCGACCTGAGCGCACCAGCCCCGGCACCGGCGACCTGAGCGCACCAGCTCCAGCCCCGGCGCACCTGCCCCGGCGCTCCGGCACCGGCCCGGCTCAGCCCGCCGAGCGTTCGCGCACGAAGCCTGCCAGGAGCGCCGGACCGTCGCGGAGCACGAATTCGCGGAACAAGCGCACGGGATCGGACTCGGCATCGGCCACGGCATTCCGCGAAACCGGCTCCCGCCACGCGAGGCCGATCTCGCGGAACGCCAGGTCAGAATCCAGGGGAATCTCCACCCAGCCGGGCCCGCCGTCGTCGGCTTCGGCGCCCCGCGACGGATGGTGGCTGTTTTGTGCAACTCTGCCGGGTGCGGAGCCGCCGGGCGGCAGGATGCTGACGCCGAGCCCGGCCGAGACGAGGCCGCGGACGGTGTGCGAGTCCTGGCTCTCGAAGGCAATGCGCGGACGGAACCCCGCCTCGCGGAACAACGCGTCGGTCAGCGAGCGCATGCCGTAGCCGGACCCCATCGCCACGAAGGGCTCCTGCCGGATCTCGGCAACCTTGGCCCTGCGGCGGCCGGCCAGGGCATGCCGGTGGTGGACCACCAGGCGCAACGGTTCGCGGTACAGCGCGGCCGAACCGATTCGCTTGCTGGGTGTGGCAACGGGTGCCGTGAGCGCCACGTCGGCGGAGCCCGCGGCCAGTTCCGCGAGGCAGCCGTCCCGTGCACCCTGGCTGAGGTCAAAGGCAGTCTGCGGGTGCCTGCTCCGGAACGCACTGATGAGCAGCGGCAGCATTGCCTCGCCGAAGGTGTGCTGGAACGACACGGCGATCCGGCCGCGGACCACCTCCGATTCGTGCCTGACGCTGTCCAGCCCCGTCTGGAATTCGGCCAGGGCGGCCTCGATGTGGGGCATGAGCGCCTTCGCCGCTGGCGTCAACCGCACGCCCCGGCCGTCCCGGATCAGCAGCTCCGTCCCCACGATGGCGCTCGCCCGCGCAATGGCACGGCTCACGGTCGACTGCGGCAGGCCCAGGAGCTCGGCCGTCTCGGTGATGTGCTCCGTCCGCCCCAGTTCCGCCAGCAGCGGCAGCAGGGGCAGCAGCTGCACGAGCTGCCTGTGTTCGACGTCCATGTTCCCCTCCGGCACTGATCCATATTTGCTATCTATTCTATGGAAATCATGCATTGGAAGCATCCCTCGGGCAGGCTTTAGCCTAAAGACATGCCACGCATTTCCGCACCCACCGGCACCAGCCCACGCCCCGCGGCCAGGAACGCGGCCAAGGACGCAGCCAATCCTGCAGCTGATCCTGCAGCTAACGCTGCCGCATGGGCGGGCCATCCGAAAGGCTCCACGGCCTACCGCCGGATCCTCGCCGGGCTTGCCTTTGCCGGCGTCGCAACCTTCGCGCAGCTTTACTCCACCCAGGCGGTGCTCCCGCTGCTGGCGGCGGATCTTCGCGTCTCGGCCGCCGAGGCCGCGCTGACCATCTCCCTGGCTACGGTGGGGCTGGCCTTGACGGTGCTCCCGTGGTCCTTCCTGGCCGACCGGATCGGCCGCGTCCGGGCAATGATGTGGGGCATCTCCGCGGCCACCGCCCTGGGCCTGCTGGTCCCCCTGGCCCCCAGCTTCCCAGTACTGCTGTGCCTGCGGATGCTGGAGGGAATGGCCCTCGGCGGCATCCCGGCGATCGCGATCGCGTATCTCAACGAGGAAGTCAACAAGGCCCACGCCGCCCTCGCCGCCGGGAGCTATGTCGCCGGGACCACCCTGGGCGGCCTGGCCGGCCGGCTGGTCGCCGGGCCCGCGGGCGAACTGTGGGGCTGGCGGGCCGCGGCCCTGGCGGTCTCCGTTCTGGCCACCGGAGCGGCAGTCCTGTTCCTGGTTCTGGTGCCCCGGGCCAAGGGCTTCACCGCCGCGGCCGCGGGCGGCTTCCGCGGAGCCCTTCGCACGCTGGCCGGCCATGGCCGCAATCCCCGGCTCCTGGCCCTGTACGTCCAGGCATTCCTGCTCATGGGCGGTTTCGTGGCCGTCTACAACTACCTCGGATTCCGGCTCTCAGGGGAACCGTTCAGCCTGCCCGCCACCGCGATCAGCCTGATCTTCCTGGCCTACCTCTCCGGAACCGTCTCGGCGCGCTGGGCAGCGGGCCTGACGTCGCGGTTCGGCCGGCGCACCGTCCTGATCGCCGGCACCGCACTCATGGCAGGCGGCCTGGCCCTGACGCTCACGGAACAGCTGGCCGCGATCCTGGCGGGATTGCTGCTGTTCACGGGCGGCTTCTTCGCGGCACACAGCATCGGCTCCGGCTGGACCGGACTGATCGCCACGACGGGCCGGGCGCAGGCCGCCTCGCTGTACAACCTGGCCTATTACCTCGGCTGTCGCGCATCCCGCGCCGGCACCCGCAACCGGCACCGCTGCCGCCGGCAGGGTCACGGCATCGGGCTAGGCACCGGACCCCCGGGCTACCGCGTTGCCTCGATCGCCTGCACGAGGTCGGCGACGATGTCGGCCGGGTCCTCCAGCCCCACCGAGATCCGCAGCAGGTTCGCGTGTGGCTTGGCCGCGGCTTCGACCGGCCGGTGGGTCAGGCCCGCCGGGTGCTGGATGAGGGTATCGATCCCGCCGAGGGACACGGCGTGGGTGATCATGCCGACGGCGGCCGGGATCCGCTCGGCGTGCTCGGCGCTGGCGAGCTCGAAGGCCATGAGCGATCCCGGCCCGGACATCTGTGTGCCCACGAGGCCCTGCGGGTCGCATTCGGCCAGTCCCGGGTAGTAAACCCGCCTCACGAGCCCGTGCCCTGCCAGCGCAACAGCGACTTTTTCGGCGCCGGCCTGCTGGGCGCGGACCCGGACCGGGAGCGTTGCCAGCCCGCGGTGCAGCAGGTACGCCGGCCACGGGGTCAGGATCCCGCCGGTCACGGCCCGGATCTGGCGCAGGCGCATCGCCCATTCAGAGCCTGCGGCCACCACGCCGCCCATGGCGTCCCCGTGGCCGCCCAAGAACTTCGTGGCGCTGTGCAGCACCATGGCCGCGCCGTGCTTGAAGGGTTGCTGCAGTACCGGGCTGGCGAACGTGTTGTCCACCAGGAGCGGCACACCGTCGGCGGCGGCTGCCACGCGGGCGATGTCCACCAGCTCGAGGGTCGGGTTGGCCGGCGTCTCGAGGATCACCAGGCCGGTGTCCGGCCGGAGTGCGGCGCCGACGCCCTCCGGCGTCGTGAAGGTGACCTCGTTGCCTAGGACGCCGGAGGCCAAGAGGTAGTCGCTGCCGCCGTACAGCGGACGCACGGCGACAACGTGCTTCTTGCCCGCGGCCACAACCGCGAGGAGCACCGC
The DNA here is from genome assembly GCF_056406115.1 of Arthrobacter sp. P1_D4. Lineage (NCBI taxonomy): Bacteria > Bacillati > Actinomycetota > Actinomycetes > Micrococcales > Micrococcaceae > Arthrobacter > Arthrobacter sp. P1_D4. The sequence continues at coordinate 212,696 of NZ_JBFUAU010000009.1, read as the reverse complement.
GCTCAGCGCCGCCATTCCGGTGGCAAAGGCGACAGACTCGGGCGTGCCTTCCAGGACAGCGACGCCTTCTTCGAAGCGAGCCACCGTGGGGTTCCACAGCCGCTGGTAGACCGTGCTTTGCCCCTCCACATGTGAGCCGCCGGTGGCCATGTGCTCGTAGGCAAGGCCTCCGTCGTGCACGGACGGCAGGGGCGCCGTCGTGGACAGATCGATGGGCACCGCGTGGACGCCCAGTTCCGTGAGCCCGCTCCGGCCTGCGTGGACCGCCAATGAATCTTGAGAAAGCACCCTAGCTCCTTACGAATATTCACCATTGAATTCGGCAAGTATCTGGCAATAATTCGCGCTTTTGTAGGGGTTCTGAATGGAACTGTCGGATAACGCCGTTTATGATGAACGGAGAACACTACTAGGAGGATCCGTGAGCAGCACTGCGAAGAATGTTCGGCCGGGAGCCAGCGAACCGCTGGACGCGATCGACGAGCGCCTGCTCGCTGCCCTCGTCGCGGACGCCCGCATCTCGAACAAACAGCTGGCAGAGCTCGTGGGGATCGCGCCGTCGACCGCGCTGATGCGCACCCGCGCGCTGTCCGAGCGCGGCATCATCGAGGGCTTCGAGGCCAATCTGAGCCTGTCCGCGATCGGGCGTTCGGTCCAGGCCCTCATTGCGGTCCGGCTCCGGGCCCATGACCGCGAGCAGATCGACCGTTTCACTGCCCGGGTGCCCAAACTGCCGGCAGTGCTCTCGACGTTCCACACGTCCGGGTCGGTGGACTACCTGCTGCATATCGCCGTCGCCACCACCGAGGACCTCCGGGACTGGGTTCTGGACAACCTGGCCACCGACCCCGTGGTGGGCCACACCGAAACCACGCTGGTCTTCGACCACATCCAGGGCAACCACGGCCCGCTGCCCTAACGGGCCCGGCCGACGCAGTTAGACCCAGCGCAGTTAGACCCGGCGCAGGGCGCTTCGCAGCGTTACGGCCGCCAGCGTCAGTGCGGCGGCGGCGCACACCGTGACGAAACCGGCGACCGCGCTCTGCAGCCCGACGATCCCGGCTGCAAGCCCCAACCCGATCACCGGGAAGGCGCTGCCAAGGTACGTGATCACATAGACGGTGCTGATGATCTGGGCGTGCCGGGCGGCCTCCACCCTTCCGGCAACGTCGTTGAACACGGTCCGGAAGGCCACGCCCTGCCCCACGCCGGCAGTGATGCTGGCCAGAATCAGCAGCCACGGGCTGCTCCAGGCGGCGGCCGCGGCGATCAGCAGGACGGAGACGCCCAGGACGGCCAGGCCGGCGGACACGGCAAACCGTCCCCGGATGGCCAGCAGCTGGCTCAGGGCTGAGGACCCCAGCGTCAGCCCAGCCAGCAGGCCGATCAGCGGCCGCGAATCGGCGTGGACAATCTGGGCGAAATAGCCGGGGGCCAGCGAGAGGCAGAAGCCAAAAACGGTGAAGCTCAGAAAGCCCACGGACGACGCCAGCCAGAAGGCGCCGCGCGCGTCGCTGGAAACCGAAGGCCGCCGCGGTGCCAGGACCCGCAGGGTCTGGGGACCGGCGTGCAGGCTGATGGCGGGCCGCGCCTTGAGCAGGTACAGGGGCACCAGCACGGCGGCGAGGACGATGGAGTGCAGGTAGTACGGCGTCGACGTCGGGCCCGGCAGGAGGGACAGCATCCCGCCGATTGCGGGGCCGGCCGCCACCCCGCCGGCGGAGGCCAGGAGCGTGAACCGTGAGGCCCACTCCGGCCGGCTGGGCAGCAGCTCGCGCAGGGCAGCCGAGCTGGCCCCGGTGGCGAGCGCGACGGCGACGCCCTGCAGGGCGCGCCCGGCGGAGAGCGCCACGAGGTTGCCCGCGGTGGCGAAGACAAAGCCGCCGGCCAGGCCCACCAGCACTGCCAGCACGAGGGCGGCGCGGCGGCCGATGTGGTCGGACCAGTGGCCGGCGAGGACGAGGGTGGCCACGAGCGCCAGGACGTAGGCCGAGAACGCCACCGTGACATCGAGCGCCGTGATTCCGAGTTTTGCCTGCAACAGCGGGTACAGCGGCGTCGCAAGATTTGCGCCGACGAGCAGCGTGAAGATCACAACCCCGGCCATCACGAGCCGTGCGGTGGTGGAGGCGTCCCAGCCCCAGCGGTCAGCTGTGGCCGGGCGCATGCGGAGTTCGCTAAAGACTGTCATGGCCGTGCCCTTGCAAAGTGCAGGCCGGGCTTTCCCTGTTGTGGGGGAACCGCCCGGCCCGGTTGAAAGTTTGGTATGTACAGAATGCAATACCAGTGATCTGCATGGCCAAAATTTGTGTCAAAATTGAGCAAAACAGTCATTCTCTGGCTGTCCAAGTGAACCGGAGTGATGATTTGAACAGTCTGGACCCCACCGACCTGAAGATCCTGCTGGAGCTGATCCGGGATCCGCGGATCCAGATCGGCGAGCTCAGTGACGCCCTGGGCATCGCCCGGAACACTGCCCAGTCGCGCGTGCGGCGTATGCTGCGCTCCGGTGTGCTGCACGACGGCGGCCGTGAAATCGATCTGGAGGCGGTGGGGTACGACGTCGTCGCGTTCGTGACGATCGAGGTCAACCACCGGGAACTCGACGGCGTCGTGGGGGCTTTGCGGCTGATCGCCCAGGTCCTGGAAGTCCACGAGATCTCCGGTCGCGGCGACGTCTGGTGCCGGGTGGTGGCGACGGATACGCACAATCTCCAGGCGGCCCTCCGGTCGATCCTTCGGGTCAAGGGGGTCATCCGCACCGAGACCGTCCTGGCGCTGCACACCCATATCCCGTACCGGACCGAACCGCTGATCAGCCGGCTCGCCCAAGGCAGCGCGCTGGCTCCCGGCCGGTCCGCCTCGCGGCGGGCCGGGTCCGCCGAATTCCAGGTGGACAAAGGATAATGTCCCGGTGACTATCATCGACAACGCCGTCTACGTTGACGGTATCCGCAGCGCCGAGCCGCGGAACCTCGAGCAGACTTTCGAGACCCTGACCGAGCACGGGGGCATGGCCTGGATCGGCCTGTACCGGCCGACCACTGAGGAAATGGCGGCCGTGGCGGCCGAATTCAACCTGCACGGGTTGGCGGTGGAGGACGCGATCTCCGCCCATCAGCGCCCCAAACTGGAACGCTACGACGACAACCTGTTCACTGTGCTCCGGCCCGCCCGGTACCTGGACGAGACCGAAACCGTGGAGTTCGGCGAGCTCCACGTCTTCACGGGGCGCAACTTCGTGGTCACCGTCCGGCACGCCGAGACGAAAGTCGCGGGCCAGGTCCGGCGCCGGATGGAGGGCCGGCCCGATCTGCTGCGCCACGGGCCCGAGGCCGTCCTGTACGCACTCATGGACCAGGTGGTGGATGACTACGGTCCCGTGGTGGCCGGGCTGGAAAACGACATCGACGAGATCGAGGACCAGCTCTTCAGCGGCGACCCCCTGGTGTCCCGGAGGATCTACGAGCTCGCCCGGGAAGTCATCCATTTCCAGCGCGCCATCCATCCGCTCCCGGCTATGATGCAACAGCTCCGCCGGGGCTTCGAGAAGTACCGGGTGGACATTGAACTGCAGCACAGCCTGCGCGACGTCGAGGACCACGTGGAGCGGCTGATTTCCCGCGCCGATTCGTTCCGTGACCTGCTGCAGAATGCGCTCACCCTGGACGGAACCCTGACCGCCAACCGCCAGAACGAGGCCAGCGCGGAACAAAACGAACAGGTCAAGAAGATCTCGTCGTGGGCCGCGATCTTCTTCGCTCCGACATTTGTGGCCGGACTGTATGGCATGAACTTCGACAACATGCCGGAACTGCACTGGACGCTTGGCTACCCGATGGCAATCGCGCTCATGGCCGGCACGGCGGCGCTGATGTACGCCATCTTCAAGAAGAAGGGCTGGCTCTAGCCGGAGGCGCGGCGGTGCCGGACCTGGACCATGAGCCGTCGGAACGCCAGGACGAAGACGACCTCGATGAGCACCATCAGCCCGAGCAGCAGCCACTTCCCGCTGCCGATGAAAACGATGGCCCCGGTGAGGACCAGAATGCTCCCCAGCGCCAGGGAGTAGACGGCAAATCCGAGGGCTACCCTGGCGCTGCGGACGCCGGTGCGGAAGCCGAAGCCCTGCGGTTCCCCACCGGGGTACCCCGCAACCCGGTCCGGACCGGCGGGCTGGAGCTTGTCGAACTCCTCCCACGGGTCGCGGTCCTGCTGCTGATTGGTCATGTTTCCATTATCCCGCGGACCCGAAGCGCCGCACCTCTGAGACCGAACCGTTGGACACTTTCGCGCTGAAACATTTTCGTGCCGAAGCATTTTCGTGCCGTCACGACGACGGGGCCCGGACCAGTGGTCCGGGCCCCGTCATTGCATGCCTTTTGGGCTACTTGCTGTGGCCGTGCCCGCCCGAGTCGCCGCGCTTGCTGGTCTTGGCGGCGTGATCGCTTTCAAGACCGGCCGGCGCGGCACGGTGTTCGGCGGCCTTGGCCTGGCTGGCCGCGCGGTGCTCGGCGGCGTTGGCCTGGCCGGCCGCACGGTGTTCAGCGGCGTTCTGGTGTGCCCATCCGCTGTTGCCGTTCGAAGCGTGGGACGCGTCGGCTTCCGGCGCGTCGGCCGAATCCTTCGCATCGTCTTCGGCGGGTGCCGGGGCCGGAGCAGCGGGGGCCGGGGCTGCAGGCTCCTGCGCGTCCGCGACGTCTTCCGCGCCCTGGTCGTCCGCGCCCTGGTCGTCCGCGTTCTGGTCGTCCGCGTCCACCTCTGTGCCCTGGTCGTCCGCCTCCTGGTCATCCGACTCAGCCGGATCCCCGGTTCAGACGAATCAGACGATTCGTGATCGGCGGCTTCCTCGGCGGCGGCTTCCTGGTCGCCCGCTACCGGAGTCTCCGAACCGGCCGGCTCGGCCGGTTCAGAGGTTTCGGTGCCGGTCGCCGTCATGGTTGACGTCGGGTCAGCCGGGAGATTGGTGGTCGCGGTGGCCGCCGCTGCGCCGGCGCCGCCAGTGACGACGACGGAGGCCACTACTACTGCCTTGCCTGTGGTGCCCAGAGCACTGAGCCAGGCGATGATTCCTGCCACGGGAGATTTTTTTCAAAGCGGATATGAGACCGCTGCCGTCCCCCGGTCGGCAGCCAGCGCCACAGTACCGCTCGAAAACGACGAATTGTCGGCCCTTTAGCCGCTCATGCCACATCCTGAGCCAATGCTGAGCAAACACTGAGGCTCGGGGCCATCACCACGCCCTTAGGCCGCGCGTACGTCGACCTCGCCGGGTTCTGCGCCGTCGGTGCCGAAGACCAGCTGACGGGTGGCGATCTTCTCGGTGAAGAAGCGGTCGTGGCTGACCACGACGACCGCGCCGGGGAAGTGGAGCAGTGCCCGCTCCATCACCTGGGTGCTGGACATGTCCAGGTGGTTGGTGGGCTCGTCCAAGAGCAGCGCCGAGGCCCCGGACAGCAGGCACTGGGCCATGGCGACGCGGGCTTTCTGTCCGCCGGAGAGGTTCCCGATCTTCTGTTTGAGGTCGGCCTCGGAGAACTGGAACATGGCGAGGAACCTGTTGACGGACTTCTTCGTGGCGCTGAAGGCCAGGCTGTCCGGCAGCGCGTTGACCGCGTGCGAAACGGTGTCGGCGTCGTCGAGCTCTTCCAGCATTTTGTTGTAGGAAACAAAAGCCGGCCCCTTCGCCCAGACCACTTCACCGGAATCCGCCGGTTCCTCCCCGGTCAGCACTTTCAGCAGCGTGGACTTGCCGCTGCCGTTGGAGCCCAGGACCACAATCCTGTTGCCGCGGCGGATCTCAAAGCTCAGGTCTTCGAACAAGACCTTGTCGCCATAGGACTTGCCCAGTCCTTCGACCCGGCAGAGGACATCCTTCACGTGCAGGCCGCCGTAGATCTCGGTGACGATCTGGTCCACGGGACGTGGTGTCCGCGCTTTCTTGATCTTGGCCAGCTGGTTCCCCAACCCGCGGCTGGCGGCCTTGGCGGCCTCCCGGCGGTCGGCAATGCCCTCCGCTTCAAAAGCCAGGAGCTCGGACTCATGGACGAACTGCGCCTCGAGCGTCTTGAGCCGGAACTGCTTCTGGACCACGTACTCGGCGAAGTTTCCGGGGTACTCGTGCAGGTGGAAGTTTTCCACCTCGATGATGCGGGTGACCACCGCATCGAGGAACTTCCTGTCGTGCGAGACGATGATCGCGGCGCCGCGGTAGTCGCGGAACCAGTTTTCGAGCCATTCGACACCGGCCACGTCGAGGTAGTTGGTGGGTTCATCCAGCAGCAGGACGTCCGGGCCCTCCAACAGGATCTTGGCCAGGGCGGCGCGGTTGCGCCACCCGCCGGAGAGTTCGTCAATCGCGCACGTGCGGTGGGCGTCGCTGAACCCCAGCGTGGTCAGGACTGTGTCGATGCGCCGCTGGTAATCCCATCCGTCGAGGCGGTCCATGGCCTCGAACAGCTCGGCCTGGCGCCGGATCAGCCGGTCCAGCTCCGCCTCGGCGGGGTCAGCCGCAATGGCGGCGTCGATGGCTGCCAGCTCGGCCTCGGCAGCCTTGATTTCGACAAACAGTCCGTCAAGGACCGCAAGGATGGTTGCCTCGCCGTCGAGCTCGGAAAACTGGGAGAAGTACCCCACCCTGGTTCCCTGATCCACGGTGACCGTTCCCGTATCCGGGGAGACCTGGTCCAGGACGAGCTTGAGGATGGAGGTCTTCCCGGAGCCGTTCTTGCCGATCAGGCCCACCCGGTCCCCGGGCTCCAGACGGAAGTACGCCTCGCGGAGGATCTGTGTGTTGTCGAAGCGGACGCTGACGTCGTGCAGCCGGACCAGGCTCACTGCTGCGCGAGACGGTTGCGGACGATTTCGCTGACGGTCTTGCCGTCAAAACGCCCGGCCACCGTGGCGGTGACGGGCTTCATCACTGCCCCCAACTGACGCATGGACAGCTCGACGCCGTCGGCCTTGAGCGCCGCGATGGCCTCGTCCACGATCGTCTCGACTTCCGCCGCGGTCAGTGGCTTGGGCAGGTAGGCCTCGATCACCTCGGCCTCGGCGATCTCGGCCGCGGCGCGCTCGGCTTCGCCGGCCTCGGTGTAGATGCGGGCCGTGTCGCGGCGTTTGGCGGCTTCCTTTTGCAGGAGTGCGGTCACCTGTGCGTCGTCCAGCACGATTGGCGTCTTGCCCGATTTCTCCCGGGTTTCGATCTCGCCCAGGACGTTGCGCACAGTGGTCAGGGCAACCTTGTTGCGGTCCTTCATGTGGCTCACGACGTCGGCGTGCAGGCGTTCTTTCAGGGTGGTCATAGTTCTCCTCGTGTTGTTAACAAGGCTAGCGGCAGAACCCGTTGGCCCCGATCGCCGAGATGATCCGCTGGGCGTCGTCGTCCGGGAGGGCGGGGACGTCCCCGCTGAACTCAGTCTTTGCGGCAGCGATGAGTTGGTCCGCGGTCGATTGCCCCAGCAGTCGGCCGCACAGGCGGCGGGCCTTGTCGATTGCCTGGTCGTCTGGCAGGCGGGGGTTGATCTTGGCCAGCGCGGCCAGCAGGGCTTCCTGCTGGGCAGGGTCAGGCTTGGGCAGCGACGCCGGCAGGCCCGCCGCAGGGGTCCCGGCGGACGGTTCGGGGCTCGGGGAGGCGGAACAGGCCGCGGTCAGCAGAACAGACAGCAGGGCCAGGGCGATCGGGGTGGTGTTCTTCATCGGTGGTGGCCTTGTCTGCGCTGGATGTCTATCTTGGATGCCTGCGCTGGATTCGGCTGCTTTGCCGCTGGATTGCACGATGGTCTTGCCGCGCGGATTGCTGCGCCGGCGCGGCCACGGCGCCGTTCACGCAGGTTCACACCATCTCATGAAATCACCGGCGTTCCGTACGGTGACCGGTCGGGAGCGCCGAACCACGCCGCGCCCGCCACGCCGCCTGCCACTGTCCGGGCCGCAGCTTAGGCTGGTCGCATGCCGTCAACACCAGCTCCGTCTCCGGTTCCGGTTGAAGTCCTCCTCCACACCGGGCCGGCCGAGTGGTGGCAGATCGTTGCCGCGCTTGCCCCTGTTGCTGTACTTGTAGCGGCAGCCGTGGGAGCGTTCATGGCCTGGCGGACTCTGCGCCAGAAGGCCGTCGCCGACGACCGGGCCGAGTGGTGGAAACGGACCCAATGGGCGCTGGACCGTGCCCTGGACGAGGACGGGGACAGCAAAGCCCTGGGGCTGGCAGCGCTGGATGTGCTCGCCCGCAGCGAGTTGGCCCGCAACGAGGAGCTTGAACTTCTAGACATCGCGTGGGAGTCCGTGAGCGGGGCCAGGGAAAGCACAGGCAACGGGCAGCACATCACTGCGCAGGTTACCGGCCCGGCGGCCCTCTCGCATCACCGGGTTCGGGTCGCCGCCGCCAGGCTGCGGGTCAGACTGGACGACCGGCTCGGCCGCACAACCCCTCCCGGCACCGCGGCCCTGGCCAAGAAAGCGCTCTAGCCGCGCCTGGCGCTGCCCTCGAGTGGCAGCACCAGCATGACGGCCGCGCAGACGCACCCGGCGCCGCAGAGGGGGCAGAGGTAGCCGGCTGCCTGCTGGTCGTCCGCCCAGAAGGTGGGGATCGTGGCCACCTGCGCAAAACCGGCCCGCTCCAGCATCCCCAGGGAAGAGTGCTGGGGATCGGCCGAGACCCAGGACGCGGACACGGCATCGTGGCAGCCGCGGGCCTTCAGGAAGTCCAGGCTGGCCGCGAGCATGATCGAGCCGATGCCCGTCCCCCTGGCTGCGGGCGCGACGACGATGGACTTCAACTCCCCAACCCGGCGGCCGTCCAGGCCGGCGTCGACCCCGGTGATGCGCAGGCGGTCCTGCAGTACGGCGTGGGACGCACGGTCCAGGACGTGGGCGGTCGCCGCGCCCAGGAGCCCGCCGTCCCGGCCGCGGGCACGGATAAGGACTCCCCCGCCATCGGCTGTGAGTTGCGCCAGAGCTGATGGCTGAGTGAAACCGGAGCCGAGGGATTCGTTGAGGAGCGCTGCCGCTTCGCTGGCCACGGCGGGTCCCGGTGCGCCGACGTGCAGGATGACGTTCGACGCCGCCCGGGTGCCCATCGTTGCGGCTCCCATGTTTGCTCCTCATCGGCGGCCATCAGTCGGCGGGCATTAGTACGCACCATCGCATCGCCCGGAACCGGGCAGGGACGCCGAGGGCGGCCAGCAATGTCATTTCACGCACTCATTCGCGCACTCAAAGGTTCAAAAACCCTTGAAATCTGTGGAGCTAAGGAGATTCGAACTCCTGACCTCTTCGATGCGAACGAAGCGCTCTACCAACTGAGCTATAGCCCCGAAGCAACGCCGGTCCTGACGGAACGGCGTCGCCGGTGTCCCTAGGCTACAAACTATCTGCGCTGTTTTCCAGCCAGCCCCGGAAAGTCTCGGTGCCGTGTCGCGCCTCCGGCACCAGGTTCAACCCCTCGCGCAGGTAGCGGCCCATCGCGCCGGGCAGTGGGAAGCGCACGAGTTGACCCTTTGCGCGGGTGGCCCGCTGCCATTCCCGGGCAAAGTCGACCATGTCTTTGGATTCCGGGCCGCCGAGGTTCAGTACCCTGTGCCGCGGGCCCGCGGCTGGAACGGGCGCCGGTTCAACGGCGGTCTCCAGCAGCACCGCGGCTGCGTCGGCCGGCGATACCGGCTGAAACCTGGCACCTCTGACCACGGGGATGATCCGCAGCTTCGAGCCGGCGCCGAACATCATCGCGAGCAATGAGTGGAACTGGGTGGCCCGGACCACCACGGTCTCGAGTCCGGACAGCTCGTAGGCGTGTTCTTTGGCAGCCTTCGACCGGTAGAAGGAGGAGTTGCTGCGATCGCAGTTCACGATGGACAGCATGACGGCCCTGGCCGTTCCCGCGTCCTGTGCAGCGGCCAGAAGCCGCGCACCGCCGTCGGCGAAGTTCTTGCGCGCCTTCCCGGCGCGTCCTTCCAGGCAATCGATCACGACGTCGGCGCCGGCCAGGGCCGCCGATATCCCCTCTCCCGTCGTGACGTCCGCGCGGAAGTATTCCGCGCCCCGGATGTTGCCGGCGGCGCCGGCCCCTGGCGGGTTGCGGCTGAGGACGGCCACGGCGTGCCCGGCGTCGACGGCCAAGCGCACCACTTCTTGGCCCACTTGCCCGGTTCCACCGGCAACGCAGATCCTTGTCATGACCCGAGGCTACCGCAGCGAAGCCCGCCGGCGACGCTGCGGAGAAATGAAAACCCCGGGCCGCCATCGCTGGCTGCCCGGGGTAATCTCCGGAAGGACGGGTCGGATCAGGCGCGGCGCCGCTGGAGGACGTCATCCAGGTTGCTCAAGGCGCTCTGGGCCTTGCTGAGCTGCTTCGACTCAGAATCGTCGGCGGTCTGCGGATCGGACGCTGCCGGTCGCGCCGAGGCCTGTTTGAGAGACGGTTTCCCTACGGCCTTCGGCGCCTCGGGAAGGTCGAGGGGCATTGGGGCTGCACGTTCGGCCTTCGGGGCTTCGACGTAGGTGGGCTTGGGAACCTCGACGGGCTCCCAGCTGGTGCCCTCCGGTACTGCACCCGCGTCGGCTGCCATGGCCGCCGAGGCATCCCCAGAGGCGACGGCTTCAGCGAGGGCGGCCTGGCGGAGTTCCAGTGCGGTCAGCGGCTTCGGCGCGGGCTCGGGCGTGTCGCGGCCCGCTTCGGCGTCGAAGAGCGGGCTTTCCGGCCGGGCAGCGGGACGTCCGTCGGGAAGGGAAGGGGTCTGTTCGGGCGCCGACGGCCGTGCAGGGGTGCGTTCCGGGCTGCCCATGGCTGCACGGAATGCAGCGTTCATCTTCCGCCGGCGATCGCGGACGGCAAGACGGCGAAGCAGCGCCACTGCGGCGAAGGCGCCCAGTAGGGCGGTCACCGGCAGCCAGCCTGAACCGATGCCGAAAAGTCGAAGGGCTCCGGACACCACTGCCGTGAGAAGAGCCAGGAGCCCGGCTACCGCCAGCACCAACCGCCCCCATCGAATCCGGAACGCCGGGGAGCCCGCCGCAGCAATCGGGCTCACCCGAGGGGTTGCCGCTTTGCCCGCCCCAGGCCCAGGTGTGCCGCCGGCCGGGTCTGCGCGCTGTGTGCTGATCATGGGTTTCTCCTGCTGCGCCGCCATTTTCATAACCTTCCCCGCATGTGGATCTGCTGGTTCCATGTCAATGACATCCGCCAGGAATTCGCCTGCAGGCTGCAGCTGGTGGCGTCCGTTCCGGAGAACGTAAGGCGCCACCCACACGATCCAGAGCGCAACAGCAATGACAAGGATCACAGAGCTGCTAAGAGGGAAGTCCACACTCAAAACCGTATGAGGTATATGGGGTGCTGCCCCGCATTGTCAGGGGTGTGTCGCGCGCGCACCGGCGACTGGCCGGCGTCGGGGCGTCGTGGCTGGTCAGGCGGCTCTCACGGGCCTCAGGACCGGCGGGTTCTCAGCCACCGCGCGAGGAGGCCTTCAGGCACTTCCTCAGCCGTGAGCGCGAAGGTCCGGTGGTCTGCCCATTCACCGTTGATGTGCAGGAACCGGGGCCGGAATCCCTCGTCACGAAACCCAAGTTTCTCCACCACGCGCAGGCTCGGGGCGTTCTCCGGCCTGATGTTGATCTCCATGCGGTGCAGTCCAAGGGTGCCGAAGCAATAGTCGGTCGCCATGGCCACGGCGGTCGGGGCGATCCCCCGGCCGGCCCTTTCCTTGTCGACCCAATAGCCAAGCGTCGCCATCATGGCCGATCCCCAGACGATCGAGGACACCGTCAGCTGCCCCACGATCACCGGCGCCTGATGGCCTGGTGTCCACTCCGTGATTACGAACGGCAGGGCCGTGGCCTGCGCGGCCTGGGCCTTGAGCGAGCGCACCATCTGCCGGTAGTCCGGCAGGCCGCCGCCGGGGACCGGGTTCGATGCCTCCCAGGGGGCCAGCCACTCGCAGTTGCGGGACCTGAGCGCTGTCCACTCCTTGCGGTCCCGGTACCGGATCGGGCGCAACACGATGTCGCCGCTCTCCAAGGTCACCGGCCAGGTGAAGCTGCCCCCCACGGGAGTTATTTGGCGAGGCTGGGGGCCAGGCTGGACGCGAAGCCGGGCAGCCATTCGCGCAGGCCCGGGCCGAGGTCCTCACTGTCGCAGGCGAGCTGGACACAGGCCTTGAGGTAGCTGAGCTTGTCGCCGGTGTCGTAGCGGCGGCCGCGGAAGATGACGCCGTACACGCCGTAGCCCTCGCCGGTGCCGGCCGAGAGTTCCTGCAGGGCGTCCGTGAGCTGGATTTCCCCGCCGCGGCCGGGCGCGGTGCGCTCCAGCACTTCAAAGACGGCCGGGTGCAACACGTAGCGGCCAATCACGGCCAGGTTGGACGGGGCGTCCGCCACATCGGGCTTCTCCACGAGCTGGTTGATGCGGACGTAGTCCTCACCGCCGATTGCCTCGACGTCCGCGCAGCCGTAGGCACTGATCTGGGACGGGTCCACCTCGATCAGAGCGACCACCGATCCGCCGGTCTTGGCCTGGACCTCGATCATGGTGCTGAGGAGCTCATCGCGGGCGTCAATGAGGTCATCTCCCAGGAGGACGGCGAACGGCTCCTGCCCGACGTGCTGCTTGGCCCGAAGGACGGCGTGGCCGAGACCCATGGGATCGCCCTGGCGGACGTAGTGGATGTCACCGAGGTTGCTGGCGGCCTGAATGGATTCGAGCTTCGCAGTGTCACCCTTCGCCTCCAGGGTGGACTCCAGCGCGGGGACGCGGTCGAAGTGGTCCTCCAACGCCCGCTTGTTGCGGCCAGTGATCATCAGGATGTCGTTCAAGCCGACATTCACGGCCTCCTCGACGACGTACTGGATGGCTGGCTTGTCAACGACAGGCAGCATTTCCTTGGGCATGGCCTTTGTGGCCGGGAGAAACCTGGTACCAAGGCCCGCGGCGGGGATAACGGCCTTGCGGACGGAAGCGATGGGTGTATTCACACGACTAATCTAACGGAGGGACCAATCATTGCGTAATCATTATGCGAACCGCCTGCCGGGCCCGCCGGTGCAGCGCGGCCGCAAGAGGCAGAGGACGGGCCAAGATGGCGTCAAAAGAGGAAATTCGCTCCAGCCACAGGGCGGCGCGTTCCGCACTCCCGCTGGCCGCACAGGACACCGCCGCGGCGGGCATCGCCAGCCATGGGCTCGAGTGGGCCTCCGGGCTTGCCCGCCGCCAGGGCACCTTCGCGGCGTACCTCGGGGTGGGCGCCGAACCGCCCACGCTGCCACTGCTGACTGCCCTGGTCGAGGCCGGGCACCGGGTGCTGCTGCCCGTTTGCGAACCCGACATCGAGCTCAGCTGGGTGTACTGGACTCCCCAGTCCGGGTTTGTCCGCAGCCGGTACGCGCCCATCCAGGAGCCTGTCGGAGAGCGCCACGGCACCGAAATCATGCGGGACGCCACCGCAATCATCCTGCCGGCCACAGCAGTGGATTTCTCGGGCAACCGAATCGGGCAAGGCGGCGGCTACTACGACAAGTTCCTTGCCGCCCTGGCTGCCATGTCCTCCGCGTCCGGCGGGGCGGACGCCGGGGCGGCCGACGCTGCAGCCGACGCTGTCGCGTTGCCGACTGCCGCCGTCGTCTATGACACGGAGGTGCTGCCCGCAGGCAGCATCCCCGCGGAGTCGTTCGACCGGAAAGTCGACACGGCGCTGACCCCGGGCGGGATCATCCGGCTCGGCCGATCCCGGCCCGCCTGATCCGGGTTCCCGCCGAGGTGATAGAATTGGCACTCAGGCCCTGCGACTGCTAAGGACGGAACAGGTCGATAGACATATCGGCGGTGATCCGGACTCGGCGGCACGGGACCTGCTCGTTTGCCCCTGAGGAGGATTTCCAGTGCCCACGTATGCATACGCCTGCAAGGACTGCAGCCACGCCTTCGAGATCGTGCAGTCGTTCAGCGACAACTCCTTGACGTCCTGCCCCGAGTGCCAGGGCACGCTGCGCAAGAAGTTCAACAGCGTCGGCGTAGTGTTCAAGGGCTCCGGCTTCTACCGGACCGATTCGCGCGACACCAAGGGCAGCACGGTTTCCCCGGCTCCTGCAGCTCCCGCGGCCACCCCCGCGCCCGCCGCCGCGGCCAGCTAAGGCACCTGCCGGGTTGGCGCCGGCCGCCGGCTGGGCCACGGCCGGCTGATCCTGGGCATTGCCCGGCGGTGGCCCCTGCCCGCTGTGCCGTTGTCCACATAGGACGTTCCGCAGCTCCCGCCCCTCTGCGCGGATCCGTAGCGTGGCGGCATGGAACTTTTCCTCACCGCGGTTTCCCCGCCTTCGTTCAACACGGCTGCCCCGGCGGCTCCTGGGCCTTCCGCGCCTTCGTTCAGGCCGTTCCGCGCCGCATTGCCTGAAGCTGGCCCCGGCCGCTGGTCCCGTACCGGGATCCACCCAACGAGCCTTCCTGCCGCCACGTTTTCCGCCGCAGGCCTTCCGTTCCGGAGCCGGATCGGTCCCGCGAAACCCCGCCGGCATCCGCCCCGGGGCCGTCCGTCGTGGCGCCGCCTGCGCGGCTGGCTGAACCGGAACCGGCGGCTTATCGCGGCCCTCCTGTTCTGCATCCCCGCCGGACTGACAGTTCAGCAACTGGCTCCAGGGCCCACTGACACTGTCGCAGCCTTCGCCGCCGCGGCCGATCTACCCGCTGGAAAGTCCCTGGAACCCGGCGATCTCAGCAGGATCAGCGTGCCACCCGGCCTTATTCCTGCGGGCAGCCCCGGCAGCGAGACCGCATTCGAGGGAAAACAGCTGGCCGCACCGTTGCGCCAGGGCCAGCTCCTCACCGACGCCCAGATCCTGGGACCGGGCCTGCTCGCCGGAAGCCCACGCGGCTCTGCGGCCGTGCCGCTGAGGATGGCAGATCCGGCCTCCATGCAACTCGTCTCCCCCGGGCAGCTCGTCAACGTGGTGCTCACTGCCAGCAACGGCATGGAACAACCCGGCGAAAGCCAAATCCTGGCCGAAGCCGTGCCCGTGCTCTGGACGTCGGCGCAGGGCGGCAAGGCCAGCCCCTGGCCCGCCACTGCGGAGACTGACGGGCTGGTGGTGGTGGCAGCGACCGCCGAGCAGGCCCGAAGGCTGGCGGGCGCGTCTACCCAGGGCAAATTGTTTTTCGTGCTTGTGGCATCACCGCCGGGCTAACTGTCCAGCCAGCAGGGCGTTCCCGCCGGGCCAGGGCCCGGGCAATTTGCACCGACGCGGGTTACGCCCGCAGGCTCTGGGCTGCGGGCAGCCACGTCAGCCCCAGTGGGGCGGCTTCTGTTCCTGGAGCCAGGCGTCGTGATCGTAATTATCAGGCTGGTCACCCCAGCGCCGGGGGTCGTCTTCCGCCGCCTTGTTCGGCAGCACGCCCTCCGGAACGGTGGCCTGTGCCTCCGAACGGCGGGACGTCTCCTTCGCGGCCTCCTGATCCGGCCCGTCGCCGGTCGATTCCCCGGTCGATTCCCCGGTCGATTCGCCGGGGTTCGGCCCCGCGGTGTCGGCCGCGGCCCCCGCCGCGCCGGCTTCGCGGGCGCCGGTGTTGCCAGTGTCGTTCGTGTTGCCGGTGTTGCCGGTGTTGCTGGTGTTGCTGGTGATGCCGTCCGCACTCATGCCGCCGGCCTCCTTACTGCCTGTATTGCCTGTCATTGCTGATGCTGGTGCCTGCCGGCGGAATTCTTGGCCAGCAGTTTCGTGGCCGCGGAACACCTGTCCCGCGGGTTCGGCCGCCACGTGGTACTCGGCGGCCCGCGCCTCGTCTATCGCCAAATGCTCGATGCCGTCGTCGAAGAACCCGTGCGATGTCCGCAGCCTGCTGGACACGGCGGGCTTCTCCAACCCGAGGTAGCCGCCAATCCGGTCGGCGCAGGCCGACGGGTCGGTGAAGACCTCTATGGTCCACAGGGGCATGTACCGCCAGCCAAGCCGTTCCAGGAGCTGCGGCCGGAGCCTGCTCCGTTCCCGGACGCTCATCCGCCGGTAGTGGCTGGTGCCATCCGACTCGATCGCCACCGGACGGGGAATCTCCGCATCGTCCTGGCCGATCGTGGTCATCGGATCGGCGGCCGCCACCATGTTCAGGACGCCGTCGTACTGGTGCCACACACGTGCCCCGCGGGCCCGGAGCCGGTCGCCCAGGTCGGCCACGAGCGGATCGGCGCCGAGCGCCTGCTCGCTGGCCGCGGCCCGGGAGGCGGGGCTGCCAAGATCCGTGTTGCCCGCGATCTCACGGTCCAGGAGTTCGTAGAAGTCCACGGCGCCGTGGCTGAGGCGGCTGACGTCAAGGTCTTCGGGCCGGAAGCAGCTGAGCACGTGAAGGGACCGGCGGGCACGCGTCATCGCCAGGGCGAATTTTGCTCGGCCGCCTTCGGCGGAAAGCGGCCCGAGGCTGTGGAGGGTGCGCCCATGCGGGGTGCGGCCATAGCCCGGGGAAAAAATGACGTGGTCGCGGACCAGGCCCTGGGCCCGTTCCAGATCCACCACGCGGAAGGACTCGTCCCCCGCACTGAAGAAGCTGCCCAGCATGGGGTAGTTGGGCAGTTGCGCCCTGATGGCCTCGCCGATCCGGGCGGCATGGCGAAGGCTGCCGGTTACCACGGCCAGCGATGTCCGGGGGCGGAGCCGGGCGTGTTCGAAGACGAGCTCCACCGCACGGTTGACCTCGGCAACAACCGATTCGACGCCGTCATGGTCAGCGCTGGGCAGCCCCGTGCCGTCGGGGAGGTACTCCACGCTGAGGGTACGGTCCAGCCCTGTGGCGGATTGGCCCTCCGGGAGGCGGGTGAGTTCCCCGCCGTAAAAACCCTTGCTGAGCTGGCGCACCAGGTCTTCATCGACCGCACGGTACACGGTCCTCAGGTTCCAGACCGGAAGCACGGCAGAGAGTGCCCGGTACGAGCTCTCAACGCTTTGGTAGGAGCTCTCCCCCGCGGCGAGCCGTTCGACGCCCACGGTAAAGGTCCGGGGGCTGGCGGTCTGTTCGTCGCCGAAGGCGATGACCTGCCGGGACCGGGCGATCGCCGGGAGGACGGCCTGCAACGAGGTCGTCTCGGCGTCGAGGATCACGACGGCATCGAAGGTCTGCTCGATCGGCAGCAGGCCCGTCATGAGGTAGGGGCTGACGGACCACACCGGCACCAGTGTGGGCAGCAGCTCCTGCGCCTGGCCGCTCAGGGCTGCCAGGGTCACCCGGCCGTCCTTCAGCAGGCTGCGCAACAGCTCGGCCTGGCGGGGGTACGCCGAGATGGCAGCGCGCCAGCGCTCGGACAGGTTCCAGCGCAGCCGGGCAGCGCCGCTGGCGATATGGGCGTTGTCCGCGAGACGGTACTCCGCCTCAAGCTGGCGCAGGGCGTCGCCGTCGGACATGGCGAGGTAGTCATCGCCGCTGATCATGGCCTCCAGGGCCGACTGCCACCAGGCCAGCTCCAGTTCGGCGGTCACCGAACCCTCCGGGACCTCGCGCTCGGCAAGGTCGGCGAGAAGCTCGCCCAGGCCGTGCTCTCGCATGCTTTCGACGAGCAGCGTGCGCTCCGGAAGGGTTTCAAGGGTCGCGGTGTCGGCGACGAGCCGCCGCACCCGGGGCAGGAGTTCGTCGTAGGGTGCGCGGTCCAGGTCGCCGCCGGCGGCGGTGTGCTTGACAGCCAGGCCCAGTTCAGCCAGTTCCGCGGCGAGCTCCCGGTAAAGGCCGGTGATTTCAGCCAGCCCGGATGGCACGGCCGGGTGCCGCTGCGTGGTCGCGTAGCCGGACCATGCGGCGCGCTGTTCCTGCACGAGGACCAGGGAGCTGTGCAGGTCCGCGATGTGCACGCCGGGCCGGACGTACTCCTTGGCCACGCGGCGCAGGCGTGAGCGCTGCATGGACGGCATTTCGATCCCGCGTTCCCTGCGCCAGGCAGAGGACGCAGTGGCCGAGATCAGGTCGTGGACGGGCCGGTCAAAGATGTCGGGAGTGAACTTGTCCAGGCTTTCGCGGACGGCCACGAGAAGTTCGATCTGCTCGCCCCATTCGGCGAAGGTCCGGCCCAGCCGGATCTCTGCGTGTTCCGCCACGGCAGCCATGCGCCCGCGCAGCAACGGCAGCTTTTCCGAAACGGACTGCGCCACGCCCTGCGCTTCCTGCGTCTCCTTGCGGGTCAGCAGGCGCGCGCCGTGCCAGGGGCTGGTGGTCGACGCGCGGCTGAAGCTGCCGAGCTCGGCGGCGCGGCGGAGCCGGCCCGCGAGCTCCTCGCGGTCCCGGATGTTGTCCAGCACGCTGCGTTTGAGCCGGACGGTCGTCGCCGGTGCCGGCTGGATGGAGGTCAGCTCTGCAAGGGACTGCATGGCCTCATACGGCGAGCAACCCCAGCGCGCCCGTACGTTGTGCAGGGAGGCCACGTGGTCCATGAGGGCGTGACGGTGCCCGGTCAGTGTGGCGTGCAGGTTGCTCAGTTGCGGCTGCAGCGACTTCTCGTTGCGGACGATCGCCCGGACCAGCTGGCCCTTCAGCTGCAGCGGGCTGGCGCTGCCTGTCAGCTGCAAGAGGACCGAATCCAGGCCGAGGCCATCCAGCTGCCCGGAGATCTCGGCGAGGCTGGCCCGCCTGTCACCAACCACCAGGACGGACTTGCCCTCGTCAACCAGGGCGCCGATGGTGTTGATGACGGTCTGGGTCTGGCCCGTGCCCGGCGGGCTGCTGACCACCAGCGAGTCGCCCGCCCGGACGGCGTCGACCACATACTGCTGGTCCGTGTCGGCGTCGAGCAGCAGAAGCTCGTCGGCGGGGTCACGGTCGTCCGTGCTGGGGAAGCGGCCGGGTTCCAGCGCAGGCACGTCGACCAGTTCGCCGGAACCGGACCGAGCCAGCGCGGTGACCAGGGGGTTGTTCTGGTTGATCCACGGATCATCGAGGTTGCCGGAGAGGTCGGCGAAGGTGGAGACGAGCAGGTTGTGTTCGACCTCCGCGCCGTGAATCGGCTGGACGAGGGTGCCCAGGCGGTCCAGAACGGGCTGCGGGTCGTAACGGGCCGTGCTGTACGCCATCCGCGTCACCGCGTTGACGTCGAAAACGATCCCGTGGACGGTCTTGAGGTGCCGGACCAGCGCCGGGTTGATCTGCGCCTGTTCGGTGAGCTGCAGCTCGTAGTCGTCCTCGCCGGGGCGCACCGTGAGGGAGATGGCGGTGAGCATGACCGGGGCCGAGATCCGTTGCGGTTTGCCGCCGACGGCGGAGGTCCAGACGACCGTGCCGGCGGAGAAATACCCCGCGTCGATGCCGCGGTCATTGGCGAGTTCGAAAATCTTGGAGCGCAGGTTGCGCGATGCCCTGGCCGCGACAACAAATTGCTGGCGGTCGCGGATCAGGGTCGAGAGCCGGGTACGCCGCCCTGCCATCAGCTGGGCGAGCCCGGAGGGATGGGCATGAGTCAGGTCAATTGAGCCTTCGGGCGTCTTGGTGAAGCGCAGCATGGTATCTGCACCGGTGACGGGCTTGAGCCCCGACAGCCATTTCCTGAACTCCTCGGAGCCCTCGGGGTGGCCTTGACCAACTGACACTGCTGCCTTCTTTTCTGTGCTCGACTTCTCTGTGCCGGACCGCGGCGGGCTCGACTCTGGCGGGTTCGTCGTATCAACGCTCGTCTGTGTTGCGTCCGCGCTTTCCCTGGCCGCATCTTGTGTGCTCGCGGTTGCCAGGCTCGCGCGGGACGCCTTGGACCATACCGGCATGCTTTCGAGGGTAGCCCGAATCCCCCGCAGGTGCGGGGCCGCAACACTGGGCGGTTCGAAATTCAGGCTGAATTGTCAGAAACATTGTCAGGAACAAAATGAAATGGCCGGCCTCGAAAGGCCGGCCACTCAGATTGCTATTCCCACTCGATGGTTCCCGGCGGCTTGCTGGTCACATCCAGCACCACGCGGTTGACGCCGTCCACCTCATTGGTGATCCGGTTGGAAATCCGGGCCAGGAGATCGTAGGGCAGCCGCGACCAGTCGGCGGTCATGGCGTCCTCGGAGGACACGGGGCGCAGGACAATCGGGTGTCCGTAAGTGCGCCCGTCGCCCTGGACGCCCACGCTGCGGACGTCCGCCAGCAGCACCACGGGCATCTGCCACACTTCGTCATCCAGTCCGGCCGCGGTCAGCTCGGCGCGGGCGATCGCGTCGGCCTTGCGGAGCAGGTCCAGGCGTTCCTTGGTGACATCGCCGACGATCCGAATGCCGAGGCCCGGGCCGGGGAAGGGCTGGCGTCCGACGATTTCCTGCGGCAGGCCGAGCTGGGCACCGACCGCGCGGACCTCGTCCTTGAACAGGGCGCGCAGCGGTTCAACCAGTTCAAACTGCAGGTCCTCGGGGAGCCCGCCCACGTTGTGGTGGCTCTTGATGTTGGCCGCACCTTCGCCGCCGCCGGATTCAACGACGTCGGGGTACAGGGTGCCTTGGACGAGGAACTTGATCTTCTCCCCGTGCGCCGCTGCCTCGGCGATGATCGCCAGTTCGGCTTCCTCGAAGGCGCGGATGAATTCGCGGCCGATGATCTTGCGTTTGGTCTCGGGATCGCTGACGCCGGCAAGGGCGCTCAGGAAGCGCTCCTGCTCGTTGGCGACGTAGAGCTTGACGCCGGTGGCGGCCACGAAGTCGCGTTCGACCTGTTCGGCTTCGCCCTCGCGCAACAGCCCGTGGTCCACGAAGACGCAGGTCAGCTGGTCGCCGACGGCGCGCTGTACCAGGGCGGCGGCCACAGCCGAGTCGACGCCGCCGGAGAGGCCGCAGATGACCCTGGCGTCGCCGATCTGGTCACGGATCCGCTGGACCTGTTCTTCGAGAATGTTGCCGGTGGTCCAGTTCGGTTCCAGCCCGGCGCCCTTGAAGAGGAAGTTTTCCAGGACCTGCTGGCCGTAGGCCGAGTGCTTGACTTCGGGGTGCCACTGGACGCCGTAGAGGCGCCTGTCCTCATTGGCGAACGCCGCGACGTCGGCGCCCGCCGTCGTCGCCAGGACCTCAAAGCCCTCGGGGGCTTCGTGGACGGAGTCGCCGTGGCTCATCCAGGTGCTTTGGTGCTGGGGCATGCCGGCCAGGATGGAGCGGCCCTCGCCGAGGGTGGTGGTCTCGGTGGCGCCGTATTCGCGCAGGCCCGTCTGGGCCACCTTGCCGCCGAGGGCGTTGGCCATGGCCTGGAAGCCGTAGCAGATGCCGAAGACCGGGACGCCGGCCTCGAAGAGGTCGGCACCGACGCTGGGGGCGCCGTCGGCGTAGACGCTCGAGGGCCCTCCCGAGAGGATGATCGCGGCGGGGTTCTTGGCCAGCAGCTGCTCGGTGCTGTACGTATGCGGAACCACTTCCGAATACACATTCGCTTCCCGGACGCGGCGGGCAATCAGCTGCGCGTACTGGGCACCGTAGTCAACAACCAGAACCGGCCTGTGGGACGTCTGGGATGCAGTGGGAGTAGTCACCCCACTAGCCTACTTTGCGCTGCTGCCCGCCCGCACATTGAGAAGCCGGTGCGGGCCCGAATCGCGGGCCGAGGTAAGCGAACTCACATGCCCGACGGCGGCCGCCGGCGTCGAGTCACTGACCCGGAATGACTGATCAGGACGGATCAGGACGGGCGCCGGGTCAGAAGGGGTTCAGTACCGCTGGGGCGCCTGCGGGTTTGCTGCGAGTTCGGCCTCGACCTCGGCGTGGAACTTCTTCTCGACGAAGAAGGACAGGAACGGCACGACGCCGCCCAGGGCCATGACCACCAGCTTGGTGAACGGCCAGCGCATGAGCGACCACAGCCGGAAGTTGGAAATCAGGTACACGACGTACATCCAGCCGTGCACGATCAGGACCGTGATGGAGAGGTTGACGCCCCCGATCACCCCTGGCGGCTCGGCGTCGGCGAATCCGAGGCCGAACGGCTGGCCGGTGACGGCGTTGGTGCCGCCGGCGAAGAGGTACTGACCGAAGCCGTACCGGGCGATCAGTTCGGCGCAGAGCAGCAGCAGCATCGTGCCCGTCAGGTAGGCGAGCACCTTGTAGAACTTCAGGGCGGACCGGATTTGGGCCTCGGTGCCGCCGAAGCGGCGCTTCTTCCCGGCTTTCCCCGTGCCGTTGGTGGACTGCGGCTGGATGGCGGGCTGGGGCTCGATCATGATTGCACTCTCGGGTCTGTGGGTTGGGGGGCTGTGGGATGGGAGTCGGCGGGCGCTTGGGCCGCGTTGTGGTGGGCCGCGTTGTGGTGGGCCGCGTGGCGGTCGGTGGGGGGCTCTTGGCCGGCCGTTTCCTCGTCGAGCGCGTCTTCGAGGTCGCGGCGGTAGTCGTCCTTGACGAGCCGCCACCAGATGAACAACGCGAAACCGGCGAAGACCACCCATTCCACGGAATAGAAGAGGTTGAGCCAGTTGACCTGCTGCGCGGGCGGCTGCGGGCCGATCCGGAGGGGTTTGACGTCGCCGCCTGCGGCCGCGGCCCCGACGTCGGTGCCGCCGGCCAGTTCGGTCGTCGCTGCGACAAAGCCCGGGTAGCTGCTGACGTTCCAGTCGTTGATGAGTTCGGCAACCGAGACGGCGCTGGCGCGGCCGGGTCCGGGATCCGTCCGCGGCAGCGGGGACTCGGACGGCAACAGCCGCCCGGTCAGTTCGATGGTGCCCGACGGCGGCGCCACGGCGTCCGCGGGATCCGCCACCCAGCCGCGTGCGACCGGAATCCAGGTCTGGGGTGTGGCCCCGCCGCCTTTCAGGGCCGGGGCATCCTTGACGGCGAAGGCCGATACGATCCAGTAGCCCTTCGCACCGTCATTGAGCCGGCCGGGGACGAGGACCTGCTTCTGGGGGTCGTAGCTGCCGGTGGCGGAGACCATCTGGTCAGCCACGGATCCGGGGAAGAACCCACCCGGCTGCAGGACCGAGGTGAGCTGCCGCGTTTGCTCTGTTGTGGTGGGGACCGGGGCTTCGGCCTGCGTTGAACGGCCGAATTGCCACTGGCTGAGCAGCACAAAGACCCCGGAAATGGCGATCGCGAACACGAGTCCTGCGATCCAGCGGGGTTTGAGGGCAGTTTTCAGCACCCCTTAAAGGTACTTCGTCCCTGTGTAGAACAGCGAAACGGGCCATCGAGAGTGGGGAAGCCGGGTCCCAATCTTAGTGGTCGAAGAACACCAGGCTGGAATTGATCAGTTCGGCAATCACTTCGGCGTCGTAGGCGCGGCGGAGCGATTCTCGGAAGGATTCTTTCGACAGTGAGCGTGCCAGCGTCGCGAGCACTTCGAGGTGATCGGAAAAGGAGCTCGCCGGGGTGGCGATGAGCAGAATCACTGTGGCCGGGCCGTCGGCCGCGCCGAAGTCCAGCGCCCTGCCGTACTTCGTGATGCCGACCGCGATGGATGTCTGTGACACGAGCTCGCTGCGGGCGTGCGGCAGGCCGACACCGCCGGGCAGGCCGGTGGCGAGCTGGTGCTCCCGGGCATTGACCTGCTTGAGGAAGCCCACGAGATCGGAGATACGTCCGGCAGCATGCATGCGTTCCGCGAGCTGGGCAGTGGCGTCGAGCTTGTCCGTGGCGTCCATTTCGAGGATCACCATCTCGGGTGTGGTCAGCTCGGCGTCGTACCGGTCCAGTGGTTCCGCCAAGAGATGTCCCTTCGAAGTGGCGTCAGTGACGCCGGCCGGCAGTCCAATGACTAGCGTTGTAATCCTGCACTGCCGGCCGGCGCTGAGTTTTAGCGCAGCGGCACAATGTCCTCCACGCCCAGCCGTGCGGCGTCGGCGGATTCGTCGTCCGGCTGCTGTTGGCTCAGGCGCTCGGCATCAACCCGGGCGAGATAGTGCTTGATTTCGCCCTCGCGCTGCGCATCACTCCAGCCGAGAACGTCTCCCATTAGTTTAGCGACTACCGGAGCGGCGGACACACCGCGGTCCCACGCTTCAATCGAAATCCGGGTGCGGCGGGTCAGGACGTCCTGGACATGCCGGGCGCCCTCGTGCGTGGCCGCGTAGACGGCCTCGGCAGCCAGGTAGTCGTCAGCGCCCGGCAACGGTTCGGCCAGTTCCGGGCTGTCAGCGATGAGCGCCAGCACCTCCGGCGTCATGGCGCCGTAGCGGTTGAGGAGGTGTTCGATCCGGGCAACGTGGACGCCGGTCTCCTCCGCCATCCGGTTCCGCTGGTTCCACGCGGCCTTGAAACCGCTCGCCCCCAGCAACGGGACGGATTCCGTGCAGCTGGCCGGGACACGCTCGTCCATGCTGCGCGTCGCCTCGTCGACCGCGTCCTTGGCCATGACCCGGTAGGTGGTCCATTTACCGCCCGCCACCACCACGAGACCCGGCACGGGGTGCGCCACCACGTGTTCGCGGGAGAGCTTCGCGGTGGAATCGCTTTCTCCGGCCAGCAGCGGCCGCAGCCCCGCGTAGACGCCCTCGACGTCCTCGCGGGTCAGCGGGCGCTTGAGGACCTTGTTGACGTGCTCGAGCAGGTAGTCGATGTCCTTGCTGGAAGCCGCGGGGTGGGCCTTGTCGAGGTGCCAGTCGGTGTCAGTGGTCCCGATGATCCAGTGCCTGCCCCAGGGGATCACGAAGAGCACGGATTTCTCGGTCCGCAGGATCAGCCCCACCGTGGACTGGATCCGGTCGCGGGGCACCACGAGGTGGATGCCCTTGGACGCCCGCACCTTGAGCTGTCCGCGGTCTGTCACCATGGCCTGGGTCTCGTCGGTCCAGACCCCGGTGGCGTTGATGACCTGTTTGGCCCGGATTTTAAAGCTGGAGCCGTCCTCATGGTTGACCACCTTGGCGCCGACCACGCGTTCGCCCTCGCGCACGAAGTCCACAACCGACATCTGGTTGACCGCGTGGGCGCCATAGTGCGCCGCGGTCCGCACGAGGTTGGCGACGTACTTGGCGTCGTCGACCTGGCCGTCGTAGTAGCGGATGGATCCGACGAAGGCGTCGTCCTTGAGGCTGGGGGCGGCGCGCAGGGTCCCTCGCCGGGACAGGTGCTTGTGGAAGGGGACGCCGCGGCTGTGCCCGCCGGTGATGGACATCGCGTCGTACAAGGCGATTCCGGCGCCGACATAGGGCCGCTCCAGGAACGGTTTGTGGAGCGGGTACAGGAACGGGACCGGCCGGGCCAGGTGCGGCGCCAGGACGGAGAGAATGAGGCCGCGCTCGTGCAGTGCCTCTTTGACCAGGCCGAAGTCGAGCATTTCGAGGTACCGGAGGCCACCGTGGATGAGCTTCGAGGACCGCGACGACGTCCCCGCGGCCCAGTCGTTGGCCTCGACGATGCCCACACTGAGCCCTCGGGTCACGGCGTCGAGGGCGGCGCCGGCACCCACGATGCCGCCGCCCACGATCAGGATGTCGAGCTCTTTGCCGGGAGCGGTGCTGCCCCTAAGCACAGTGATTGAAGCCTCGCGGGCCGCTGGCCCGAGGGCACCTCCGGCCTCGGCAGAACCGCCGGGAAAACTGTTCATGTCACGCCTCCATCCGGATCAAACCTCGTAGGGCACCAGACTACGTCCAAGTTTCCCGGATGGGCAGGGCCCTCAACGGCCCGCGCGCGGTTTCAGTTGCCGGCGTACGGCGAGACGACGACGTCGACGCGCTGGAATTCCTTCAGGTCCGAGTAGCCGGTGGTCGCCATTGAACGGCGCAGCGCGCCGACGAGGTTGGAGGTGCCGTTGGTGTGGTGGCCGGGCCCGAACAGGACCTCTTCGAGCGGCCCGACCGTTCCCACATTGACCCTGTCGCCGCGGGGCAGTTCGAGGTGGTGGGCTTCCTGGCCCCAGTGCCATCCCTTGCCGGGGGCTTCGTCGGCGCGGGCCAGGGCGCTGCCCAGCATCACGGCGTCGGCGCCCATGGCGATGGCTTTGACGATGTCGCCGGAGGATCCCATGCCGCCGTCGGCGATCACATGGACGTAGCGTCCGCCGGACTCGTCCATGTAGTCCCGGCGGGCCGCCGCGACGTCGGAGATCGCGGAGGCCATGGGCGAGTGGATGCCCAGGGCGCGGCGGGTCGTGGTGGTGGCTCCGCCGCCGAAGCCGACCAGCACGCCGGCGGCGCCGGTGCGCATCAGGTGCAGGGCCGGGGTGTAGCCGGCCGCCCCGCCGACGATCACGGGGACGTCGAGTTCGTAGATGAACTGCTTGAGGTTCAGCGGCTCGTGGTCCTTGGAGACGTGCTCGGCCGAGACAGTGGTCCCGCGGATGACGAAGATGTCGACGCCGGCGGCCACCACGGTCTTGTAGTGTTCCTGCGTGCGCTGCGGGGTCAGGGAGCCGGCCACCGTGACGCCTGCGGCGCGGATCTCGGCGAGGCGTGAGGTGATCAGCTCGGGCTGGATCGGCGCCTGGTAGAGCTCCTGCATGCGCCGGGTGACGGCCGGGCTGTTGGTCTCGTCAGCCAGGCCCGCGATTTCGTCCAGTACGGACTGCGGGTTCTCGTACCGGGTCCACAGGCCTTCGAGGTCGAGCACACCGAGTCCGCCGAGGCGGCCCAGGGCGATGACGGTCTCCGGCGACATGGCCGAATCCATCGGCGCCGCGATGACCGGCATGTCGAACTTGTAGGCATCGATCTGCCAGGAGACGGAGACGTCCTTGGGGTCACGGGTACGCCGGTTGGGGACGATCGCAATGTCATCCAGGGAGTAGGCACGACGCCCACGCTTGCCTCGGCCAATCTCAATCTCGTAAGTCACTGCTCTAGGTTATCCCAGCGGACGCGGGGCGCCGCTTCGGCGTACTGTGGCGTCATGCTTTGGCGTAACGGACAGCGTTGGATCTTCGACGGACACATTGCCGGGCTCGGCACGGGATCGGGCCTGCGCGCGGTGGTGGGCCTGTGGACGCAGTCCCCGTTCGGGTCCTTCACCGACGCGATGGTCCAGCTGCCCTCCGGCCACCGGATCCTGCTGGCACCGAGCGTCGAAGCCGCCGATTTCATCAGCGCGGTCTATAACTTCGACGAGACCTGCATCGTGCCCCTGGCATCAGAGCATGGGGCGGGGCAGCTCGCCGTCGACGCCGGGCCGCTGCGGATCCGCGCCCGGCTCGGGTCCCGCACCCGGCTGGGCGCCGTGGCGCGGCTGGTCCCCCGGGCTCTGGCGGTGCATCCGCGCTGGCTGCGTGCGGTCAGCCCCGTTGCGGGCAGAATCATCCCCGGCGTGCGCACCGCGGGCACGGCCAAGGGCGGCCGGCGGGAATACTACGGGGTCACCGACCTGCACCGCATCGACTCCGCGACCGTCAGCTGGGACGGCGTCGACGCCGGCCCGCTCACCGCCGTCCGCCCCGCCGTCGGCTTCGGTTTCAGCAGCGTCCCGCCCGAACCCAGCCTGGCCCGGGTGCGGACGACCATCGAGGGCCCTCCGCTTACTCGCCGCTGACGTTCTCGGTGTCGGGAACGGTGAGCTGGGACTCGAACATCCGGAAGTACCGGCCGCGGCGCGCCACAAGTTCCCTGTGGGTGCCTTGTTCCACGATGCGGCCTTCCTCGAGCATGTAGACCACATCGGCCTTCTCGATCGTGGCCAGGCGGTGGCTGATGGCGATGATGGTGCTGCTGCGGTCAGCGAAGAGCCGCGTGAAGATCCGGTGTTCGGCCAGCGCGTCGATGGCCGACGTCGGCTCGTCCATCACCATGAACGATGCGCCGCGGTAGAAGTTCCGGGCCATCGCCAGCCGCTGCCACTGCCCGCCGGAAAGGCCGGAGCCCTTCCGCCCGCGCGGGTCCTCCATCCAGTTGCTGACGTGGTTGTCCAGTCCGTTGGGCAGTTTGTTGATGAATTCGAGGGCCTCGGCATCCGCGGCGGAGCGCCGGACCCGTCCGTCGTCGCGGGGCGAATCGACGTCGCCGAAGAAGATGTTTTCCGCCGCGGTGGCGAATTCATACTTCAGGAACTCCTGGCTGAGCACCGCCAGGTGCCGGTGCCAGGAGGTGACGTCGACGGCGGCGAGGTCCACGCCGTCGAGCATCACCTGCCCGGAGTCGGGACGGTACAGACCGGCCAGGATACGGATCAGGGTGGACTTGCCGGCGCCGTTCTCCCCCACGATCGCGATGTGCTGGCCCTGCCTGATGGTCATCGAAATGCCGCGGATCACCTCCAGTTCGCTGCCGGTGTACGTGAAGCGGATGTCCCGCAGTTCCACCGTCTTCGGCGCCTGCAGCAGCGGCGGGGCGTGGCCGTACGGTACGGGCAAGGCCATGAAGAGTTCGTAGTCCGTGAGGTTCGCCAGGTCCTCGTCGATCGAGCTCAGTGAGGAGACGAGGCTGTTGGCGGTCGAGAGGGCGCGGCTGACAATCTGCTGGACATAGAGGAACTGCCCCACCGGCTGGGCCCGGGCGATGATCTGGCCCACCACCCAGATCAGCGAGACCACCTCGGCGCCGTACTGCAGGGCATCGGCCGCGAGCTGTTTGGGGATGTAGCGCTTCTGGAAGTCCAGCCGGCGCTTTTCATCGGCGTCCCGCAGCCGGGAGCGCAGGCCCATCAGGTAGCCGACAATCCCGTAAAGCCGCATCTCGGCGATGTGCTGCGGTCGCAGGAGGTTGGTTTCGATCATCCTGCGCTGCCGGCGCGAATCGACCTGGGTGTTCCAGTGCGCGATCTGTTCGCGGGAGAGCTTGAACTGCAGGTAGACGCTGGGGACGATCGCAACCAGGACGATCACGGCGATCCACCAGCTGACCAGCAGCAGCGCGCCGATCGCCAGCAGCACGGAGACGAGCTGGGTGAAAATGGCGGCGATCCGGTCCAGGACGCGGGCGTAGGAGTCGGAGAAACGCTTCGCCCGGTCGTACAGGTCCACGGTTTCTTTGTCGTCGTAGCGCCAGAAGTCCAGGGTCAGGAAGCGCTCGTACATCAGGTCACCGACGATCGCGCCGACCCGGAAACTCATGAGCTGCTGGATGTAGCGGTCCACGCTGCTGAACGACCCCCAGAAGAGCCCGAGTGCCGCGGTGATGATGACGTACACGACGGCCTGCGCGCCGGCGTCGGCGTCGCCCGCGTAGGCGGCCGCCAGCGCCGTGGTGGTCAGGGCGGCGAAGTACGTCGTGACCAGCGGCAGCAGTGCCGAGATCAGCGAGCCCAGGACCTTCATGACGACGGCGGCGGGCGAGGCCCGGAAGCTCACCCGCAGCACCTGTGCCACGGCGCGGGCGTAGGGCTTGAGCGCAAACCATGGTTTCGGCGGGCCCACCCGGCGGGTCTTAGCGGGACCCGTAGTTCGGGGCTTCGACCGTCATCTGGATGTCGTGCGGGTGCGACTCCTTGAGCCCGGCCGCGGTGATGCGGACGAACTTGCCGCGCGCCTTCAGCTCGGCCACGGTCGGGGCGCCGGTGTAGAACATGGTCTGGCGGAGCCCGCCGACCAGCTGGTACGCCACCGACGACAGCGGACCGCGGTACGCGACCCGGCCCTCGATGCCTTCCGGGATGAGCTTGTCATCGCCGGAGACGTCGGCCTGGAAGTAGCGGTCCTTGGAGTAGGAGGTGTTCTTGCCGCGGGTCTGCATGGCGCCGAGGGAGCCCATGCCGCGGTAGCTCTTGAACTGCTTGCCGTTGACGAAAATCAGGTCGCCCGGGGATTCGTCGCAACCGGCCAGGAGGGAACCGAGCATCACGGTGTCGGCGCCGGCGACGAGCGCCTTGCCGATGTCACCGGAGTACTGCAGGCCGCCGTCGGCGATCAGCGGCACGCCGGCCGGGATGGCGGCCTTCGCCGACTCGTAAATGGCGGTGATCTGCGGGACGCCGACGCCGGCCACCACACGGGTGGTGCAGATGGACCCGGGACCGACGCCGACCTTGATGCCGTCGGCACCGGCGTCGATCAAGGCCTGGGCGCCTTCGCGGGTGGCGGCTTGGCCGCCGATGATGTCCACGTGCGCGGCAACGGGATCGGACTTGAGCCGGCGGATCATTTCCAGCACACCCTGGGAGTGGCCGTTCGCGGTGTCCACGAAGAGGGCATCCACACCGGCGTCGATCAGCGCCATGGCGCGTTCCCAGCCGTCGCCGAAGAAGCCGATCGCCGCGCCGACGCGCAGGCGGCCTTCGTCGTCCTTGGTGGCGAGCGGGTACTGCTCGGCCTTGGTGAAGTCCTTCGTGGTGATCAGGCCCTTGAGCCGGCCCTGCTCGTCAACGAGCGGGAGCTTCTCGATCTTGTTCGTGGCCAGCTTGTGCGAGGCTTCCTCGCGGCTGATGCCGACGTGTCCGGTCACGAGCGGCATCTTGGTCATGACATCGCTGACCAGCCGCAGCGGGAAGTCGGATTCGGGCACGAAGCGGGTGTCGCGGTTGGTGACGATGCCCAGCAGCCTGTTGCCCTCGTCCACGACCGGAAGGCCGGAGACGCGGTAGCGTGCACAGATTTCGTCCAGCTCGGCCAGCGTGGCCTCGGGGCCGATGGTCAGGGGGTTGGTGATCATGCCGGATTCGCTGCGCTTGACCCGGTCCACCTGGTCGGCCTGGTCGGCGATGGAGAGGTTGCGGTGCACGACGCCAAGACCGCCCTGGCGGGCCATGGCGATGGCCATCCGGGACTCCGTGACGGTGTCCATCGCGGCGGAGAGCAGCGGGGTCTGGACCGTGATGCGCTTGGAGATCCGCGACGACGTGTCCGCTTCCGAAGGGATCACGTCGGTGTGGCCGGGCAGGAGCAGGACGTCGTCGTACGTCAGGCCGATGAAGCCGAAGGGATCGTGTTCGGGCTGGGTCATGAGTGCGCCTCTTACCTTGGGTTACGGGGTCACGGGTAGGGGTTGCAACAGATGACCAGCCCGTCATTACGGGTCTGGCCTGTGCAGAAGGTCATGCAAAAGGTTCGTGCAGATGATTCGTGCAGAAGTCCTCAATAAATAGTAGAACCTTGGCGGCGATAGCCATATTCCGGGCGGTAATGTCCGGTTTCAATGTGAGCCGCCCCATGCCCGCACGGCTCCCCCGGCCGGCTCCCCGGCCGGCCGGGCCTGCTTCCGGGCCGGTGGGCGCCGGACGGTGGTCGCCGGCCTACTTCCAGCCGGTGGCGGCGAGCAGCCGCTGTTCGAACATGGGGATCATGGTCTGGACGTACGTCTTGGTCAGGTGGTTGTCGTCCTTGTACACGTACACGTTGCCGACCACCGCGGGGCATGTTCCGTTGGCGCAGATGAAATCGCTCATGTCCATGAGGTGCAGCCTGGGCACCTGGCCGCGGTAGGCGTCCAGCGGCGAGGACCCCGCGAGCGATTCCTGCTCCGGCACGTTGCACTCCGAGGCATCCGGGCCGTACTTCTGGACGCACTCGGGCATATTGATGGTGAAGCGGGGGTTGTCGCGGATGCCCACCACGTCCATGCCGGCGTCGGTGAAGGGCTTGATGCCCGCCAGGTACTCAGGCACTTCGGTCTCGAACGGCGCTTCCTTGTGGGTCAGGGACGCAACCGTGAAAACGGCGTCGGGGCGGTGGTCCAGGACGTACTGCGCGCTGGCCCGGTTGAAGGCGTTGCAGTCCGCGTCCCGCTCCGGGGACTCCCCGCCGAAGCGGCAGTTGCCCTTCAGGAGGGTGACAACTTCCCAGCCGTGGCTTTTCGCGATGGGGCCCAGCGCCGCCATGTACTGCTGGGCATGGGAGTCACCGAGCACCACGATCCGTTTGGTGACCTTGTCCGGCTTGTTGTTCTGCAGGCACCCCTGAAGCAGGGGGTCGCTGGGGACGTTGGCGTCCGTGCACAGCCCGTCGATGTCGGCCCACTCGTTCTTCATCGCCGCCGGCGCGGGGATGATCTTGGCTTCCGGCGTGGGCTTGCCGGCGTTTTCCGGTGCCAGGGCGGCCGCGCCGGGGGTCAGTTCCTTGGGCTGGGACGCCGCCTCGGCTTCGTCGGCCAGGAGCTGGCTCTGCCACACGGCGACGGGACCCGCCAGCAGGGCACCACAGGCGGCGATCACGACGGCGGTCCGCCAGGCGCGGCGCTTGGGCCAGTGCCATTCGCGCAGCGGCTTCTCGACGAAGCGGGTGGTGAGCACGGCCAGGACGAGGGACGCGGCAACGATGCACAGCCCCTGGAACAGGTTGGGCGCCGTGATGCCCGCCCCGGCGAGGGCCAGGACCAGCAGCGGCCAGTGCCAGAGGTAGAGCGCGTAGGAGTTATCCCCCAGCGCCACCAGGGGTTTCCAGGTCAGGAAGCGGTCAACCCCGAAGCGGCTGCCGCTTTGACCGGCGGTGATGATCGCGGCGGCGGCCAGCGTGGGCCACAGCGCGATGAATCCGGGGAACGAACGGTCCACGGTCAGCAGGAGCCCGCAGGAGAGCATGGCCACGAGGCCGGCCCAGCCGAGCACGACGCGCAGGACCGTGCCCGGTTTCAGGTACGGCAGGGCGAGGGCCAGGAGCGAGCCGAGCGCGAACTCCCAGAGCCGAGCGCCGGTATCGAAGTAGGCGTGGGCCTGGTTCGTTGCGGTCTGCTGGATGGAGTAGGCCAGGGACACGGCGAAGATGGCGCCGAAAGCCGCGGCCAACAGGGAGCGGTAACGCAGCAGGACGTGGTCCTGGCCGGTCCGGCGGCGGAGCAGGCGGGAAAGAAGGGCGGTGCCGGCAAGAACGAGCGGCCAGAGCACGAACACCTGGCCCTGGATCGAGAGTGACCAGAAGTGCTGGAGCGGGCTCGCGCCCGAATGGTCCTGGGCGTAGTAGTCCACGGCGCTGTCCGCCAGGAGCCAGTTCTGCCCGTACAGCAGGGAGGCCCAGGCCTGTTCAAGGACGTCGGGCCAGCGGCTTTGCGGCAGGATGGCCCAGGTGCCGGCGAGGACGCCGAGAACCACCACGACGACGGCGGGCAGCAGGCGCTTGAGCAGATGCAGCCAGTGGCTGAGCAGCCGCAGCGGCGCGCCGCTTTCGACTTTCCGCGTGAAGCTGAGTGTCATCAGGAAGGCTGAAATGAGGAGGAAGATGTCCACGCCGCCGGAGACCCGGCCCAGCCACACGTGGTACGTGACCACCATGAGGACCGCGAGGGCGCGAAGGCCCTGGACTTCGGGGCGGTAGCTTGTTTTTCGGGTCGCCGGAGAACCTGCATCCGCCCGTGGCGGGGTGGCGGTGGTTCGCTCGTTCGACACAAAGATCCCTTCCGGCCGGTTTCCAAAACATCAATGTTACCGAAACGTAATTTTCTTGGCCAATCACACGGGCCCGGCGGTGTCCTTCACCCGCCTGGCCGGCGGCGCCCCCAGGAGGCCGGCGGCGCCGTCGGCCGCGGGGCGGAAGCTAGGCTGGTAGGAGTCTGAGGAGGCCGCCAAGTGATCGTGCAGGTGCGCATTTGTGTTCCGGGTGAATTGTCCGGAGTTGTTCTCGAAAGTTGTACAAACCACGTCGGAGTCTCGGAAGTGGCGCTCGCGAAGGCCTCTTCCGTCACGCCGCCCGGGGACGTCATCGAGGTCTTGCTGGCCCGGGAATCCGTGGAGGGGCTCGTGGAGAAGCTGCACGCCCTCGATGTCCAGCAGCGGGGATCGATTACGGTCATCGCACCGGACCTTGTGCTCTCGGACCGCGCCGACAAGGCGGAGGCCGAGGCTCCAGGTGAGGGCGCGGACGCCGTGATCTGGGACGAGGTGTCGCGGCAGACCGGCGAGGATTCGCGCCTGACGTGGAGTTTCCTGGCGTTCCTGGTCCTGGCGACCCAGCTGGCGGCCATCGGCATCGTGACGGACTCCACCATTGCGATTGTCGGTGCCATGGCCGTGGGCCCGGAGTTCGGCCCGCTGGCTGCCCTGGCCGTGGCCCTGGTCCGGCGCCAGCGGCGGCTTGGCCGTGACGCGGCTCTGGCCCTCGGCGTTGGTTTTCCCGTCGCGATGCTGGCCGCCGCGCTGACCGCGTGGCTCTCCGTGCCACTCGGGCTGTTCCCCGCGGACGCGCTGGACCACGGTTCAGCAGTTGAATTCATCTACCACCCCGGCCCCTATTCCCTGATCGTCGCCGTCCTCGCCGGGACAGCCGGGATGCTGTCGGTCATCAGCCGGCGCTCGGCGGCGCTGATCGGGGTGTTCATCTCCGTCACCACGGTGCCGGCAGCCGGGTTCGTGGCCGTGGCACTGGTCCTGGGCGAGTACCAGAAGGCAGCCGGCTCCGCCCTGCAGCTTTTCCTGAACCTGGTCGGAATCGTCGTGGCCGCCGTCGGCGTCCTGCTGTTCTACCGGCTGGTGACCAGGCGGCTGGCACCGGACACCGCCCGCCAGCTGCGGCGCAGGGCGGACCGCTCCCAGCACTGACCCACGGGCGCCGCAGGTGCCCGCGACGGCCGGCAGTCCCGGGGCCGTCGGGCTTAGGGGCGCCGGGCCGTGGGGCCCAGGGGCCGGGGACCGTCGGGCCTAGGGGCCCCGGGACAGTCAGGCTTAGGGGCCCCATCCGGTCGCGGCGAGGAGCCTCTCGCTGAACATGGGGGCCATGCTGGCCGCATAGCTCCGGCTGAGGTGGTTGTTGTCCAGGTAGACGTAGGTGTTGCCGACCGCGCCCGGGCATTCCGTGCCGGTGCAGATCAGGTCAGTCATGTCAACGAACGCGACGCCCGGCAGCTTGGCCTCCAGCGCGGCCAAGGGATTCGTTGCCGCAAGGAGGCCCTGCTCGCGCGGCCTGCAGTCCGGCGCGTCGGCACCCTTGGTCGCTACGCACTCTGCCATGTTGAAGGTAAAGCGTGGATTGTCCCGGAGGGCCACGACCTTGATGCCCTCGTCCGTCCAAGCCTTCGCAGTGGCTTCGAAGCCCGGGATCACGGTCTCCTGTGGCGACGACGGCGCCGCCTCAGTGCCCACGATGATGATGGCGTCCGGCGGGTTGTTCTTCACTTCCGACGCGACGGCCGCATTGAAATTGTCGCAATCCGCCGAGACGTGCTGCGGCGTTATGTTGGGTTTGCAGGCACCCTTGAGCATGGCGTAGAGCCGCCAGCCCTTCTCATCGCTGAGGGGAGCAATCGAGCCCAGCCATTGCTGTGCGTGGGAATCCCCGATCACGAGGACCTTTTTCGCTCCGGTGTCGGATTGGTTGTTCTGGAAACAGTCCTTCTGAAGGACCGGGTCCTGCGGCTGCAGGTCACCGGAGCAAGAATTCGGGAGGCTGGCCCAGTCCTGCGGCAGCGTCTGCGGGGTGGGGAGCAGGACGGCGTTCGCGTCGGCCTGGTCCACAAAGCCCGGCGTCAGCGCCAAGGCGCCCGGGTTGTTCTTCGGGGCTTGGGCCAGGACTGCTTCGCTTTCAAGGTGCTGCTGGATCTGAATCCCGGTCAGCGGCACGGCGGCGGTGACCACGGCCACGCCGATGGCCACGAGGGCGCGGCGCCGCCGCAGCTCCGGCCACTGCCACTCACGCCAGGGCTTCTCAATGAAGCGGGTGGTGAGGTAGGCGAGCACCAGTGAAACAGTGACGATGACGGCGCCTGTGATCAGACCAGCCTTTTCCCTGTGCATCACGGCAAGGGCGATGACCAGAACCGGCCAGTGCCACAGGTACAGGGCATACGAAATGTCGCCCAGCCGGACCAAGGGCTTGGAACTCAGGATGCGGTCGACGCCCAGCTTGCTGCCCGACTGCCCGGCTGCGATGACACAGGCGGCCGCCAGGGTGGGCCAGAGCGCCACGAACCCGGGGAAGGAAGCCTGGACGTTGAGCAGGAGGCCACAACTGAGCATGGCGACAATGCCCAGCCAGCCAAGCCCGACCCGCCAGCCCCGCGGAAGCCGCAGGGCAGGAAGGGCCAAAGCCACGAGCGTGCCCAGGGCAAACTCCCACAGCCGGGCCCAGGTGTCGAAGTACGCCTCCGTTTGGCTCGCCTGCGTGAAGACGATCGAGTAGAGCAGCGAAACAACGAAGATCACGGCGAAGACGTAGCACAGCAGCACGCGGTAGCGGAGCCTGAAGCGCTTGGCGGCGACCGCGGCCCCCACAAAAATGAGCGGCCACAGGATGAAGACCTGGCCCTGGATCGAAAGGGACCAGAAATGCTGGAAGGGGCTGGCCTGGCTGTGGTCCGCGGCGTAGTAGTTCGTCGCCTGGGCCTGCAGGAGCCAGTTCTCGGCATAGCCCAGCGAGGCCCAGCCCTGGTTGATGATTTCCATCCACCGGGTCCGGGGCAGGAAGAGGACCGTTGCGGCAAGGATGGCCACCAGGACGGTGACGGCGGCCGGGACGAGGCGCCGGAACAGGTGCAGCCAGTGTTTGATGAGGGCCATGGACCGGCCCTGCTCGTAGCGGCCCACGAACTGCAGCGTCATGAGGAAGGCCGAGATCAGCAGGAAAACGTCCACGCCGCCGGACACCCGGCCCAGCCAGATGTGATAGGTCATGACCATCAGCACAGCGAGGGACCGGAGTCCCTGGATTTCGGGCCTGAAGGTGGATTTTCGGCCGGACTTGGCTGCGGGATCGTGCCCCGCCGCGGCATTCTGCCGGGCAGGCCGGGGCAAGGTTCCTTGCTGTGTCATAGAACTACCCCTCAACCAGATAACCAAAGCCTCCATGTTACCAAAACGTAATTTTGATGGCCAATCGCCACGGCGGCCACTGATCCCCATTGAGGCATGCCAACGTGGGAGTTTCCAGTGAACCCGCGACGCTGGAGCGGCACCTGACGGGTTAACTCTGCCAGAATCACGGCAACTTGCGGCCACGAACACGGCAGAACGGCAGCAGTGAATCGACAGAAAAAGGGACGGCCCGGCAGATGCCGGACCGTCCCCTGCGGGCAGAGCCTAGTGCTTGTGCCCTGCGTGCTCGTCTTCGTCAGCCGGCTTCTCCACCACGAGGGTTTCCGTGGTGAGGACCAGCGCCGCGATGGAGGCCGCGTTGCGCAGAGCCGCACGCGTCACCTTCACGGGGTCGATCACGCCGGCGGCGATCAGGTCTTCGTATTCGCCGGACTTGGCGTTGAAGCCCTGGTTCACGGCGGATTCGGCGACCTTGGCAACGACGACATAGCCGTCGAAGCCGGCGTTCTGGGCGATCCAGCGCAGCGGCTGGGTCAGGGCGCGGCGGACAATGCCGACGGCGGCAGCCGCGTCACCTTCGAGGGCCTGAACGGCGGGGTCCTCGTCGAGCGCCTTCAGCGCGTGGATGAGGGCGGAGCCGCCGCCGGCCACAATGCCCTCTTCGAGGGCAGCGCGGGTGGAGGACACGGCGTCCTCGATGCGGTGCTTCTTTTCCTTCAGCTCAACCTCGGTGGCAGCGCCAACCTTGATCACGCCGATGCCGCCGGCCAGCTTGGCCAGGCGTTCCTGCAGCTTTTCCTTGTCCCAGTCCGAATCGGTCCGGGTCAGCTCGGCGCGCAGCTGGGCAACACGGGCGGCGACGTCCTCGGCCGAACCGGCGCCGTCGACAATCGTGGTGTTGTCCTTGGTGACCGTGATGCGGCGTGCGGTGCCGAGCACCTCAAGGCCAACGGTGTCCAGGCTCAGGCCCAGCTCCGCGGAGACAACCTGCGCACCGGTGAGGGTCGCGATGTCCTGCAGCATGGCCTTGCGGCGGTCACCGAAGCCCGGCGCCTTGACGGCGACGACGTTCAGCGTGCCGCGGATGCGGTTGACGATCAGCGTGGACAGGGCCTCGCCCTCGACGTCTTCGGCGATGATAAAGAGCGGCTTGGAGCTCTGCAGCGCCTTTTCCAGCAGCGGCAGGAAGTCCTGCACCGAGGAGATCTTGCCCTGGTTGATCAGGATCAGGGCGTCCTCGAGGACGGCCTCCTGGCGTTCCGCGTCAGTGACGAAGTACGGGGACAGGTAGCCCTTGTCGAACTGCATGCCCTCGGTCAGGACCAGCTCGGTCTGCGTGGTGGAGGACTCCTCGATGGTGATCACACCATCCTTGCCGACCTTGCCGAACGCCTCGGCCAGGAGCTCGCCGACCTCGTCGCTCTGGGCGGAGATTGCGGCCACGTTGGCAACCTGCGTGCCTTCAACCGGGCGCGCGTTCTCCAGCAGGCGGGCGGCAACGGCCTCGACCGAAACCTCGATGCCGCGCTTGATTTCGCCCGGTGCGGCGCCTGCCGCTACGTTGCGCAGGCCTTCCTTGACCAGGGCCTGGGCCAGAACGGTGGCGGTGGTGGTGCCGTCGCCGGCAACATCGTTGGTCTTGGTGGCGACCTCCTTGGCAAGCTGCGCGCCAAGGTTCTCGTAGGGGTCGTCCAGCTCGACTTCACGGGCGATGGTCACACCATCGTTGGTGATCGTGGGGGCGCCCCACTTCTTGTCCAGTACGACGTTGCGGCCGCGCGGGCCCAGCGTGACCTTGACGGTGTTGGCGAGCTTATCGATGCCGGCTTCAAGCGACCGGCGGGCAGCGTCGTTAAACGCAAGCTGCTTTGCCATGGTTTTGTCCTTTCAAGACAGAACCCCGCGCAACTGATCCGTTCATTGCGAAGGATCGGCTGCGCGGGGGTCCAAGAGAGTTACTTTACGACGATCGCCAGAACGTCGCGGGCGGAGAGTACGAGGTACTCGGTGCCGCCGGTCTTGACTTCGGTTCCGCCGTACTTGGAGTAGATGACGACGTCGCCGACGGCAACGTCAACGGGAACGCGGTTGCCGTTGTCATCGAAGCGGCCGGGGCCTACTGCAACAACTTCGCCTTCCTGCGGCTTCTCCTGCGCGGAGTCCGGGATAACCAGGCCGGAAGCCGTGGTCTGCTCGGCTTCGAGCGGGCGGACAACAATACGATCCTCAAGAGGCTTAATAGAGACCGACACTCGGACCTCTCCTTTTCGTCAGCAAATTCGTGGACTATGAAGCGGTGATGCCAAGGCGCACAGACCGTCGTCGCGGTGCCGGCAGCGTGCCTGGCGGAACGCGCTTCATGTGTTAGCACCCTCCTAGGGAGAGTGCTAATGACGACTCTATGTAAATGGTTAGCACTCGGTCAAGGCGAGTGCCAGAAATTCGTTCCGGGTGAACATTTCCCCCCGTGGGACATGCCCATTTTTTGCTGCGGCCAGAGGACACTTGGGCCTCATGCTCACTGCCCGCGCTGAGCGATGGACATGCCCAACGGATACGGGCCGCCGGAGCGGAAATATCCAACGTGCGTGGGCTGCCCGGGAGGACATGCCCATTCTTCGTTGCGGCCAGAGGACACTTGGGCATCATGCTCTGTGCCCCTGCTGAGCGATGGACATGCCCAACGACGGCGGCCGGGCCAGAGGGCCATGCCCATTCTTCGTTGCGGCCAGAGGACACTTGGGCCTCATGCTCTGTGCCCCTGCTGAGCGATGGACATGCCCAACGAGCGTCGGCTACCCGGGAGGAAATGCCCACTCTTGAAGCTCAGCGGTGGACATACCCAACGGGTGCGGGCTACCGGGGAGGACATGTCCATTCGCGGCGCAGGAGGCTGGGCATGTCCCGTGGCCCGTGGCCGTTGGCACTGCCTGGCGGTGCGGGCGCCTGCCCATTAGCCCGCCCATTCGCGCGCCTACTGGCTGGCTACTGGTCTGCGAGGTCGTCGAAGTCCACGTCCTCGCCGTCGTCTTCGTCCGTGTTCTGGCCCTCGTCATTCCGGTGCCGGAACATCAGCACGGCGCCGGCGGCGGCCAGCAGAATGCCGGCGATGAGGAAGATGATGCCGCCGAGCCGGGCCGCGGCATAGGTCTCGCGGATGGCCCTGGCCTCGTCCGTGGCGTCCTGGACGTTCTTGCCGCCGACGGAATACACGGTGGCGTTGAAGGAATCGAGGAAGAAGATAATCACCAAAAGTGCGACGGACACGACTGCGATCACCGCTCCGGCGATCAGCGCCGGTTTTGCGTAGCGGGCCAGTCCCTGCGGGCGCCGGCGCTCCTGCCCGGCGTCGTCGTTGCCGACCGTGTCCTGCCCGGCCGTGTCCGCTGAGATGCTGTCGCCTGTGCCGCTGTCTTCCATGCCATCAAGCCTAGCCCCCGCCGTCCGGTCACAGCGCGCCCGCGGACCTCAACTACGCTGGATGGCATGACTGACGCACCGCAGGAACATATTGCCCCGATCCTCACCCCCGAGGGCTGGGAGCTGCTGGCGTCGTTGGGCCCGTACCGCGAGGACGAGGCCTTCCGCCTCACGGCGTCGCTGCGCAAGGCCGGCCACTCCCCCGAGCTGGTCTCGGCCGTGCTCACCCAGTCCCGGCTGCGGACCAAGGCCGAGGCCAAATTCGGCGAATTCGCCCGGCAGATGATTTTCACCAAGGCCGGCCTGGAACAGGCCACCCGGCTCACGGTGGCGGCACGGCACGCGCAGCGGTTCGCGGAGGCCGGGATCGGCCACGTCGCGGATCTCGGCTGCGGGCTCGGGGCGGACTCCATGGCCCTGGCATCCCTGGACCTGGTGGTCACCGCCGTGGAAATGGACGAGGCCACAGCCGCCTGCGCCACGATGAACCTGATCCCGTTCCGCAATGCCACGGTGGTCCATTCCGATGCCACGTCGGTGTCGCTCGAGGGGGTCGACGGCGTCTGGCTCGACCCGGCCCGGCGCACGACGTCCACCTCGGGTACCAAACGGATCTGGGATCCGGAGGATTTCTCCCCGCCGCTGTCCTTCGTGGAGTCACTCGCCGGCTCCGGCCGCGCCGTCGGCGTGAAGATGGGACCGGGCATGCCGCACGATTCCGTGCCGGCCGGCTGCGAGGCGCAGTGGGTCTCCGTGGGCGGGGACGTGACCGAGGTGGCCCTGTGGTTCAACGCGGTGCGGCGTCCCGGGGTGCGGCGCGCGGCCCTCGTGCTCGGGCCCCTTGGTTCCGCTGAACTCACCAGCGGCGAGGACTTCGGTGCCGGCCCGGTGGCGCCCGTGGGACCCGTGGAGG
Source organism: Arthrobacter sp. P1_D4 (assembly GCF_056406115.1). Classification (NCBI taxonomy): domain Bacteria; kingdom Bacillati; phylum Actinomycetota; class Actinomycetes; order Micrococcales; family Micrococcaceae; genus Arthrobacter; species Arthrobacter sp. P1_D4. Next base: position 171,940 of record NZ_JBFUAU010000009.1, on the reverse strand, counting down.
GGTACCTGTACGAGCCCGACGGCGCGGTGATCCGCGCCGGCCTGGTGGCCGACGTCGCCCTCCAGCTGGGCGGGCACCTCGTGGACGAGCACATCGCCTACATCTGCGCCCCGGGGCTGCATGACACCCCGTTCGCCAAGGCCTACAGGGTCCTGGAGGTGATGCCGTTCAACGTCAAGGCACTCAAGGCCTGGGTCAAGGATCAAGGCATCGGAGTCCTGGACATCAAGAAGCGCGGTATGGCTGTCACGCCCGAAGAACTGCGCAAGCAACTCCTGCCCGGCGGCAGCGCAAAGCACAAGGACAAGAAAGCAGCCACCCTGGTCCTCACCAGGATCGGCGAGGACCGGGTGGCCGTCTCGGTGGAGCCCGTCTAGCCCGCCAGCGGGACCCCGCCAGCGGGATCCCACCGGCGCAGTGCCCCGCCGCCGGATCTCAGCGAAGCGGCCGGGCAACTGGGCTACAGGGCTAGTGGGCCAGATGGCTACTGGGCCCGCGTGAAGTCCTCGGCTGCCCGGATTTGCTCGTCGGTCGGCCGGACGCCGGTGTACAGCACGAACTGCTCGAGCGCCTGGATCGTGGCGACCTCGGCTCCGGTGATCACGGTCTTGCCGACCGCGCGGCCAGCCTTGATCAGCGGTGTCTCGGCCGGGAGCGCGACGACGTCGAAGACTACCTTGGCGGCGTCGATGGCCTCCTGCGGGAACGGCAGCGCGGCGGCGTCCGGGCCTCCGGCCATCCCGATGGGGGTGACGTTGATGAGCATGTCCGCCGTGCCGGTACCGGACGCCGCAGAACCAAGGTCCGGGCGCCAGGCGAAGCCGTACTGTTCGGCCAGGGCGCGGCCGGGGCCCTCGTTGCGGGCCACGACGGTCACGTCCTTGAACCCGGCATCCCGCAGCGCGGCCACGGTGGCCTTAGCCATGCCGCCGGCGCCCAGGACCAGCACCGAGTAGTCCGTGGGGACTGCATTGCTCTGCAGGAGCTGCTCAATTGCGGTGTAGTCGGTGTTGTACGCCGTGAGCCGGCCTCCGTCGTTGACGATGGTGTTGACCGAGTCGATGGCCTTCGCCGACGGGTCCATGACGTCAACGAGGGCGATCACGTCCTCCTTGTAAGGCATGGACACGGCGCAGCCGCGGATGCCGAGGCCGCGCACCCCGGCGATCGCCTGGGCGAGGTCGGTGGGGGCAAAGGCCTTGTAGATCCAGTTCAGGCCCAGCTGTTCGTACAGGTGGTTGTGGAAGCGCGTCCCGTTGTTGCTGGGCCGGGCCGAGAGCGAGATACACAGGGTCATGTCTTTGTTCAGAATGGGCACAGCTCCATTAAACGCCAGGATCGCTCCGGCTACCCGCAGCCCAACGCGCAACCGCGCGCGCCGTCGCTGACCAGCGATGTTGTGAATACACTCACGCACCAGCGGCAACTTTGACACCGTCCTGGGGCCGCCCCTGCACTAGACTTGGACCACCCGTAGCCCTGCCGGCCGCCCGGCTGGCGCACTGGTGTGTGGGAAATTGCACGTGACACCGCCGGTGCCATGTCCAGAGGCATGTCCGAGGACGTTTGCCGGCGCATTTCCCCGCCAGGACCACGGCCAGCGACAGCAGAACAGTGAAGGGACCACATGAAGATCGAGTTCGCTTCATCAAGGCAGTCGACTCTTGGCGTGGAATGGGAGCTGGCGCTCGTCGACGCCGAGACCGGTGAGCTGGCCTCCGTGGCGAACCAGGTGCTGCGCGGCGTCGCGGCCCGGCATCCCGAACTCAATGAGGACGACGAGCACCCACACATCAAGCAGGAGCTGCTGCTGAACACCGTGGAGCTCGTCACCGGCATCTGCACCACCGTCGCGGAGGCCAAGGCGGACCTGAGCAGCTCGCTCGCGGCTGTCCGGGACGTGACCGATCCGATGGGCGTGGAGATCTTTTGCGCCGGAAGTCACCCCTTCAGCCCGCCCCAGCTGCAGCCCGTCACGGACAAGGCACGCTACGCCAAGCTCATTGACCGGACCCAGTGGTGGGGCCGGCAGATGGTCATTTACGGCGTCCATGTGCACGTCGGACTGGACAGCCGGGACAAGGTCCTTCCGGTGCTGGACGGCCTGGTCAACTACTTCCCGCACTTCCAGGCGCTCTCCGCGTCCAGCCCGTTTTGGGGCGGCGAGGACACCGGATACGCCTCGCACCGCGCCCTCATGTTCCAGCAGTTGCCCACCGCCGGGCTGCCGTTCCAGTTCGCCAGCTGGGAGGACTACGAGTCCTACGTCCAGGACATGTTCACCACCGGCGTGATTGACACGCTCTCCGAGATCCGGTGGGACATCCGCCCCGTTCCGGCGCTTGGCACCATCGAGATGCGCATTTGCGACGGCCTGGCGACCCTCGAGGACGTCGGGGCGATCGCGGCGCTGACGCAGTGCCTTGTCGACGAATTTTCCACCACGCTAGAAAACGGCGGCACCATTCCCACGATGCCCCCGTGGCACGTGCAGGAAAACAAGTGGCGCGCGGCCCGGTATGGCTTGGACGCGATCATCATCCTCGACGCCGACGGCAACGAGCAGCTCGTAACGGAGCACCTGCGCGAGACGCTCAAGCGGCTTGAGCCGGTGGCGGCGAAGCTGGGCTGCAGCGCCGAACTGGCCGACGTCGAGAAGATCATCGAGCGCGGCGCCGGCTACCAGCGGCAGCGCCGGGTCGCCGCCGAGCACGGCGGGGACCTGCGCGCCGTCGTCCTGGACCTGGTCAAGCAGATGCGCCAGGGCCCGGACGCCTAGCTCCGGCGCCCAACAGCCACCACGCAGGCGGCCGGAGCCCCAGGCCGTCCTAGCTTCACGCGGACGAAGCCTCAGGCTGTGGCCTCAGGCGGAGACGGTCGTGACCGGCATTGAGGAATCCGGGGCAAAGCCGATCCCGCTCGGTTGCACGCCGGCCATCACCAGTTGCGCCCCGAGCGCGGCCACCATGGCGCCGTTGTCCGTGCACAGCGGCAACGGCGGCACCGTCAGCCGGATGCCGGCCGCACTGCAGCGTTGTTCGGTGAGCTGGCGCAGCCGCGAGTTGGCGGCGACCCCGCCACCCAGGAGGACCTCCGTGATGCCGTTTTCGCGGCAGGCGAGCACCGCCTTGGCGGTGATGACATCCACCACGGCTTCCTGGAAGGCCGCGGCGATGTCTGCCACGGGCACGTCCTCGCCACGGGCCTCGAACTGCTCCACGCAGCGGGCGACGGCGGTCTTGAGCCCGCTGAAGGACCAGTCGTAGCGGTGCGGTCCGGGTTCCTCGGCGGTCCCCATGTACTTGGGCTGTGTGAGCCCGCGCGGGAACCGGATGGCTTTGGCGTTGCCCGTGCGCGCGAGCTTGTCGATGGCCGGGCCGCCCGGGTAGCCCAGGCCCAGGAGCCGTGCCACCTTGTCATACGCTTCGCCGGCGGCGTCATCGATCGTGGAGCCCAGCAGCTCGACGTCGTCCGTGATGCTCCGGATCCGCAGGATCTCGGTGTGGCCGCCGGAGACCAGGAGCGCGCCCATATTCTCCGGCAGGGCGTGCGGCGTTGTTTGCGGCGACGGCGCGCCGGCGCCCTGCTGCAGGAGCCCGACGCCGACATGCGCCACCAGGTGGTTGATGGCGTAGAGCGGTTTGCCGGTGGCGACGGCGAGCGCCTTGGCCGCGCATACCCCCACCATGAGGGCACCTGCCAGGCCCGGCCCTGAGGTGACGGCGATCGCGTCGATGTCCGCGAGCGTCACTCCCGCCTCCGCGAGGGCCTCCTCGAGGGTGGGGACGAACGCGTCGAGGTGGGCGCGGGAGGCGATCTCGGGGATCACGCCGCCGAAGCGGACGTGTTCGTCCATGGAGGACGAGACGGTGTTCGTCAGCAGGGTGGTCCCCCGGACGATGCCGACACCGGTTTCGTCGCACGAGGACTCAATGCCGAGCACGAGCGGCTGGGTGCGGTTCATGGTCGGCCTGCTTCCGTTGGCTGGGGGCTGAGCGGTTCACGGGGCAGCTGGAGCCGCATGATCAGGGCGTCGACGCCGTCGCGGTAGTAGCGGGGCCGGACGTGGATCTGTTCGAAGCCGAAGCGCAGGTAGAGCTGCTGGGCCCGGGGGTTGTCCGCCCTGACCTCGAGCAGCACGTCCTGGGCGTGCCGGCGCCGGCTTTCCGCGATCAGCTCGGTGAGCAGGGCAGAGCCGATGCCCTTGCCTTCCTGCTCCGGCACCACGGCGATGGTCTGGACGTCCGAGATCGGTTCGATGCACATGAGCCCGGCATAGCCCACGATCCCGCCGTGGACTTCCGCCACGAGGTAGCGGCGGGTATCCACCTGCGCCAGCTCGTCGTGGAACATCTGCAGCGGCCAGGCATCCACGGGAAAGAGCCGGAGTTCCAGGGCGTGGATGGCGGGGACGTCCGCGGCGTCCATGTCCCGCAGGGTGACCCCGCCGGGCAGCCGGACGGCTCGCTCCGCGCTCACAGGGCACGCTTCCGGGGTCCGGGCACCTGGGCGTCGGATTCGCGCAGGTACAGGGGGGTGGAGTCCAGGAGCTGTTCCCCCGCGGAGAGCCGGGCGAGTGCGAACTGGCCGAGCGAGAGGGCCTCCGGCTGGCGGGTGCTGAATTCCGCGACCGCCTTGACGGCGTCGGAGTAGATTCCTGCCCCGGCACCGTAGACGGGCAGATCCGGCAGGTCCGCGGCGAATCCCACGTGCGGGCCGTCCTCCAGATGCGGCAGCTGGGCATCGGAGAGGGTGTACCGGGCCCAGTACACTTCCTTGCGGCGCGCATCGGTGGCGACAATGAACTCCGCTGCCGAGTCGGTGGATTCGGCTACTTCCAGGGCGATCGCGTCCAGGCTCATGACGCCGTACAGCGGCTTGCCCCAGACAAAAGCGAGGGTGCGGGCCGTGACGATCCCGGAGCGCAGCCCCGTGAACGGGCCGGGGCCGACGCCGGTGACGATAGCGTCGACGTCGTGCCCGCTGACTCCGGCCTCAGCCAGGAGCCCGTCGATCCCCGGGGCCAGGACCTCCGCGTGGGTGCGCGTGTCCTCGGTGGCGAAGCTGGCGAGCACGGATTCCGGCGCATCATCGGAGACCAGGGCGGCGCTGGCGACAGCTGAGGTGTCGATGGCGAGGATCAGCATCAGGGATTCCGTTCCGGGGTCTGGGGCGTGGTCCCGGGCAGGGGCCCGGCGCCGGGCATGGTCTCGGCGCCGGGCAGCGTCGGCGCTTCGGCCCAGCGCGGGCCGAAGCCGCGGATCACGACGGTCCGCGGTTCGTCGTCGTCGTCCGTGTCGAAATCCAGAACGGGACTGGCGCCGGTTTCGGCTGGGGTTTCGGGGGTTTCGGCGGAAGCGGCGGCGCCTCCGAGGGTGCGGTGGAGTTCGACCTCCAGCCAGCTGTCGCTGAGGTGCTCAACCCGGCCGCGGCCCCACTCGACCACCGTCACGGCGCTGTCCATGGTGTTTTCAAGATCGATGTCGTCGATTTCAGCGGCCGACTCCAGCCGGTAGGCGTCCACATGCACCAGGTCCGGTCCGCCCGGCCGGGGTCCTCCGGGCAGGTTGGGGTGGATGCGCACCAGGACAAAGGTCGGCGAGATGATGCCGGCCCGCACTCCCAGGCCCTCCCCCAGCCCCTGCGTGAACGTGGTCTTGCCGGCACCCAGTTCGCCGGTCAGGACCAGCAGATCGCCGGTTTCCAGCACGGCGCCGAGGGCCGCGGCGAGCGCATGCGTCTGCGCCGCCGTGTGGACCTCAAGGCTCCGTTCCCACGCGGGCGCGCTCACGGCCGCTCTTCGCCGGTGGAGGGCTCTTCGTTCAGGTAGCGGCGCGGCACGCGGGGGCTGATCCTGGTGACGATCTCGTAGTTGTTGGTACCGGCGGCCTTGGCCCAGTCATCGGCTGTGGGTCCGCCGTCGGCGCCGTCGCCAAACAGCACTACCTCGGCGCCGAGGATGCTCGGGCCTCCAGCCGCCACGTGGCGGGGTCCGAGGTCGATCACCATCTGGTCCATCGCAATGCGGCCCACTACCGGATAGTTCGCGCCCTCGACCCGGACGGGGCCACCCGTGGCGATGCGCGGCACGCCGTCGGCGTAGCCCAGCGGGATGAGCCCGAGGGTGCTGACGCCGTCCGTGCGGTAGTTCAGCCCGTAGGAAACGCCCTGCCCGGCGGGCACGTCCTTGCAGTGCGAGACCACCGTGCGGACCGTCATGGCCGGGCGCAGCCCGAGCTCGGCCGGACTTTGCCCTTCGAACGGCGACAGCCCGTACAGGCCCAGCCCCACGCGGACCAGGTCAAAGTGGGTGTCCGGCCGGGAGAGGGTGGCCGGGGTGTTGGCGAGGTGGCGGACCTCGGGGTCCACGCCGGCGTCCTGGGCGACGGCGAGGACCTGGCGGAACGCGGCGAGCTGCTCGTCGGTTTCGGGCCGTTCGGGTTCGTCGGCGACGGCCAGGTGGGAGAAGATCCCCACGACCCGGAGCAGGCCCTGGTCCTGGTGTTCCATGGCTTCGCCGACCAGGCTGTCCCAGGCATCGAGGGTGGCGCCGTTGCGGCCGAGCCCGGTGTCGACCTTCAGGTGGACGCGGGCGGGCCGTTCCTGCTCGCGGGCCGCGGCCACGATCCGGTCCAGTTCCCAGCCCGAGCAGCCGATGTCGATTCCTGCGGCCACTGCGGCGGCGAAGTTGCTGTCCGGGGTGTGCAGCCAGGCCAGCAGCGGCGCCTCAATCCCGGCGGCGCGCAGGGCGAGGGCCTCGGAGATGTGGGCGACGCCAAGCCAACTGGCCCCCGCGCCGAGGGCCGCGCGGGCCACGTGGACGGCGCCGTGCCCGTAGGCGTCGGCCTTGACCACGGCCATGACCTGCGCGGGTGAGGCCACCGCTGCGATACGGCGGACGTTGTGCCGGATGGCGTCGAGATCGATTACGGCTGAGCGCTCCTCAGCGTGGGCCGGCACTGCCGCCGAACCGGGCAGGAGATCGCCTGTTGCTGCTTGGTAAGTCACCTAACGATTCTAGGCGCGGCGCTGCGGGCCGAATAATCGGGCGGGCCCGGCCACCGCTGGACATGCCCATTCCTCCCCGCGGGACATGCCCATTTTTCGCACCCACGGCCACGCAGAACGGGTCCATGCCCACGCCCCGGCCCCACCGGAGGACATGCCCACTGGTGCCAGCCACGAATCCGGCCGGACCCCCACCGCGGGACATGCCCAATCTTCACGCCCAAGCCCGCGCACAACGGGTCCATGCCCACGCCAAGACCCCACCGGAGGACATGCCCACTGGTGCCAGCCACGAATCCGGCCGGACCCCCACCGCGGGACATGCCCAATCTTCACGCCCAAGCCCGCGCACTACGGGTCCATGCCCACGCCAAGACCCCAGCGGAGGACATGCCCACTGGTGCCAGCCACGAAAGCCCAGCCGCGCCCGCCCGTCTACGCGTCGGACTGGTGGGCGATGGTCGCCGTCGCGCGCCGCTGCGCCTCAGGCGGGACGTCGTGCACGATCTCTTCCAGGAAGCGGTAGCGGCGAAGCCATTGGCTGCTTTGCCGTTCCTTCCGGGCGTTGGCCCGCTGCCACCAGTCGGCAATGTCGCCCCAGCCGGGCGCCGCCAGCGAGCCGCCCACCTCCTGGACGGCCAGGGCGGCGCACAGATTGGCGAAGCGGAGACGGTCTCCCAGCGGCCAGCAGGCCAAGGAGCCGACAATGAAGGCCGCACCGAAGCAGTCACCGGCGCCGGTGGGATCGTAGGCCCGGACCGGCAGGGACGGGACCCACTCCTCCTCCCCCGTTTCCGAATCCACGGCCATGGATCCCTGGGCGCCGAGGGTGACCACCGCCACCGGAACCCGGTCCGCAAGCGAGTACAGGGCGGACCAGGGGTCGTCGCAGCCCGTGAAGTTCATGGCCTCGTGCTGGTTCGGCATGAAAGCGTGGAAATACTTCAGGTGGTCCAGCCGGGTCGAGGACCACGCGCCGGTGGGGTCCCAGCCGACATCGCCGAACAGCTGGACGCCGTTCTTGTGCGCGTCGACAGCCCACGGTTCGAGCTCCTCCCCCAGCTCCGCAACGGCTGCGAGCGCCGGCGGCGGGCATCCGACCAGCTCGGTGGAAGTCACCGGCGCCGGGTGCCCGTGCGTCACCATGGACCGGTCCTTCTCCACGCTCAAGGACACGGTGACGGGCGAATGCCAGCCTGGAACACGCCGGGACAGGGACAGGTCCACGTGTTCCTGGGCGGCCAGAATCTTCCAGTTGTAGTCACCGTAGCCGTCATCGCCGAACACGGCGGCAAGACCGGTCCGCAGTCCCAGCCGGGAGGCGGCGATGGCCTGATTGGCGACGCCCCCGGGGCAGCTGCCCATCCCGTCGCTCCAGATTTCCGTGCCGGGCTGCGGCGCGTGGGGCAGCCCGGTGAAGATGATGTCCTGGAACACGGTCCCGGTCAGGAGCAGGTCGAATCCGTCCGCGGCCGGGCTGCGGACGGCAGAGAGCGGATCAAATCTCCGCGCCGGGGTCGCGTCCATATACGGCACATTACGCCGTACCGCCGTCGAGGGATACCAGGGGAAAGCGGGGCCCAAACCGGCGGGGAACAAGACGGGGAATAGACTGTCCGCATGCGGCTCACGATCGCCGGCGGGGGCGGCTTCCGCGTCCCCCTGGTCTACCGGGCGCTCTCTGCCGGGCCTTTCGCAGGGCTGGTGCGGGAGCTGGTGCTCTACGACGTCGACCCCGCCAGGCTGGCGGCCATCGAGGCAGTCCTGGCCTCCCTCGCCCGGCAGGGCCCGCCGGGTTCCGGCCCGCAGATCCGTGCCGTGTCCTCGCTCCCCGAGGCCTTGGACGGCGCCGACATGGTCTTCGCCGCCATCCGGCCCGGCGGCACCGCCGGCCGGACCGCCGACGAGCGGATCGCCCTGGACCTCGGACTCCTGGGCCAGGAAACCACCGGCGCCGGCGGGATCTCCTACGCGCTGCGCTCCATTCCGCCGATGCTGCGGCTCGCAGAGGAAATGCGGAGCCGCTGCCCCGGGGCGTGGCTGCTCAACTTCACCAACCCCGCCGGCATGGTCACGGAGGCCCTGGTCCCCGTGCTCGGCCCCAAGGTGATCGGGATTTGCGACTCCGCCAGCGGCCTGGTGCACCGCGCGGCGCGGGCCGCCGGCGTCGCGCTGCCCGAGGGCACGCTCGACGGCGTGGGCTACTACGGCCTGAACCACCTCGGCTGGCTGTACCGGCTGGAAGCCGGGGGCCGGGACGCCCTCCCGGCACTGCTCGCGAACCCTGCGGCGCTGTCGGAATTCGAGGAAGGCCGGCTGTTCTCCCCCGGGTTGCTGGCCAGCCTTGGCTGCCTGCCGAATGAATATCTTTTCTACTACTACGACACAGTTCGGGCGGTGGCCGGCACGCGCGCCGCAGGTCAGACCCGGGGGGAATCGATCGCCCGGCAGCAGGCCGAGCTCTATCCCCGGCTGGCTGCCGCCGGAGCCGAGGCTTTTGCGCTGTGGGAGGATGCCCGCCGGTCCCGCGAGGAGGGCTACCTCGCGGAGGCCCGCACCTCGGGCGAACGCCGCGACGAGACCGACCTCGCCGGCGGGGGCTACGAGCGGGTGGCGCTGGCGGCCATGCGCGCCCTCTCCGGCGGCGGCGCGGCGGACCTGATCCTCAACACGCGCAACGCCGTCACCACCGCCGGGTCCGCCGGCCCGGAAGCGGGCGGCGCCGGGTCCGGAGCGCAGGTGGTGCCGGCTGTCCCGGAGCTGCCGGCCGACGCCGTCGTCGAAGTTCCGTGCCGGGTGACACCCGACGGCGCCGGGCCGGTCCCGCAGGACCGTCCGGGACCGGCGCAACTGGGGCTGCTGCGGCGCGTCAAGGACGTCGAACGGCTCGTCGTGGAGGCGGCGACGACCGGCCGGCGGGAGGCTGCCCTCGCCGCGTTCGCCAGGCATCCGCTCGTGGATTCGGATGACCTCGCCGGAAAACTGCTGGCCGGCTATGAAGCAGCGTTCCCGGAACTGGGCCGTCTCTGGCACAGCGGGCCGTAGCTGCCCGTGGGCCTTAACGGCCCGCCAACATCAGCGTCCCGCGGCACCGGGCCGGCAACCCTACAGCTTTCGGTACATCACGTGCAGGCCCACGTAGCCCAGCTCTGGGTGGTTGAACGCCTCGGGAATGGTCGCGAGCACCTCGAAGCCCATGGATTTCCACGCGGCCACGGCCCGGACATTGCTTTCCACCACGGCGTTGAACTGCATGGCCCGGAAACCGGCGTCGCGCGCGGCGTCGAGCGAATAGGCGCAGAGAGCCCGGGCCAGTCCGCGGCCGGCCTGGGCCGGGTGGACCATGTAACCCGCGTTGGCCACATGGCTGCCGCCGCCGCCCTGGTTGGCGTGCAGCTCGCCGGTTCCAAGGATCGCGCCGGTGTCGGAGGCAACCGCGACGAACGTCCGGCCCGGCGCCTGCTTGAACCAGCGTGCGCGGGCCTCGTCCTCGGCCGTGTCCCGGTCCCAGGTAAAAGTCTCCCCGGCCCGGATGACGGGTTCCAGGATCGCCCAGATGCCCGGCCAGTCCTCCGGGCCAGCCTCCCGGATGGTCCAGCCGGCTGCAGGTCCTTGTCCTGTCGTTGTGTTCACAGCGGCCACGTTAGCAGCACGCCCTGGTCTGCGGACCGAGCCTGCGGGCCCGTGAACCGGCAGGCACTTCAGGAGTAAAGTTTTATCGACATGTATTGGGCAGAAAGAAATGGCCAGAGGAAAGGGGAACCGTGTCGCTGATCCGCCGCGTCGCCTTCCTTTCCCTGCACACCTCGCCCATGGAACAGCCCGGCTCCGGTGACGCCGGCGGCATGAACGTGTACGTCCGGGCGCTGGCAGCGGCCCTCGCCGAAACCGGCGTGGAAGTGGAGATCTTCACCCGGTCCACCTCGGCCACGCAGCCCGCCGTCGAACACCCGTCCCCGGGCGTGTGCGTGCACAACGTCCTCGCCGGCCCGCCCCGGAAGCTGCCCAAGGAGGAACTTCCGGGGCTGCTGCACAGCATGGTCGCCGAGATCAACCGGATCCGCCAGCTCCAGCCGCACGGCCGGTATGACGTCATCCATTCCCACTACTGGGTCTCCGGGGTGGCCGGGCTGGAGCTCGCGGAGCTGTGGCGGCTGCCCCTCGTCCACACCATGCACACGATGGCGAAGGTCAAGAACCAGCTCCTCGAGTCCGGCGAACAGCCCGAGCCACGGCGGCGTGAGGACGGCGAGCACCGGATTGTCGACGGCGCCACCCGGCTGATCGCCAATACCGGCACCGAAGCGGCCGAGCTGGTCTCGCACTACAACGCCGACATCGACCACATTGACGTCGCCCCGCCCGGCGTGGACCTGGCCGTCTTCACGCCGGCCTTCAGGAACCGGGCCAGGGCCCAGCACGGCATCGCCCCGGACAAGTTCCATCTGCTGTTCGCGGGCCGGATCCAGCGGCTCAAGGGCCCGCAGATCCTGATCAAGGCGGCGGCGCTCCTGCGCTCCCGGCGCCCGGACATCGACCTGCAGCTGACCATCCTGGGGGCCGTCAGCGGCGCCAAGGACTTCAACCTCAAGACGCTGATCAGCGCCGCCGGAATGGACGACGTCGCCACCCACCACCCGCCGGTGAACGCCCCGGAACTGGCCGGCTGGTACCGCTCCGCCGACGTCGTGGTGATGCCCTCCTACAGCGAGTCCTTCGGCCTGGTGGCGCTGGAGGCGCAGGCCTGCGGGACGCCGGTCCTCGCCACGAAAGTCGGCGGCCTCTCCCGCGCCGTCCAGGACGGACGGACCGGGATGCTGATCGAGGGCCACAAGGCCAGCGACTGGGCGGATGCCCTCGAGTCGCTCTTCGACGACACCCAAACCCGCACCGACATGGGGCGCGCCGCCGCGATCCATGCCCAGGAGTTCGGCTGGCAACGCACCGCCGCGATTACGCTGGAGAGCTACCACACCGCCGTGAGCCAGTATTTTGGAAGCCTGACCATCCCGGTGGGCCACACACCCTGAACCGGATCCACCCACCCCGACCGCTCCAACCCCGCCCGGCAACACCGGACCGGGACAAACCCGCCGACGCCACGAGCCGAAGGACAACGATGTCTGAGACCACCACTGCCGGGAACAACGTCCCCAGCGACCTGGAAATTGCCCAGCGGGCAGTCATGAAGCCGATCGGGGAGATTGCGGCGGCCGCCGGCATCACCCCGGACGCGCTGGAGCTCTACGGACCCTACAAGGCCAAGATCGATCCTGCGAAGCTGACCGTTGCGGCCGGCGCCCCCGTGCGCGCGCCCGGCAAGGTGGTGCTGGTCTCCGCGATGTCGCCCACCCCCGCCGGCGAAGGCAAGTCCACCACGACGGTGGGGCTCGCGGATTCCCTGGCCCGGGCCGGGCACAGCGTGATGATCGCGCTGCGCGAACCCTCGCTCGGCCCCATCCTGGGAATGAAGGGCGGCGCGACCGGCGGCGGCTACTCCCAGGTGCTGCCGATGGACCAGATCAACCTGCACTTCACGGGCGATTTCCACGCCATCACCTCGGCGAACAACGCCCTCATGGCCCTCGTGGACAACCACATCTTCCAGGGCAACGAGCTCAACATCGATCCGCGCCGGATGACGTTCAAGCGCGTCCTGGACATGAACGACCGGTCCCTCCGGGAGGTCGTGATCGGCCTCGGCGGGCCGGCTCAGGGCACGCCGCGGCAGGACGGCTTCGACATCACCGTGGCCTCGGAGATCATGGCCGTGTTCTGCCTCGCCACGGACCTGAACGATCTGCGCGACCGGCTCGGCCGGATCACGTTCGGCTACACCTACGACCGCCGGCCCGTCACCGTGGCCGACCTGGGCGTCCAGGGCGCCCTGACCATGCTGCTCAAGGACGCGATCAAACCCAACCTCGTGCAGACCATCGCCGGCACCCCGGCGCTGGTGCACGGCGGGCCCTTCGCCAACATCGCCCACGGCTGCAACTCCCTCATCGCCACGCAGACTGCCCGCCGCCTTGCGGACATCGTCATCACCGAGGCGGGGTTCGGCGCGGACCTCGGCGCCGAAAAGTACATGGACATCAAGGCGCGGATGGCCGACGTCGCCCCGTCCGCCGTCGTCCTCGTGGCCACCGTCCGGGCGCTCAAGATGCACGGCGGTGTGCCGAAAGACCTGCTCAAGGAGCCCAACGTGGAGGCGCTGGCCGCCGGCGTGGCCAATCTGCGGCGCCACATCCGGAACGTCGAGAAGTTCGGCATCACCCCGGTCGTGGCGGTCAACAAATTCGCCACGGACACCGCGGAGGAGCTGGACTGGCTGCTTCAGTGGTGCGCCGCGGAGGGTGTCCAGGCCGCGGTGGCCGATGTGTGGGGCCGCGGCGGTGGCGGCGACGGCGGCGACGAGCTCGCGGCGAAGGTGGCGGCCGCGATCGACGCCCCGCACGGCTTCCGGCACCTGTACCCGCTGGAGATGTCCGTGGAGGACAAGATCCGGACCATCGTGCAGGAGATCTACGGCGCCGACGGCGTGGACTTCTCCGTGCCCGCGCTCAAACGGCTGGCCGAGATCGAGAAGAACGGCTGGTCCGGGATGCCGGTGTGCATGGCGAAGACCCAGTACTCCTTCACCGACGACGCCACCCGGCTCGGTGCGCCCAAGGGCTTCACCATCCACGTCCGGGACCTCATCCCCAAGACCGGTGCGGGCTTCATCGTGGCGCTCACCGGCGCCGTGATGACCATGCCGGGCCTGCCCAAGGTGCCGGCAGCGATGCGGATGGACGTCGACGACGCCGGTAACCCGGTCGGCCTCTTCTAACGCCCCCGTTGATCTATCACTTTGGGCTGCCATTCCGGCCCTTTGACCGCTCCAAGTGATAGCGTAACGGGGGTCTGTGGATAACCGGAGCGGGGACATGGGGTTCGGACAAGAATGGTCCGCATGCACCCACCAGCACCCCTGCCGGCCCACCTTTCCGCGGCCCCATTCACGGTCTATGAGGCGCGGGCCGCGAGCCTGGGAAGTGCACGGCTCCGTTCCTCCGACATCACCTCGGCGGGCCGGTTGATCCATGTGCCCACAGACTGGGAATTTGAACTCCGAAGCCTGGCCCGTGCCCTGTCGGCCGCGACGCCGGGCGCGTGGATTTCGCACCTCACTGCCGCAGTACTGCTGGGACTGTGGCTCCCATCCTGGTACCGCGGCTGCCGCGAACTGCATCTCAGCAAACGCAGGGCCCTGCCGCCGGTCCGGCGTGAGGGCGTGGTCGGGCACACCGTCCTTGCGTTCGACGACGAGCTGATGATTCTGGACGGCATCCGCATTTCAACACCCGCCCGGACCTGGCTGGACCTTGCCCGCATCCTGCCGCTGGACGATCTCGTTGCAGTGGGCGACCAACTCGTGCGCCGGCCACGCCCTGATCTGGAGGTCCGCACGGAGCCGTGGGCCACACTTCCCCAGCTGACCGCGATGCTGAAACGGCACCCAAAGCTCAAGGGAATCGTGAAAGCACGCCAAGCGACGGCACTCATCCGGCCCGGTGCCGACTCGGCCCCCGAGACGTTCCTGCGCCTGGCGCTGACCGCGGCCGGGTTGCCGGAGCCGGAGTTGCAGCTCCGGATTGCGCCGGGAGACCCCCATTCCCCCGCTGCGGACCTCGGCTACCGCCGGCAGCGGGTGGCCATCCAGTACGACGGCGGGCACCACCTGACGCGCGAACAGCAGTCCCGGGACAATCGACGCGACGAATCGTTCAACGCGGCCGGCTGGCGGTACTTCAAGTTCAACGCCGATGATCTTGCGGATGACTTCCGCGGCGCGGCCCAAAGAGTCCGCTCCGCTCTTCGTCCCCGTTAAACGCCGGTTGCCCTATCACTTGCAGCGGCCAAACCAGAGGTTTAGGAGCCTTAAGTGACAGGGCAACCGGGGAAGGGAAGGCGGTTAGCGCTCCAGGTCGCCGCGGATGAAGGCCTCGACCTTTTCACGGGCGAGGTCGTCGTTGAACTGCTCCGGCGGGGACTTCATGAAGTAGCTCGACGCCGAGACCAGCGGGCCGCCGATGCCGCGGTCCAGGCCGATCTTGGCGGCACGGATGGCGTCGATGATCACGCCGGCGGAGTTGGGCGAGTCCCAGACTTCGAGCTTGTATTCCAGGGACACCGGGGCGTCGCCGAAGTTGCGGCCCTCAAGGCGGACGAAGGCCCACTTGCGGTCATCGAGCCACTGGACGTAGTCGGACGGGCCGATGTGGACGTCCTTGGCGGCGAGCTCGGCCTCGACGTTGGAGGTGACGGCCTGGGTCTTGGAGATCTTCTTGGACTCCAGGCGGTCGCGCTCGAGCATGTTCTTGAAGTCCATGTTGCCGCCGACGTTCAGCTGGTACGTGCGGTCCAGGGTGACGCCGCGGTCCTCGAACAGCTTGGCCATGACGCGGTGCGTGATGGTGGCACCGATCTGGCTCTTGATGTCATCGCCCACGATCGGCACGCCCGCGGCGGTGAACTTGTCCGCCCATTCCTTGGTGCCGGCCAGGAAGACCGGCAGGGCGTTGACGAACGCCACGCCGGCATCGATCGCGCACTGGGCGTAGAACTCGGCGGCCTGCTGGGAACCGACCGGCAGGTAGCACACCATGACGTCAACCTGGGCGTCCTTGAGGGCCTGGACGACGTCGACCGGCTCCTCCGGGGACTGCTCGATGGTCTCGAGGTAGTACTTGCCCAGGCCGTCCAGGGTGTGGCCGCGCTGGACCGTGACGCCGGTCGGCGGGACATCGGCAATCTTGATGGTGTTGTTTTCGCTGGCCAGGATGGCGTCGGACAGGTCCTGCCCCACCTTCTTGCCGTCGACGTCGAACGCGGCAACGAACTGGACGTCGCCGACGTGGTACTGGCCGAACTCCACGTGCATCAGGCCCGGGATCGTGGCCTTGGGGTCGGCATCTTTGTAGTACTGGACGCCCTGGACCAGCGAAGCGGCGCAGTTACCTACGCCGACGATTGCAACACGAATCGGATGTGAAGACACGGAACTCCTTTTGAGAAACAAGGGTGACCGGCGCGGCCGCACTCTGATCTAATGCATCAGTTGTGCGGGCGGCAGGCGGACACGACGCCGTAAGGCGCCCTTAGTAGTCTAGTCAACGCCGCCGGGGCCGCGGTTGTTCCCCGGCGGCCCCGGCGCTTGTGTTAACTGCGGATGCCTACGACTTCTGGGCCCACAGGTTGATGTCTGATTCGACGGCGAATTCATCGATCGCGTCGATCTCATCGGCCGTGAAATCCAGGTTGTTGATCGCAGACAAGGTGTCCTCGAGCTGCCGGACGCTGGACGCGCCCACCAGTGCGGACGTGACCGACGAGCCCTTGCCCTGATCGCGCAGGATCCAGGCGATGGCCAGCTGCGCGAGCGTCTGCCCGCGGCCCTCTGCGATCCGGTTGAGCCCGCGCACGCGGTCCAGCTTTTCCTCGGTGATCATGGATTCGCCCAGGGACTTGTGCTGGGCGGCCCGGGAGTCGGCCGGAATGCCCTTCAGGTAGCGGTCGGTGAGCATACCCTGGGCCAGCGGCGAGAACGCGATGGACCCGGCGCCCACCTGCTCCAGCGCCTCGAAGAGGTTGGGGCTGCCGTTCTCGGTCCAGCGGTTGAGCATGGAGTAGCTGGGCTGGTGGATCAGCAGCGGGGTGCCGAGTTCCTTGAGGATCCCCGCGGCCTCAATGGTCTGTTCCGGGGTATAGGACGAGATCCCGGCGTAGAGCGCCTTGCCGGAGCGCACGGCCTGGTCCAGGGCACCCATGGTTTCTTCCATCGGCGTTTCGGGGTCCGGGCGGTGGCTGTAGAAGATGTCCACATAGTCCAGGCCCATCCGGCCCAGCGACTGGTCCAGGCTGGCCAGCAGGTACTTGCGGGAGCCAAAGTTGCCGTACGGGCCCGGCCACATGTCGTAGCCGGCCTTGCTGGAGATGATCAGCTCGTCGCGGTACGGCTTGAAGTCGTCCTTGAAGTGGCGGCCGAAGTTGGTCTCGGCGCTGCCATAGGGCGGGCCGTAGTTGTTGGCGAGGTCGAAATGGGTGACGCCCAGGTCGAAGGCGCGGCGCAGGATGGCGCGCTGGATTTCGAACGGCTTGTCGTCGCCGAAGTTGTGCCACAGTCCCAGTGAGATGGCCGGGAGTTTCAGGCCGCTGCGCCCCACGCGGCGGTAGGGCATGGAGTCGTAGCGGGTATCAGCTGCCAAATATGTCATACGTCATATCCTGCCTTAGTGGGTGAGTACCGCGGCGCTGTGGCCGGGTAGATGCAGTGGTGTGGCCGGCGCCGCGCCGCCAGCAGCGGATTCCGCGCCGGAAGCCGGGTCCAGCCGGACGCCGTCGTCGGTTGCCAGGGCCAGGGCCGCCCCGCGGACCGGGACCCGCCGCGCCTCGGCGGAAAAGTTCATCGCCACCTCGGTGCGGCCGCGGCGCAGCAGCAGCCAGCCCTCGTCCTCGCTGACATCGACGGCGGTGTCCTCGAAGCCGGGTTCCGTCAGGTCCGGCGTGGTGCGGCGCAGCGTGATGAGTGCCCGGTACAGCTCCAGGAGGCGGGCGTGGTCCCCTCCCGAGGCCTCGGCCCAGTCCAGCTTGGACCGGGTGAAGGTCTCCGGATCCTGCGGGTCAGGGACGAC
Organism: Arthrobacter sp. P1_D4; assembly: GCF_056406115.1. NCBI lineage: Bacteria > Bacillati > Actinomycetota > Actinomycetes > Micrococcales > Micrococcaceae > Arthrobacter > Arthrobacter sp. P1_D4. Next base: position 154,256 of record NZ_JBFUAU010000009.1, on the reverse strand, counting down.
GCCGGGGTCCCAGCCCATGCGCTCGAACTCCCTGATCCGGCCCTCGGCCGTCGCCTTGCCCAGCTCCGGTTCCGGGTGGGAGGTGAAGAACTGCCACGGGGTGGTGGCCCCGTATTCCTCGCCCATGAACAGCATGGGCGTGAACGGCGAGGTCAGGGTGGCGACGGCGGCGAGGGCGAGCGGCCCGTAGCCCAGGGTCTGGGACAGCCTGTCCCCGGTGGCCCGGTTGCCGATCTGGTCGTGGTTCTGGCTGCACACCACCAGCGCGGCCGGGTGGACCTGAGCCGGGTCGATGGGCCGGCCGTGGTGGCGGGCGCGGAAGCTGGAGTAGCTGCCGTCGTGGAAGAACCCGCACTCCAGGACCTTGGCCAGCGCCCCGAGCGAGTCGAAGTCGGCGTAGTAGCCGGTGGTTTCGCCGCTGACGTTGACGTGGACGGCGTGGTGGAAGTCATCGCTCCACTGCCCGGCCAGCCCGTACCCGTTGGTGTCCCGCGGGTAGAGCAGGCGCGGGTTGTTCAGGTCCGATTCCGCGATCATCGTGGCCGGACGTCCGGTCTCGGCGGCTATTTCGTCGGCGAGGGCGCCGAAGTCCTCCAGCAGGTGCACGGCGCGCTCGTCCTTGAATGCGTGCACGGCGTCCAGCCGCAGACCGTCCACGTGGTAGTCCCGCAGCCACATCGCGGCGTTGTCCAGGATGTAGCGGCGCACCTCGTCCGATTCCGGGCCGTCGAGGTTAACCGAGTCGCCCCAGGTGTTGCCCTCCCCCGATTTCAGGTAGGGCCCGAAACGGGGAAGATAGTTCCCGCTGGGGCCGAGGTGGTTGTAGACAACGTCCTGGATGACGCCCAGGCCGGCGGCGTGGGCGGCGTCCACGAAGCGCTGGTACGCGGCGGGTCCGCCGTAGCCTTCGTGCACGGCGTACCAGAGGACACCGTCGTAGCCCCAGTTGTGGGTGCCGTTGAACCCGTTGACCGGCAGCAGCTCGACGAAGTCGATGCCCAGCTCCGCCAGGTACGCCAGCTTCCCTGCCGCGGCGTCCAGTGTTCCCTCCGGCGTGAAGGTGCCCACGTGGAGTTCGTAGATGACGGCGCCCTTGAGCTCCCGCCCCGCCCACTGGCCGTCAGCCCACTGGTGGCGTCCGGCGTCGAACGTGCGGGAGAGCGCGTGCACGCCCGCGGGCTGGCGGCGGGACCGCGGGTCCGGCAGCGGGGTGGGATCCCCGTCCACCAGGTAGCCGTAGTCCACGTCCCCGTCGGCGGGCGCCCCGGCGGCGGTCCACCAGCCGGGCGCCTCCGCGCCGCGGCGGGTCATGTCGTACTTCCGGCCGTCGGCGAGGAGCGTGACGGCCTGCGCTTCCGGTGCCCAGAGATCGAAGCGGTCGCTTCCGTGTGCAGGCAAGGTCATGGCATTCTTCCGTTCCCCATGTCGGTACTATTCCCCATATCGAAGGTCTGCTTAGTCGGTGGGCACCAGGAGGGCCACGGGGTAGTCCCGCAGGATCTCCCCCACGGCCACGGTGCCCGGACCGTGTGTGGCACCGGTCAGTTCATCGGCCATGGCCGCGGCGAGCTCGACGGTCGTGTCCTGCCATCCGCCGCGCTGCTCCAGGCCGCGGGGCAGCCGGGTGGCGAGCGTCAGCGCGCCCGGGGCTGCGGGAGTCCCGCGGTCAAAGGCGAGCAGGTGCGCTGCGGCGGTGCCCGTGGCGGTGACCGGGGTGTACCCGGTGAAAAGTTCCGGCCTGTCCCGGCGCAGCCGCAGGGCCCGCGAGGTGACGAGGAGTTTCGCTGCCTCGTCCAGGAACGACGCCGGATGCTCACCGGCGTCGAGCGCGGCGAGGGCGCGCCGGCGGGCACCGAAGTCGAACGGCCGCCGGTTGTCCGGATCGGTCAGCGAGCGGTCCCAGAATTCGGTGCCCTGGTACACGTCCGGCACCCCGGGCATGGTGAGCTGCACGAGCTTGGAGCCCAGGGAATTGGCGGCCCCGTAGGGCTCCAGCAGGGCCACGAGGGACTCCAGTTCGGCGGCCACCTCCGGGGTGTCGAAGGCGGCGTCGACGGCGGCTGCAAGTTTCGCCTCGAAGGCCTCGTCCGGATCGATCCAGTTGGTCGAGTTTCCGGCCTCCCGGGCGGCTTTTTGCGCGTAGGACTGCAGCCGGTCGCGGTCTGCGGGCCAGACGCCTGCGACGGCCTGCCACAGCAGGTTGGCCAGCGGGCCGTCCGGCAGCGGCGCCAGTGTCTGCAGCCGCTGCAGGGATGCCTGCCATTCCGGTGCGAGTTCGGCCAGGACCGAGATCCGGGCCCGGGTGTCCTCGCTGCGCTTGGTGTCGTGGGTGCTGAGGGTGGTCATGGACAACGGCAGCTCGGCCTGGCGCCGGGCCATCCGGGTGTGGAATTCCTCCGGTGCCACGGCGAACTCGGTGGGGTCGGCGCCGACTTCGGTCAGGGTGCCCAGCCGGGTGTAGCGGAAGAACGCGGTGTCTTCCACGCCCTTGGCCATGACCATCCCGGAGGTCTGCTGGAAGCGCATGCCGAGTTCTGCCTGCGCGTCGAGCAGCAGGGGCAGCAGCACGCCGACGGCGCCTTCCAGTTCGGGGCGGCGGCGGACCGCGAGTTCGCATGCCTCTTTAAGGACGTCCGCACCCTCCGGAAGATAGCTGCGGTAGACCGGGAATGCAGCGATGATCTCGGACAGTGCGTCCGCCGCGGCTTCCTGGCCCAGTCCTGCCGCGGCAGGTACCAGCCGTGCCAGCCGGAGCATTTCCGAGTGCAGGATTCCGTCTGTGATCCGGCGTTTGGTGCCGCGGATCATGTCCTCGTAGTCGGCAGCGCCGCCGCGCAGTTCGGCGTCGAGCGCGTCAAGCGGGCCCTGACCCGCGGCGTCGACGAACACCCGGTCCACGTCCGCGAGGGCGTCGTAGCCGGTGGTGCCCTCGCACTCGAAGCCGGCGGGCAGGGCCTCGCCCGGTTCCAGGATCTTCTCGATCAGCAGGTAGCTGCCGCCGGCGGCCTCCCGCAGCCGGTGCAGGTATCCCTCCGGATCGGCGAGGCCGTCCGGGTGGTCGATCCGCAGCCCGTCGACGAGCCCTTCCCGGAACCAGCGCACAACTTCCGCGTGGGCTTCATCGAAGACCTCGGGGATCTCCACCCGGATCCCGGCCAGGCTGTTGACGGCAAAGAACCGGCGGTAGTTCAGGTCCGTGTCGGCCCGGCGCCAGCCGATCAGTTCGTAGTGCTGACGGTCGTGGACCTCGCGGGGATCGTCGGCAGTGGAGTCACCTGCGGTATACGTGCCCTCTGCGAGCGGAAAGCGGTGGTCGTAGTAGTGCAGTTCCCCGTCCTTGATTTCCAGCGCGTCGAGGTCGGAGTCGTCCCCCAGCACCGGGATCCGCACCCGGCCGCCGCCGAAGTCCCAGTCGACGTCGAATGCCTGCGCGTAGCGGGACTGCTGTCCCTCCTTCAGGAGCGACCACCACCACGGGTTCTGGGCCGGGGTCGCGACGCCGACGTGGTTGGGCACGATGTCGACCAGCACGCCCATGCCGGCCTCCCGCGCGGCGGCCGACGCCGCCAGCAGGCCGTCCGCGCCGCCCCGGTCCGGATCAATGGCGGAGGGATCGGTGACGTCGTAGCCGTGGTCCGAGCCACGCTCTGCCGTGAGGATCGGCGAGAGGTAGATCCAGTCCACGCCCAGCGACTTCAGGTACGGCACGGTCTGCGCGGCGTCCTGCAGCGTAAACCCGGGCCGGATCTGCAGCCGGTACGTCGAGACGGGGGTTCTCATTTAGCCCGGCCCTTCGGCGTCTTCGGCTTGTCGGCCCCCGCCTTTTTCGAGCCGGAGGCTTTCGCGGAGCCCTTGGAGGCCCCGGTTGCCGGGGCCTCCGGAGCCGGAGCCGGCTCGGCCGCGGCCGCCGGAGCTTCCGGTGCCGGGGCCGCCGGAGCTTCCGGTGCCGGGGCCGCAGAACCGGCACCCGTAGAGTCCTCGTGCTCGGCCATCGCGGCGAGGGAGGCTGCCGCGGAGTAGTCCACTTCCACCTCGGGGCCGGAGTGGGCCCGGAGCACCACCATCGACTTTGCCGCCAGCTTCAGCACGGACCCGGCTTTCAGCGGCGCCTCAGTGTCCGCCTGGTCCGCGGTGTCCACCAGCACGTCCCAGAACCGTGAGTACTCCTCGGCCGGCAGGGCGAAGTCCACGTCGTCGTCGTGGGCGTTGAAGCCGAGCAGGAAACTGTCGTCGGTGATCCGGCGTCCGCGGGAGTCCTGTTCCTGGATGCCGTGGCCGTTGTAGAACACACCGATGGTCCGGCCGAAGCCGCTGCCCCAGTCCTCCGGGAGCATTCCGGTGCCGTCGGTCTTCAGCCAGACGATGTCCGGCAGTTTCTCGCCCTCACCGCGGACCACCGGGCGGCCGTCGAAGAAGCGGCTGCGCCGGAACGTCGGGTGGTCGTGCCGGATCTTGTTGACGACGGCGGTGAACTCCACCAGCGGCTGGTCCATCGCGTCCCAGTGGATCCAGCTCAGCTCGGAGTCCTGGCAGTAGGTGTTGTTGTTGCCCTGCTGGGTGCGGCCGAGCTCGTCGCCGTGCAGGAGCATCGGGACGCCCTGCGAGAGCAGCAGGGTGGCGATGAAGTTGCGCTGCTGGCGGGCCCGAAGGGTCAGGACGTGGTCGTTGTCCGTGTCCCCTTCCTCGCCGCAGTTCCAGGAGCGGTTGTGGGATTCGCCGTCGTTGTTGCCTTCGCCGTTGGCGTCGTTGTGCTTCTCGTTGTAGGACACGAGGTCGCGCATGGTAAAGCCGTCGTGCGCCGTGACGAAGTTGATCGAGGCCACCGGGCGCCGGGCGGAGCTTTCGTAGAGGTCCGCGGAACCGGTCAGGCGGGAGGCGAATTCGCCCAGGGTCGAGGGCTCGCCGCGCCAGAAGTCGCGGACCGTGTCGCGGTATTTGCCGTTCCACTCGGTCCACTGGGGCGGGAAGTTGCCCACCTGGTAGCCGCCCGGGCCGATGTCCCACGGCTCGGCGATCAGCTTGACCTGGGAGACGATCGGGTCCTGCTGGATGAGTTCGAAGAAGGTGGACAGCTTGTCCACGTCGTAGAACTCGCGGGCCAGGGTGGAGGCGAGGTCGAAGCGGAAGCCGTCGACGTGCATTTCCGTCACCCAGTAGCGCAGGGAGTCCATCAGTAGCTGAAGGGAGTGCGGGTGCCGGACATTGAGGGAGTTACCGGTGCCGGTGTAGTCCATGTAGTGCTTCAGGTCGCCGTCCACCAGCCGGTAGTAGGCCTGGTTGTCGATGCCCTTGAAGGACAGCGTGGGGCCGAGGTGGTTGCCTTCAGCGGTGTGGTTGTACACCACGTCCAGGATCACCTCGATGCCGGCCTTGTGCAGCTCGCGGACCATGGCCTTGAATTCCTGCACCTGGTGCCCGACGTCGCCGGAGGAACTGTAGGTGTTTTGCGGCGCGAAGAAGCCGATCGTGTTGTAGCCCCAGTAGTTGTTGAGGCCCTTCTCCTCGAGCGTGCCGTCGTTGACGAACTGGTGGACGGGCATGAGCTCGATCGCGGTGACGCCGAGCTTCTTCAGGTGCTCAATCACGGCCGGGTGCGACACGCCGGCGTAGGTGCCGCGCTGCTCTTCGGGAATTTCCGGGTGGAGCTCGGTCAGGCCCTTGACGTGCGCCTCGTAGATGACCGACTGGTGGTAGGGGATCCGCAGCTGGCGGTCGCCGTCCCACTCGAAGAACGGGTTGATGACGACGCCGTGCATGGTGTGCGGGGCCGAGTCGCTGTCATTGCGCGAGTCGGGGTCGCCGAATTCGTAGGTGAAGAGCGCCGGGTCCCAGTCGATCTGGCCCTGGACGGCCTTGGCGTAGGGGTCCATCAGCAGCTTGTTCGGGTTGAAGCGGTTGCCGTGTTCGGGTTCGTACGGGCCGTGGACCCGGTAGCCGTACTTCTGTCCGGGCTGGACCTGCGGCAGGTAGCAGTGCCACACGTAGCCGTCCACTTCGGTCAGTTCGATCCGGGTCTCGGTGAGGTCGTCGGCGAGGAGGCACAGTTCCACCCGCTCGGCGCGCTCGCTGAACAGGGCAAAATTGGTGCCAGTGCCGTCAAAAGTGGCTCCCAGCGGGTAAGCCGATCCGGGCCAGACTTCCATGTGTACTCCTCGTGCGGAACGAATATTCTCTAGACAGACTACTTGTAAGTAGGGTTAGTATTTGCCCGGGCGCCCGGGGCGCCCCCGTTTTGTTACAGCTCCCGCATCACCTCCGGGACGGCACGCGCGATGGCCGTTGCTGTCACCGGCCCCCCGCGGGAAGCCCGGACTCCGGCAAGACCGTGGATGCTGGCTGCCATCGCCGCGATCGCCGCCCATCTGGCATCGGGGTCGATGTCATATGCACCGAAGCGCCCGACGTCGGCGCCCAACTGGGCCAGCAGTGCGCCGATGACTCCGGCCAGGACGTCGCCGCTGCCTGCCGTGGCGAGCCAGGGCGTGCCTTCGGACTGGCTGTAGAAGTCCTGGAAGGGGGAGGCCACAAGGGTCGTGGCGCCCTTGAGCAGCACGGTGGCTTCGGTCAGGCCCGCAGCCCGCCGCACTGCGCTGAGGGTGGATGCTTCGACGGCGGAGCGGTCCAACACAACCCCGAGGCGCTGAAGCAATGCCGACAGTTCGCCCGCGTGGGGTGTCAGGATCACTTGCGGGGCCAGCACATCAGGCAGGGCCGGCAGCGCGCCGGCGTCGGCGATCGTCGGCAGGCCCGAGTCTGCGGCGTCGCGGGCGCGCTGCAGCTGCTCCTCATCGGAGTCATCCAGTCCGGAGCCGACGAGCCAGGCCTGAACGTGCGTGTCGGCCACGGCGCCGGCGCTGCACACCACCTCGGGGCAGGAACGGCGGATCAGGTCGGCGACGTCCGGCGGCCCCAGGTAACGCACCATTCCGACGCCGGCTGCCCGGGCGCCCTGGCAGGCCAGCACCGCGGCGCCGGGATAAGCGCCGGAGCCCGCGACCACCCCCAGCACCCCCCGGGAGTACTTGTGCGCCCGCCGCTGCGGGCGTGGCAGGAGGGCGGACAGGTCTGCGGCCTCAAGCCGTCGCAGGGACGGCCATGGCAGCGCCTGCTCGATTCCGATCGGGACCACCCGGATGGCGCCCGCGAAGTCCGCGCCCGGGTCCGCCAGCAGGCCGGCCTTGGCGGCCCCAAAAGTCACCGTCATGTCGGCCGCCAGCACCGGCGCGTGCGCCTCCCCCGTGTCCGCGTCTACCCCGCTGGGGATATCGCAGGCCACCACCAAGGGGGAACGGGAGCCAGGCCGGGAACGTTCCAGGGCCGCGACCAGTTGGGCGGCCGGTCCGCGCAGCCCGCCCTGGGCTCCGGTCCCGAGGACTGCGTCGATCACGACGTCGGTGCCGCCGGCCAGCGCGGCGAGTTCGGCCGCGTTGTCCCCGGTGAGGGCCACGGCCTGCCCGCCGGCCTTCCGGAACGCCGCCAGCCCGGCGTCGTGGGCCGCACCCGCGGTGAGCACCGCCGTCGTGCGCATGCCGCGGCGGGCGAGCAGCGCGGCGGCGAAGAGCCCGTCTCCGCCGTTGTTGCCCTTGCCCGCCAGCACGGCCACGCTGGAGCCGTACAGCCGCTGCCCGCGGCTGCGCAGTTCGCGGATCACGGCGTTGGCGAGGCCGTACGCGGCCCGCTGCATAAGAACAGCGCCCGCACCGGAGCCCAGGGTGTCGTCGAGAAATGGCTTTTCGGCCTCACGCACCTGGGTTCCGGTGTAGGCGCTGATCATGGTTTCAGTCCATTCGCGGTCGCTGGGGAATGCTCGGCGCTGGGGCCGGTTCTGCCTGGACGGCCGTCTCAGCCTTCGGCGACAACCGTCGCCGTGGCGATCCCGCCGTCGTGGCTCATGGACAAGTGCCAGCGCTTGACGCCCTTGGACTCCGCCACGGCCAGTACGGTGCCTTTGACCTGGACGGTGGGGCCGTTCTGGTCCAGCCCAATCCAGCAGTCCTGCCAGTTCATGCCGGCCGGCGCCCCCAGCACTTTGGCCACGGCCTCCTTCGCGGCAAACCGCGCGGCGAGGGACCGCGTGTTCAGTTCCCGCTCGGCGGGGACGAACAGCCTGTCGCGCAGCCCGGGGGTGCGTTCGAGCTGGCGCCCGAACCGCTCAATGTCTACGACGTCTACGCCTATGCCAACAATCATGGCGTTATTCTACGGTCACGCTCTTGGCCAGGTTGCGTGGCTGGTCCACGTCGTAACCCTTGGCCGAGGCGAGTGCGAGGGCGAAGATCTGCAGCGGCACCGTTGCGAGCAGCGGCGCCAGGAGCGTCGGGGTCTCCGGGATGTAGAAGACGTGTTCGGCGTACGCCTTGACGGCCTCGTCGCCTTCTTCGGCGATCACGATCGTCTTGGCGCCGCGGGCACGGACTTCCTGGATGTTGGAGACCACCTTGGAGTGCAGCGAGTCGCGGCCGCGCGGGGACGGGACCACCACGAAGACGGGCTGGCCTTCCTCGATCAGCGCGATCGGGCCGTGCTTGAGTTCTCCGGCGGCGAAGCCCTCGGCGTGGATGTACGCGAGCTCCTTGAGCTTGAGCGCGCCCTCCATCGCCACCGGGAAACCGACGTGGCGGCCCAGGAACAGCACGGACTTGGCGTCAGCCATGGACTGGCCGAGTTCCTTGATCTGGGCCTCGTTGTCGAGGATGCGCTGGATCTTGGCCGGGATCTTGCCCAGGTCGGCCAGGATGTCCTTGATCTCGCCCTGGAACTTGTTGCCGCGCAGCTGTGCCAAATAAAGGCCCAGCAGGTAGGCGGCCGTGATCTGGGCCAGGAACGCCTTGGTCGAGGCCACGGCGATTTCGGGTCCGGCGTGCGTGTAGAGCACGGCGTCCGATTCGCGCGGGATGGTGGAGCCGTTGGTGTTGCAGATGGAGACGGTCTTGGCGCCCTGTTCCTTGGCGTAGCGGACCGCCATGAGGGTGTCCATGGTCTCGCCGGACTGGGAGATGGAGACAATCAGCGTGTTCTCGTCCACGATCGGATCCCGGTAGCGGAATTCGTGCGAGAGCTCGACCTCGGTGGGAATCCGGCACCAGTGCTCAATGGCGTATTTCGCCACCTGCCCGGCGTAGGCGGAGGTGCCACACGCGAGGACGATGATCTTGTTGACGTTCTTGAGCAGCTGCGGGTCCACGCGGAGCTCGTCAAGCGTCAGCTTGCCGTGGATGTCCGAGCGGCCCAGCAGCGTCTGGAGCACGGCATCCGGCTGGTCGTGGATTTCCTTTTCCATGAAGGACGGGAAGCCGCCCTTTTCCGCCGAGGCCGGGTCCCAGTCGACCTGGTATTCCTTGCCCTCGGCGGGGGCTCCGTAGAAGTCCGTGATTTCCACGGAGTCGGCGGTGATCGTGACGATCTGGTCCTGGCCGAGTTCCACGGCGCGCCGGGTGTAGTCGATGAAGCCGGAGACGTCGGAGCCGAGGAAGTTCTCGCCTTCGCCGAGGCCGACGACGAGCGGGGAGTTCCGGCGGGCGGCGACCACAACGTCGGGCTGGTCGGCGTGGACGGCGAGGAGCGTGAAAGCGCCTTCGAGCCGCTGGCAGGCAAGCTGCATGGCCAGGGTCAGGCCGCCGTTGCTGGCGTCGCCGCCGAGCTGGTTCCGGTACACATCCCCGAGCAGGGCGGCCGCCACTTCCGTGTCGGTCTCGGATTCGAAGGTGACGCCCTTGCGCTGGAGCTCGAGCTTGAGCTCGGCGAAGTTCTCGATGATGCCGTTGTGGATCAGGGCCAGCTTGCCGCCGTCGGCCAGGTGCGGGTGCGCGTTCTGGTCCGTCGGGCCGCCGTGCGTCGCCCAGCGCGTGTGGCCAATTCCCGTGAGGGATTCCGGCAGCGGGCGGGCGTCCAGCTCCGCAATGAGGTTGCTCAGTTTGCCGGACTTCTTCCTGGAAGAAATCGTGCCGTCGGCCACTACAGCGATACCCGCGGAGTCGTAGCCGCGGTACTCCAGGCGCCGCAATCCTTCAAGGACAACGTCCAAGGCATCGTGTCCCGCATTTACCCGGCCATCTGAGTGGCCCACATATCCAACGATTCCACACATGGTCATAAGCCTAGCGGGTTTCCGGGAGGGAGGACGTGGGACGGCGGGGCGTGACGGCCCCTGCGCGGGGCTCAGGACGGCCGGCCCCGGCTTCCACCGGCCAGTCCATTTCGCTCTCGGCGTTGTGAAGGGCAGAATCTCTAGGGTGACTTTGCAACGCAATGAAGCGAACGGGGAAGGTGTCTCCCCGTTCGTGGAGCTGGACCGGCAGACCTGGTCCCGGCTCGCTGCCCAGATGGAGCAGCCCCTTAATGAAGAGGATGTGTTCCGCCTTCGCGGCCTCGGGGACCCCCTTGACATCAAGGAAGTGCGCGAGGTCTACCTGCCGCTGTCCCGGCTCCTGCACCTTTATGTGGAAGCCGCGGGCCAGCTTCACTCTGCCACCACCACCTTCCTCGGCGAAAGCACCCAGCGCACGCCGTTCGTGATCGGCGTGGCCGGTTCGGTGGCCGTGGGCAAGTCCACCATTGCCCGCGTCCTGCGCGAAATGCTCCGGCGCTGGCCCGGCACCCCCAATGTGGAGCTCATCACCACGGACGGATTCCTCTACCCGCTCGCCGAGCTCAAGCGCCGGCAATTACTAGAGCGCAAGGGTTTTCCGGAGTCCTACGACCGCCGTGCCCTGCTGCGCTTCGTGAGCGAGATCAAGGGCGGCGCCGAGGAGGTCCGGGCCCCCTGGTATTCCCACGTCACCTATGACATCGTCCCCGGCAAGGAAGTGGTGGTGCGCCGCCCGGACGTGCTGATAGTCGAGGGGCTGAATGTCCTGGCTCCGGCCCGGGCGCGGCAGGACGGCAGGCAGGGCCTGGCCCTGAGCGACTTCTTCGATTTCTCCATCTACGTCGACGCGAAGACCTCGTATATCGAGGAGTGGTACGTGGACCGGTTCCGCAAACTGCGGAGCACGGCGTTCGCCCAGCCGGAATCGTACTTCCACCGTTACGCAACCCTCTCCGATGCCGAGGCCGAAGAGACCGCCCGTGAGATCTGGAAGCGCATCAACGAGCCCAACCTCGAGGAAAACGTCCTCCCCACCCGGGGCCGCGCGCAACTGGTCCTGACCAAGGACGCCGACCACTCCATCCGCCGGATGCTGCTGAGGAAGGTCTAGCACAGATGTGCTACGACGACGCTGACGGGACGGCGGGACGGCGGGAGGCCGGCCCGGAATCGCCGAGCCGCCGGGCCTTCAGCCGCCTCCTGCTGGCGGGCACGGGCCTCGCGGCGCTGTCCGCCTGCACCCCGGCCCAGTCCTTCACGCCTTCCGGCACGCCGGGGCCGACGCCGGGCACAGGCACTGGCAGTTCGACGTCGACCGCCGCCGCCGCGGCGTCGACCCCGCCGGCAAGCTCATCGTCGGCGCCCGTTCCGGAAAGCACCACTGCGGCGGCGCAGGCGCCGTCGGCGGCGTCGCCTGTCCCGCCGTCGGCCGCTGCTCGCCCTCCATCGGCCGCGGCGCCGGGGCCGCAACATTCCCTCTCGGACCCCACCAGCCCGTGGGTGATCGTCAACAAGCACCGCCCGCTCTCCCCCGCCACCTTTGTGCCGCCCGATCTGGCCCGCCCGGCCGTCCGTTTGGCGACGTCGGGCGAGGCGGCGCTGGTGAACGGCACGACGGCGGCAGCGGCTGAGAGGATGTTCGCGGCAGCGGCTGCCGACGGCGTCATCATCACCCTGGCCAGCGGGTACCGTTCGTTCGCGACGCAGCGGGCAACCTACGGCAGCTACGTGAATTCCCGCGGTCAGGCGGAGGCTGACACCGCCTCGGCCCGGCCCGGCTACTCAGAGCACCAGACGGGCTGGGCGTTCGACATCGGCGACGGCAGCGGGGCGGACTCTTTCACGCCCCAGTTCAAGGACCGCCCGGCGGCGATCTGGGCCAAGGCGAATGCCCACCGCTTCGGCTTCGTGGTCCGCTACCCGTGGATGCTGCACGAAATCACCGGGTATTTCTACGAGCCATGGCATCTGCGCTTCGTCGGCAAGGAGGCGGCCGCGGACATGCGCGCCCGCGGCATCGGCACGCTCGAGGAATACTTCGGCGTGGAAGCCGCCCCGGCGTACTTGTAAGCCCTGTACATTGTCCGCATGGGGGACATGGGGGACATGGGGGACATTGGGGACATTGGGGACAGCGACAGCCAAAGCGACATCTATGCGATCGTGGGCCGGATCTCGGCCGTGGCCCACGAGGACGAGCTCGGGCGTCACAGCGGGACGGATGAGAATCTCGTAACGGCCTTGAATGCCGCCCTGGCGTTCCTGCCGGAATTCAGGTTGCGCACCCTTCAACTACTTGAGGCGGACTTGGCGCGGCGGGACAGCCTAGCAAACTGTGGTGTCCTGGATTGTGGATTCGCCGGCGAGCCGGGAACCGCGAAATTCTTGATCCGGTTAGCCTCCCCGCCATCGCATTACTACGGGACTCCGCGCACCGCCGCCTCAATTGAGGCAGCATTGGTCGATCTGCTTCTCTTTCGCGACGTGCTGCTGGCCCACGGCGACTATATGTTCTTCGAGTGTCTAGCCGGGGTCAAGGACATTCTGGGCCTCGGCCCGGGAGATAGCCTTGCAGAGCAGGGCGTCGCCAAATATGACGCGTGCGGGGTTGCCTCAGTACTGCACGGAGCCGTGTCGATCGCCGGACTCCAGCTGAAGCAGACCTCGGCCTACATCACGCCCCAGATGGGCTACGCCGGTTTGGACGCCTATGCAGACGCCAAGGACGACTGCCACTTCATGACCGCAGCCTTGGCGCGCTGGATTCTGCGGAACCGCTCCGGCCCGGAAGCGCTTGCCGGGTTGGACGGCAATGGCCGCTTGGCGAAGTTCGACATATCGCCCTCCACGCTGGAAGCCGGGAAGCTGCGGGCGGAACTGTCCAAGCTTGACCTCACCGGCCAGATTCGTGCCCTGGACAGCTGGAACTCCGCGGAGGCCGGGACCGCGCGCCGCCGTCGCCGCCCAAGCCTTGCCGACGTAGACGACGGCGGAAAGCGGAGTTTCGAGGTCCGCAGCCTTACCGGTGCGGCGACCGTGGGCGATGCGATGGAGAAGCATATCTGCCGCCGAGGCTCGACCGATGCCCTGCGACGCCTGAAGGCGTTCTCCTGGGTGGCCTTTCCGGTTGCTGTCCTTGCGATCTCGCTGTGGCTGGCACAGCCGCTGCTCCGCGAACTTCTGGCCGGGCCTGCACCCTCTGTTTGGAAAGGACTCACCGTATTTGTCCTAGCCGAGTTGGCCTGCGGGGTCCTGCTGGCAATGGGGGTTTCTGGGTGGCTGGACCTCCGGGCCAGCGGCTTCTTCCTCATGACCCGCGAACTGAGCCGGTTCACCGTGTTGCAGGGAAGACGGGACGAGGCCTTCCTCAAGGCTTTGCGTGCCCTCCGCCCGGGACTGTTTCAACGTTCAGGGACCGCCGGCCTGCCTCGGCTCTTCTCGCTCTGCTTCAGCGGGGACGGTGCCTTGCTGATCGGCGGAGGGGCTTCACCGGGTGTCGTTGCTGTTTTTCCGTGGCAGACCGTCCGGGAAATTGTCCCCGAACCAGCCAGGGGGCGGAAAAGGTTATTCGGACCGGTTCAGCGCGTGGTCCTCATCGTGAGCCATGAAGGAGCAGACATTCAACTGGCCTTCCCGCTGCAACGGGCAAAGGTAGCTTGGACTTCGCGAACTTTCCTCGAAGCGAAGCCACTGGAAGCGACTTTGGCTTCGGTCCAGGGTCCGCAAACCGCGAGCTTGGCAGGTCCCGAATTCCAAATGTCAGCGGCCTGGCAGCAACACCCCCAAGCGCCCGCCAGCGCTACGTATCTCCGAAGCAGGAAGGGTCAAATTGCACGCGGGATCCTAGCAGTGGCTTTATTTAGCGCCACCGGTCCGTTCATCCTCAACTTATTCCTGCGCTAACGGCCCTCCCCGGGCTACCGCCGCGAAAGGTGATCGAACGGGCGGACTACTCGGGAACGAGCTCCAGGGCCAGTTCGGTCCGGACCACCTGGGCCAGTCGCTCCGCGACACCCTGGGCGGTTTTGTGGTCTGCGGCCTCCACCATCACGCGCACCACCGGCTCGGTGCCCGAGGGGCGCAGCAGGACGCGTCCGGTGTCGCCGAGTTCGGTTTCGGCGGCGGATACCGCCTGCGCCACCACCGCATCGCCCTTGACCCGGGTACGGTCCACGCCCTTGACGTTGATGAGGACCTGGGGCAGCTTGGTCATCACCGTTGACAGCTCCTTGAGCGGGCGGCCGGTGAGTGCCACCTGGGCGGCAATCTGCAGTCCGGTCAGTACGCCGTCGCCGGTGGTGGCGTGTTCGGCAAAAATTACGTGCCCGGACTGCTCGCCGCCAAGGCTGTAGCCGCCGTTGCGCATTTCCTCGAGGACGTAGCGGTCCCCCACACCGGTTTCGCGCAGGCTGATCCCGGCGTCGCGCAGGGCGATCTTCAGGCCGAGGTTGCTCATGACGGTGGCCACGAGGACATCGTTCCTAAGCTTTCCGGCGCCCTTGAGGGCCACGGCCAGGATGGCCATGATCTGGTCGCCGTCCACCTCGTTGCCTTCGTGGTCCACGGCGAGGCAGCGGTCGGCGTCGCCGTCGTGCGCGATGCCGAGGTCCGCCCCGTGGTCCAGGACGGCCCGCTTGAGCGGGCCGAGGTGCGTGGAGCCGACCCCTTCGTTGATGTTGAGCCCGTCCGGCTCGGCGCCAATGACGATCACGTTGGCGCCGGCGTCCTTGAACACCTGCGGGGAGCAGCCGCTGGCCGCGCCGTGGGCGCAGTCGAGGACGACCTTCAAGCCGTCCAGGCGGTGCGGAAGCGTGCCGAGCAGGTGCACGATGTAGCGGTCCTCGGCGTCGGAGAAGCGCTGGATCCGTCCCACCTCACCGCCGACGGGCCGGAAGGGCTCCTTGCCGAGCTGCACTTCGATGGCATCCTCGACGTCGTCGGGCAGCTTCTGGCCGCCGCGGGCGAAGAACTTGATGCCGTTGTCCGGCGCGGGGTTGTGCGAGGCGGAGATCATCACGCCGAAGTCGGCGTTGAGGTCCGCCACGAGGTAGGCGGCGGCCGGGGTGGGCAGCACGCCGGCGTCGTAGACGTCGATTCCCGAGCTGGAGAGCCCCGCTTCCACGGCAGCCGCGAGGAACTCACCGCTGGCCCGCGGGTCCCGTGCCACCACGGCAATCGGCCGCTTCCCGGTCGTGTTGCGGTCATGGCCAAGTACGACGGCGGCGGCCTGGGCCAGCTGCAAGGCGAGCTCGGCGGTCAGCAACCCGTTCGCCAGGCCCCGGACTCCATCGGTTCCAAATAATCTAGACATCGGACCAAGTTTAGTCGATGGCCGGCCGTACGCGGTGGTGCGCCCGTGGCGATCATTTTTCTCCGCGATCGTCCCGGCCACACGCCATCGTTTGGTCAGCGCCAGGGTGGCGGGTTGTCCGCGATGATCTCCGGGGTGAGGAGCATGCCTCCGAAGTCGGCGCGCGCCTTCGCGAGTGTTGCCGGGTCGGGGTCGATGTTGGCGTAGCAGGGCTCCAGGTCTTTGGCCCGCACGAGTGCTTTCCCCCGCCGAGAGGTTCGATGATCCAGTCGGACAGGTCGTTCGCTTGCGCCAGATGGGCGTCGGTGAGGAGCTGGAGTCCGTGCGCGTCGGCGATGTACTGCGCATCCAGGTGCCTGTTGTAGCGGATCTGGTATTCGTTCACGTACGGCAGTGGCGGTCTGACGACGGCAAGCTCGCTCCAGGTGCTGGTGAGGGGATTGGTGTACTGCGCAAACGCCAGATCGGTGTCCCCGGGGAACGCGACCGTCGCCCGGGTGACTTGCGCAAGCCGGTTCTTCCAGGAGGCCGTGTCATCCATGACCCCATAGCATGCCCGGCCCAGGGTGCCAAGCGACGCCCAGGCCAACCGGCGCGGCTCCGACCGCAGATACGTCACACCAGCCTGTCCGAATTTCGCGGCAGCGGCCGCCATCGCCGGACCCACGTCGGGGTTCTGCGTAGGGTCTGGTGAATGTTGCGCAGCAGGTACACGTCCGCACCGCTGAACCGGCCCCACGCCGTAGCGGCATCTGCCACCTTCGCCGTCACGGCGGCCGGGACATGCCAGCCACGCTGCTGTTCGTCTGTCTCCGGCAGGGCCAGGTCAATGGTCTGGTAAGACACGGACGCCGTCAGCTGCCGCGGCAGCTCGACTTCGCCGCTCAACCAGTCCGGGAAAAACGCCTCCGGCGCGACCGTGACCCGCCCGGACATCCCGAGTGCCTGCAAATGCCGGGCGAAGGCATCCAGCCAGGCGCGCACGCCCTCCTCCGGTCCGGCCCTGCTCATAAGCGCCACCGGTCCGGCGTCCGAGTCCGAGACGCCCTCGGTGAAGACAGCGTCGCCCCACCCGGCGTCGTCGACTTCCTGGTTCGCGACCTGAACCGCGACCTCGACGGCATCAAAGACGTCCTTGGAACCGCTGGGCCGAAACTGAAGCCACAACTCCTCGTACTGGGCCTTCCGCCAGGTCCTCGATAACGCGCCCCACACAACCTCGACGCCGGGCTCCGGCATACGATCCCCCTCGTTCACGCGGTGCAACTGCTCTTCGGCGAAGATACCCCATTCCTCTGCCAACATTCGGGGGACTCAACCCGGCCCGGGCCGACCCACATTCGACTGAAAGATCGGTCGACTACTTGGTTTTGAGGTTTCTTGTACTCTATTTTCCCCAAACACCTACTGCCTTTTCCAGGATGCGTTTAGGCTTCGTGGCATGACACCTAGCTCTGGGGGCTTGGCGCTTGAAATTGTGGTACCGGTCTTTAATGAACAGGCGGTACTCGAAAAAAGCATCACAAAGCTCGCGAATTACTTATTGCAAGAAATGCCTTCGACATGGCAAATCACCATCGCGGACAATGCCAGCACGGACAATACTTCGAGTATTGCCCAGCGCTTGGCGGAGCAGCTGCCGAATGTGATTCACCGCAGACTCGAGGTCAAGGGACGCGGGTTCGCGCTGAGGGACGCTTGGGGCGCATCCTCAGCCAAGGTCTTGGCCTATCTCGATGTCGATCTGTCAACGGACCTGGCCGCGCTGCCACCACTTGTGGCGCCGCTGTTGTCGGGCCATTCGGATGTTTCCATCGGGACCAGGCTGGGGCAGAGTTCCAGGGTCAGCCGCGGCCCGAAGCGCGAGTTCATTTCACGCTCCTACAATTTTCTGCTCAGACGGACCATGCAGGTGAGATTCTCAGATGCCCAATGCGGTTTCAAAGCCATCCGAGCGGATGTCGCCAAGCGGATCCTTCCCCACATTGAGGACAATGGCTGGTTTTTCGACACGGAGTTGTTGATCATTGCCGAGCGCTCCGGCCTGCGGATCCATGAAATTCCTGTGGACTGGGTTGACGATCCCGACAGCAGAGTTGATATCAGGCAGACGGCCGTGGATGATCTCCGGGGCTTGGTCCGCGTAGCAGGCTCGCTTTTGAAGGGAAGCATTCCTGTCCAGGCAATCTACGCAGAGCTGGGGCGCCGGCCCATCGTGGCTCCGCGGCGGCCGAGCTTCTTCGGGCAGGTGCTGCGGTTCGGATTGGTGGGCGGGGCTTCCACCATCGCCTTTGCCTTGCTCTATCTGACCCTTCAAGCTCCCTTTGGCGCCCAACAGGCGAACTTCATAGCACTGCTTTTGACCGCCGTCGGTAATACTGCAGCCAACCGCCGGTTCACGTTTGGCATCCGTGGTCCGGTGAGGCTCTTCACTCAGCAATTCCAAGGACTTGTGGTCTTCCTCCTTGCTTGGACCATCACTTCCTCCTCGCTGATGATTCTTCATGCCGTCAGTGTCGATGCCGCTCCGAGCCACGAGCTCCTGGTCCTGACTGGTGCCAACATTGTGGCCACCCTCCTCAGGTTTGTCCTGCTTCGGGCTTGGGTTTTCAGGGTCGGTCATATCGCCCAACGCGGCGCTCGTATCTCCCCCCAGCCGGTTGAGGGACCTGCGCTTTGAACTCCGCGCACACCCGCTCACTGAAGCCCGCGCTTGTCCGTAGCGAGCGAACATCAGCTTTAGACAGGGGTCTCCTGGCCGAGTGGCCACGCACGCTGTTCCACAGCGGCCGGTGGCAACGTCCTGCTCTGTTGGCCCTGCTGGCGCTCACAGCGTTGCTCTACACATGGGGCTTGGATCGCAACGGGTGGGCGAACTCCTACTACTCTGCGGCTGCCATGTCTGGATCCCTCGATTGGACGGCACTTCTCTTCGGCGCCTCCGATCCGGGGAATGCGATCACCGTGGACAAACCCCCTCTCAGCATCTGGGTCATGTCGCTATCCGTCCGCGTGTTCGGACTCAACTCCTGGAGCCTTTTGCTTCCGCAGGCGCTCATGGGCGTAGCTGGCGTCTATCTTCTCTACCGAATGGTCCAAAAACGCTTCAATTCAGCTGTGGGCCTGCTGGCCGCTGCATTTATGGCCGTCATGCCCGTCTCTACAGTCATGTTTCGTTACAACAACCCTGATGCGCTCCTGACGCTGCTCATGATTGGAATTGCCTTTCTTGCCCTGGAATCCATCGATGGTGGCCAAGTTAGATGGCTGCTGCTGGCCGGCCTGCTCACTGGCCTGGCTCTTCTCACGAAACAGCTTCAGGTCCTGCTTCTGCTGCCTTCCATTGCGGCAGCATACTTTCTGTTCTCGCGCGCCTCAGTATTCAAGCGGTGCCTGCATCTTCTCGCTGCCCTCGGCGCGGCCGCGGTGGCAGGCGGCTGGTGGTTCCTGTTAGTTCAAATCACGGACCCGGCCCGACGACCGTTCATCGGCGGCTCCAGGAAGAACAGCGTCGTGGAGCTCACCTTGGGCTATAACGGGCTCGACCGCCTGACCGGGGAAGACGCCAGCAGAACCATGGCGGCGGGTATCACGGGCGCGGCCGACCAACTCGATGTCGGCTTCCAGCGCTTCCTCCAGCCACAGTTCTCCGGACAGAGCGGGTGGTTCCTCCCGTTGGCTGCAGCGGGTCTCTGCATTGGACTCTGGTGCATCGTCCGGCGCCGAGTGCCCCGCGCCGCAAGTGCGCTCCTCGTGCTTTGCTGCGTGTGGTTCGCCTGCTCCGCCACCGTTCTCGCCTTCATGTCTGGAATCGTGCACCCGTATTACGTCCTGACCGCTGTCCCGCCCATGTGCTGCCTGGCGGCCGTTGCCCTGGTGTACTTTCTGCATGGGCTCGCCGCCCCCCGCACGCGTTGGGCAGCCATTATCACGCTGACAGCGAGCATGATCTTTGCCTATGTCACCGCGGCCCGTTCGACGGCGGATTTCCCGGGTTTGCCCTACGTCATGCTGCTAATTTGGGGCATCGCGATCGCCGGAGTCCTTATCCCTGCACCAAAACCCGCAGTGGCACGGGCAAGCGCAGTGTTCCTGCTTGCTGCGTTGTTCCTTGGGCCCCTGCTGTGGTCGCTGAACACGGTCCTGGCCCCCCACATCGGGGCCGGAGTGGTTGCTGGGCCCAGTATCCTCGGCATGCGCACCGACGAGCGCAATCGCGCGTCTCCGGACACTCACCCGAGTTACTTGGCCGTCATGTACGGTGATCTGCCGTCGGCCGGCGTACTTGAGCGCTTGAGCAACCAACCGGCGTCCACGACGTGGGCGGCTGCCATAGTCGGATCCGAGACTTCCGCCAACTATCAGCTCGAATCCGGTCATGCGGTGCTGCCGCTGGGTGGGTTCGACGGGACGGATCCGTTCCCGACCCTGGAACAGTTCGAGGTACTCGTCGCGGAAGGACGAGTGGGATCAGTAGTCGTACAGAACCTGCCGCCGCAGACCTTGGAAGGCCGCGGCGAGTCAGCTCGAATCGTCGAATGGGTGAGGCAGCGATTCGTAGCCGAGGATGTCGACGGGGCACAGTACTTTCAACTCGCCAAATAAGAGCTCTTGAAACGGCGAAAGCCCGCCCCGCCGAGTGGCGGAACGGGCTTTCGTGCAAGCGCCAGAAGCGCTTGGAAGCGGGATTAACGCTTCGAGTACTGCTGAGCCTTACGGGCCTTCTTGAGACCGGCCTTCTTACGCTCGATGACGCGGGCGTCACGGCGCAGGTAACCGGCCTTCTTCAGGGTGGCGCGGTTGTTCTCGGTGTCGATCTCGTTCAGTGAACGGGCGATGCCCAGGCGCAGGGCACCGGCCTGGCCGGAAATACCGCCACCATGGATGCGGGCGATGACGTCGTAGGCGCCGTCAAGATCGAGGATCTTGAAGGGCTCGTTGACGTCCTGCTGGTGCAGCTTGTTCGGGAAGTAGTTCGCCAGCTCGCGGCCGTTGATGGTCCACTTGCCGGAGCCGGGCACAACGCGAACGCGTGCAACGGCTTCCTTACGACGGCCAACTGCAGCGCCGGCAACGGTCAGTGCCGGGCGTTCCTTCTTCGGCGCAGCTGCTTCCGCAGCACCGCTCTCCGAGGTGTAGCTGGTCAGGTTTTCCTCAGCCTCAACGGCTTCGGTGGTCAGTTCTTCGTTCTGAGCCACGATTCTCCTTGATAAAAAGTTGGTTGGTGGCCAGGACTACTGGGCGACCTGGGTGATTTCGAAAGTCTTGGGCTGCTGGGCGGCGTGGGGGTGCTCTGCACCGCGGTACACCTTCAGCTTGCCCAGCTGCTGTGCAGCGAGGGAGTTCTTCGGGAGCATGCCCTTGATGGCCTTCTCCACGGCGCGAACCGGGTTGGACTCAAGCAGCTCCGCGTAGTTGACGGAGGTCAGGCCGCCCGGGTAGCCGGAGTGGCGGTATGCGCGCTTCTGCTCCAGCTTGGCGCCGGTGAGGGCAACCTTTTCAGCGTTGATGATGATGACGAAGTCGCCCATGTCCATGTGGGACGCAAAGGTGGCCTTGTGCTTGCCGCGCAGCAGGATTGCGGTCTGGCTGGCAAGACGACCAAGGACAACGTCGGTGGCGTCAATGACGTGCCACTGGCGGTTGATATCGCCGGGCTTCGGGGTGTACGTACGCACGGTGTTTGCCTCGTTCTTGTTCTGGCGTTCTTGTTTTAGGCGTCACTCTTACGGTGCACCTACTATCTATGCGCTACCGGAACAGAGGTGAGGGCTCCATGTAACCAGTCATCCTGAAGTCTCGAATGTGCACGTTGAGTAGCTATCCTGCAACCGGATTCTCAAGCGGGCACGCACCATCGAGATAGGACACGCACAACGACTACCAAGAATAGCCGATCACGGCCTCTTGGGTCAAAATGGGGTGTCCGGATGCATCCTGTTTGCTCTCTGCTTCGCAGAGTGTCCTGTGCCGGCCCGTCGCATCCTTGGAGGAACCGTGTCCGATCCCGCCGCCGCCGGCTCCCTGCTGCTTGCACAGCCCTCCGGATCGTTCACTGGCGTCCTTTTCATGGCGGGTGTTGGCCTCGCCGGCGCATGCCTGTCCCTGCTGGCCGAACTCCTTATCCGGCGCACGCTCCCCCGCCTTGGCGGACCCCTGACTGTACGCATGAGAATTACGACGGCGGCAGCCACGTTCGCGCTGTCCACCATGCTGGCCTGGCGCTTCGGGCTCTCCCCCGAGCTATTTGCGTACATCCTGCTGGCAGTGGCCGGCGTCCAGCTGGCACGGATCGACCTGCAGCACCACCTGCTGCCCAACCGGATGGTCCTGCCCCTGCTGGCGGCCGGAATCGTGCTACTCGGAGCCGCTGCAGGGGTGTCCGGCGAGGTAGGTAGCCTACTGCGCGGGATGGCCGGCGCCTTAATATTGTTCGTTTTGTACCTTTTTCTTGCCCTGACCAGCCGAAACGGCCTCGGAATGGGCGATGTGAAGCTTGCTGCACCACTTGGCCTGTACTTGGGCTACCTAGGCTGGTCCCACTTGTTCTATGGCGGAGCTCTGGGGTTCGTCGCAGGTGGCGTCGCTCCCCTGCTCCTGGTCCTCAAGAACCGCGGAAACAAGCAGAAGGAAGTCCCCTACGGGCCCTCGATGCTGGCTGCCGGCCTGGCAATTATCCTGCTGCTCCCCTAAGTGGTCTACGTCCCCGTGGGACGCGAATTAAGTAAGACGGCTTATCAAACCAAGTAGTCGAGCCCTGCTCCTACTTGAAAACTGAGTACACCTCTCATTTGTGGGCAGGTGGTGCCCCAAATTTCCTTCAAAAAGTCGAGTATCCCGCGCCATTGCAGGGGCCTTAATCGCCATGCAAATGTTGTCTCAGCGGAACTCCAGGGGGTTTAGCAAAAGGGGATTTGCTGGAATTTCGTTTCACATTCGAAACTCTGAAAAGGACAAATAAAATGACTGGTCTCATGGTCTCAATGCTCGCTTTCATCGCCGGCGCCAAGGATCGCCTCTCCTCCGAGAAGGGCGCAACGGCTGTTGAATACGGGCTGCTCGTGGCGCTCATCGCGGCAGTAATCATCGGCGTCGTCGTAACGCTCGGCACTCAGATCAACACCGCGTTCACCACGATCTCGGGCAAGCTCTAGCCGCGCACATGCAGAAAAGCCCAGGGCGGGGGGCGGAGGTAGTTCGGGCGATAGCTCCGCTGCCATCGCCTCCGGCCCTGGGCTTTTCGATTATCACGGTTGTGCCAGGTCTCAAGTGTTGGAGGAGTTGTGAAAGGTCTCAGTAGATATAGCTTGACCCTGCGGCGGGCGGCGGGAGCCGGCCGATGGGGAAAACTTTCAAGCGAAGCGGGAGCGACTGCGGTCGAATACGGCCTTTTGGTGGCACTCATCGCTGCGGTGATCATAGGCATTGTCGGCACTCTTGGAGGTCAGCTAATTCCTGGCTTTCAATCCGTAGTTGACGGTCTCTGATGACTGCCCGGCATCGGGCGGCCGTACGCCCCGGATCCGAAAAGGAAAAGGGCGCGGTCGCAGTCGAGTTCGCGCTGGTTCTGCCGATCTTCCTCGTTCTCGTCTTGGGAATCGTCGAATTCAGCAGGGCATATAACATCCAGGTGTCGCTCTCAGAGGCCGCCCGGGAGACTGCACGGTATACGGCGATTCACTACGCCGACGCCGGCTTCAGCACGGCATCCGCCCAGGATGTAGGCGTCAGCGCTGCACCAACCGCGGCCCTGGCACCTGGGAACATCAACATTTCGTACTCCGGCGGCGGCGCTTGCGCAGCTGGCGACAGCGTTTTTGTCACAGTTAACGTGGCCACGCCCTACATGACTGGATTTCCCGCACTCATCCCGGGCATGCCAGCCAGCCTCAACATCTCCAGTAAAGGTGTAATGCGATGCGGCGGCTGAGGCGCGATGATCCCGAACGAGGTGTCATTGCACCCCTGACCGCGATCCTCATGGTGGCGATGCTTGGAATGGCGGCCTTCGCAGTTGATGTCGCAACGATGTATTCCGAACATGCGCAGCTGCAAAATGGTGCGGACTCCGCCGCCTTGGCCATTGCAGAATCCTGCGCCAAGACACCTACGGATGCGTCCTGTACCGCGCCTATGTCCTACGCAACGGGATTTGCAGATGGCAACGCCCTCGACGGGCACACCAACGTACTCAGTGCCGCGGTTGGTGCCGGCACGGTGAACGTCACAACCCAGGCCCAGGATTCCTCGGGAAACAATCACTTTTCACTCGTTTTCGCACGCGTGCTAGGCATCCAGGTTACCGACATCCAGGCCTCGGCAGAGGCGAAGTTTGGTGGTTACTCGACTGGCAATGTGCTTCCGCTTTCGTTCTCCAAATGTGAGGCGGATCCAGGGTTTACAAAGGGTCTGCAGTTCTTCCCGGAGCACGGCAATTCATTGGCAGACGATCCCGGTTATGAATGCATAACGACTTCCTCATCGGGGCTTGAAGTTCCCGGAGGGTTCGGCTGGCTAGATCACACCCCAGGGGTATGCAAGGTGACCGTGGACATCCTGAATCCGTGGGTGGGAACCAATACCGGCCAAAACTATGACAGTGATTGTGCCACCGCTCTGAACAATTGGGGGGCCGTTCTGGCTGATCCTTCGAAAACCGTGGACATACTCGTGCCGATCTTTGACGACGTCCGTGGCATTGGAGCCGGCGCAGAATTCCACATCGAGGCCTTCGCCCAAATATCCCTTCGGGGATGGAATTTGAAAGGTGGCAGCTCGCTGCCCGGGGACTTCATGACTGCAGAGGCAACCACACTGTCCAAATCACTGAAGCTCAAGAACAGCGACAACGGAATTTTTGGGCGATTCATCAAAAAAGTCACCCTGGCCGAAGCAGCAGCCATGGGCGGCCCGACAACCTACGGAGCGCTGGGGGTCCAACTCTCCAAGTAGCAACGACCACGCAAAACGAGTTCTATTCGGCAAAAGGAGAAAGTCACAGTGAAAACTCGCCTACTGGGAGGCATCGTCGCACTTGTGCTGGCAATCGTTGGCACTCTGCTATTGGTCTCATATGTTCAAGCATCAGAAGCCAGGGCCCAACAGGACCTGCAGCCCGTCGAGGTACTGGTAGTTCAGGAGCAGATCCCCAGGGGATCCGATGTTGAAAAGATCAAATCCGCCGTCAAGCTGACATCGCTTCCGGCGGCTTCCGTTCCCAATGGAGCACTCAAAAGCCTCGACGGACTAAACGGAAAGGTCGCAGGTGTAGAGCTGCTGCCCGGAGAGCCCCTGCTGGGCGCCCGATTGGCCGACCCTGAGAGCCTCTCAGCGCCAGGCTCCGTCCCTGTCCCCAATGGGATGCAGGAAATCTCAGTGCAGCTGGAAGCTCAGCGGGTGGTGGGCGGACGCATCGCGGCCGGCGACACCGTGGGCATCGTCGTCCTCTTCGACAAGGGCGCGCTGAAGGACTCCCCCGATGTCGAAACCGGCCAGGAGGTCTTCCACAAGGTTCTGGTCACCAGTGTTCAGCGGTCGACGGCGAAGGCGTCAACCGCCAGTGACCCCGCAACGCAGGCGAACACGGAACTGCCTACGGGACAGCTGATCGTCACGTTTGCCCGCAACGACGCCGATTCCGCGAAAATCGCGTTCGGTGCCCACTTTGGGAGCCTATGGCTCACAAAGGAGCCATCCACCGCCACAGAGGGCGCCCCCGTCGTGGTCAAGAAGCCGGGACTGTACCGATGAGCCGCTTCGTACTGATCACCTCAGATCCAGGGTTTGAACGCCGTGTGAGGCAGGCAGCCTCAGGACTGCATGGCACGTTCCACGCGATCGTGGCCGACAGCCTCCCCCAGGGTCCCGATGACCTGCTCCGGGTCCTGAGCGGCGACCCTGCGGAAGTCATTCTGCTTGGCCCCGGTTTGCAGACAGAGGACTCCATCCGTCTGGCCAGTCTCTTCGACCTCCAATACCCGGAAATAAGCGTTGTCCTGGTTACCGAAAGTGAGGAGGGCATCGCCCTTCCCGCAATGCGGGCCGGCATCAGGGATTTGCTCCAGCCGGATTCGGATGTTGACACCATCCGCTCGTTGCTGGAACGGGCAAGTCTCGCAGCAGCCGGCCGGCGCCGTGGACTGGGAAACTCCGTGGAAGGACAGGCCAGGAGCGGCCGGATCATCGCGGTCATGTCGCCCAAAGGCGGGGTCGGCAAGACAACTGTCACCACCAACCTCGCTGTGGGGCTGGGCAAGGAGGCCCCCATGGGCGTCGTGGTGGTCGACCTCGACCTCCAGTTCGGCGACGTTGCTTCAGGGCTCATGCTGGAACCGGAGCGAACACTTGCTGATGCCGTCGTCGGCGCCGCAGTCCTGGACAGCGTCGTGCTGAAGTCCTACTTGACGCTGCATCCCTCAGGCATCTACGCCCTCTGTGCCCCGCTGCGCCCAACCGATGCAGACCAGATATCGGGCGAACAGGTAGGACGACTCCTGAGCCAACTGGCCAACGAATTCAAGTACGTGGTGGTCGATACAGCACCTGGCCTGGGCGAGCATGTCCTGGCCACGCTGGAAATGGCAACTGATGCTGTGTGGGTGTGCGGCATGGACATTCCCAGCATCCGCGGGCTTCGAACTGGATTCGGAATCCTCGCGGAACTCGACCTCGTACCTGACAACCGCCACGTCGTGCTCAATTTCGCGGATCGACGTACGGGGCTGACGCTGCAGGACGTTGAGGCCACGATCGGTTGTCCCGTGGATGTGGTGCTTCCGCGATCCCGCGCTGTGCCATTTTCCACGAACAAAGGCGCGCCGCTGCTCCAGGACGGCACCAGGGATTCGGTGACAAAGGGCCTCCGCCAGCTTGTCGAACGGTTCAGCGCCAACTGGGAGTCTCGCCCCCACAAGAAACTTCACAGAAGGGCAGTAGTCTAATGAACCTCACCAAGCGTTTTGAATCTCTTCGGGGCGGCGGTGTCGACACGGTAGCTTCGACGAATCCGGTGGCTGCAAGCGGACCCTGGTCGAGTGGGCCAGCATTGGCAGCCGAGTCACCGTCCATGGCACCCGAGCCGAAGGTCCTCGGCACAGATGCCAACGAAGCCTTGACCGCCGTCAAGGATCGGGCGGGCACCGCGCTCTACGAACGCATGGGTAGCCGGATCACTGATGCGTCCCTTGACGAGGCCGAGCTGCAAAGCTATGTCAAGGACGAGCTTCGGGCCATCGTGGACGAAGATGAAATTCCGCTTACTGCCCCTGAACGGCACCGTCTCGTTCAGGAGATCATGGACGATGTGCTGGGGCTCGGACCGCTCCAGAAGTTCCTGAATGAGACGGCCGTCACGGAAATCATGGTCAATGGGCCGGACAAGGTCTACGTGGAACGTGGCGGGCGACTGTACCTCACGAACGCCCGCTTCAGTTCGGAAGACCACCTGCGCCGGATCATTGAACGTATCGTCACGAAGGTCGGGCGGCGTATCGATGAGTCGTCGCCCATGGTTGATGCCCGTTTGTCCGACGGCTCGCGCGTCAATGCGATCATTCCCCCCCTTGCAGTTAACGGGGCATCGCTGACAATTCGTAAGTTCGGGCAGACGCCTTTGACCGTCGACAATCTGATCACCTTCGGAACCCTGACGCCGGAGATGGCCGAGCTCCTGCACGCTTGTGTGCAGGCCCGGCTGAACATCCTGGTCTCCGGTGGTACCGGCACCGGAAAGACGACACTGCTGAACGTGCTCTCGTCCTTCCTGCCGGCCGACGAGCGGATTGTCACCATCGAAGACGCCGTGGAACTCCAGCTGCAGCAGGAGCACGTCGTGCGGCTGGAGAGTCGGCCGCGCAACATTGAGGGCAAAGGCGAGATCTCCATCCGCGACCTGGTTCGAAATTCGCTTCGTATGCGGCCCGACCGGATTGTCATTGGCGAAGTCCGCGGCGGCGAATCACTCGATATGTTGCAGGCAATGAACACCGGACATGACGGTTCAATATCCACCGTGCACGCCAACTCCCCCCGAGATGCCATCGCGCGGCTTGAGACCTTGGTGCTCATGGCCGGCATGGACCTGCCCCTGCGTGCAATTCGCGAACAGATTGCATCGGCCGTAAACCTCATCGTGCATATCTCGCGGCTCAGGGACGGGACGCGCCGTGTCACCCACGTGACCGAGGTCCAGGGAATGGAAGGGGATATCGTCACCCTGCAGGACGCATTCACTTTCGACTACAGCGCCGGCCTTGATGCTAACGGACGGTTCCTCGGCCGCCCGACATCCACCGGGGTCCGGCCTCGCTTTGCCGACCATTTTGCGGAGCTGGGCATCCAGCTTTCACCCGCTGTTTTCGGCGGCGTGCACATGGGCGGTGGACACCGGTGACCGCCACAAGCCCCATTTTCTTCGCCTTGGGCATCGGCCTGTGCCTCGTGGCACTCGGCATCCTCCTATTTTCCACTATGGGCATGGGCAAAGCCGGAATTGCTTTGTCCAGGCGGCGGCCCGGAGTCAAGGACGAAACTTCTCTCTTGACCCGGGTGACGGACCACGCCGTAACCTTCGTGGATCGGAACGTCAGCAAGAATGCCCGTTTCGGCACGAGGGAATCGCTGGAGCAGGCAGGACTTAAACTCCGGCAGGCTGACTTCATCCTCTTGGTTTGTTGCATCGGCGTCACGGCAAGCCTTGTCGGGTTCATTCTGGGCGGCGTCCTCATGGGTCTGCTATTCCTCGTGGCCACGCCTCTACTTGCGATGCTCTTCCTGCGGATCCTCGCCGGCCGCAGACGATCGAAATTTGAGGATCAGCTGGGGGATACGTTGCAGATGCTTGCCGGCGGGTTGCGGGCCGGGCACAGCCTTCTGCGATCCGTGGACGCAGTTGCCCAGGAGGCAGAATCCCCGACGTCCGAGGAATTCGCCCGGTTGGTCAATGAAACACGCCTCGGGCGGGATTTGAAGGACTCGATGCTTGATGCCGCCGAACGCCTCAAGAGCGACGACTTCGACTGGACCGGGCAGGCCATAGAGATCCACCGCGAGGTGGGCGGAGACCTGGCAGAAGTTCTGGACCATGTGGGAGAAACCATCCGGGAACGTTCTGAGATCAAAGGGCAGGTGAAGGCTCTTAGCGCCGAGGGGAAGCTCTCTGCCTACATCCTGATCGCCCTGCCGGTTGGCATGTTCTTGTATCTCAGTGCAGCGAGCCCAAGCTACATGGCCGTTCTGTACTCGAATTTCATCGGCTGGGTAATGGTGGGCATGTCCGTCGTGCTGCTGGCCCTCGGCTCCTGGTGGCTCAGCCGCGTCGTAAAGATCAAGTTCTAGGAGGCTCGTTGTGAGTGTAATGGCGTGGTTATTGGTCGGACTCATCATCGTTCCGATTTCGGCAATGATCTTTTCACTGATCGCAGTCGACCGCGGCGGCCTGGCTGCGGTTCGAGGCAACCTCGGCCGCGGCCTTCGCTTGGCGCAGGAAAGCACCCCGACCGCAGAGTCACGCGGACCGGCGGGCCTCGGCATCCGGATGACCCCCAAGGGCTATGCAGGGTGGCTGGACAAACTCCTTGCCAAGGCGGGGAGACCTGCCGGCATGCCCCTGGATCGTCTCCTCATTGCGAAGCCGGCCCTGGCCTTGGTGGCGGCATTCGTCAGCATGCTGTTCCTGGCAAAGTCTCCGAGCGGCATTCTTCTCCTGCTAGTGCTTCTCCTGCCGGCGCTCGCCTATTTCGTTCCGGACATCCTAATCCATGGTCGCGGAGCGGAGCGCCAGAAGGCCATTGAGATGGAGTTGCCAAACACCCTCGACCAGATGCTGATTTCGGTCGAAGCAGGCTTGGGATTCGAAGCGGCGATGGCACGCGCGGGCCAGAACGGAAAGGGCCCGCTGGCGCAAGAACTCGTTCGCACGCTCCAAGATATGCAGGTCGGTCGAAGCCGCAAAGATTCCTATCTGGCCATGGCAGAAAGGTCCGATGTTCCGGACCTCCGGAGCTTTGTTCGGTCCGTGGTGCAGGCAGACACGTACGGAATTGCGCTGGCAGGCGTCCTCCGAACCCAGGCAAAGCAGATGAGAGTCAAGAGGCGGCAACGTGCCGAGGAAAAGGCGATGAAACTGCCCGTCAAGGTTTTGTTCCCCCTCATGTTCTGCATCCTGCCAGTGCTGTTCATCGTCGTCATAGGTCCCGCAGCCATCAATGTGATGAACAACTACATCGGGGCGTTCTAACCCCCGACACCCGGCCCGCTACACGGGCCGCATCCCCATAGACAGGACCCCCTCGGCGCCCAGAGCCGAGGGGGTCCGTCATGTGTCCCGACTTATGCCTCCGCAGTTCAAGCGCAGAATCCGCGCAGAAAATGAACAGAAAACGTGCAGTTTGGGAAGCCTTGGCACAGGATGTGGCAAGCAGCGTAACTTTTGACGAATCGCGTTGCTAGCTTTCTGGCAGAGCTGGCGTCTGGCCAGCTTCCCTTCGCTCGCTCAGGAGTCTCACATGCTTTCACTAATCGCAACCCTTCAGACCCTCGGCTTCGCCGCTAAGGACCGCCTCCGCGGCGAGAAAGGCGCAACGGCTGTCGAATACGGCATCATGGTGTGAAGGGCGGGAGCCCTTCACCGCACCGCCCTGCATTTTTCTAATCCTGGCGCGTCCTCCATGACTGGCCAAGGATTCCACAAAAAGGAAGGGTCACGACGTATGCGCGAGCGCTCGGAACGCGGTGCTGTGGCCGTTGAGTTTGCGCTGCTGGCGCCGGTCCTGATTCTGTTGCTGTTTGGCATCACGGAGTTCGGCCGGGCCTACAACGTGCAGATATCTCTTTCCAATGCGGCCCGCGAAGGCGCGCGTGTCATGGCAGTCAGCAACGACCCGGCTGCTGCCCGAAGTGCCGTCCGGGGCGCACTCGGAACGCTCGTACCGGTACTGGCCGACAACAATATCGTCTTCACTGCCTCCACGCCTGCCGGCGCTAAGACCTGCTCGGCAGGAGCTCAAATGTCCGTGACCGTGGCCTACACGCTCAGCACGATGACTGGCATTGCCGGCCCCTTCGCCATGCAGGGCCAAGGAGCCATGCTGTGCGGGGGGTAGGACGTCAACACACCCGTCAGCGTGGCGCTATCAGCGTGATCGTCGCCATCGTGATGGTATGCCTGCTGGGTTTCGCCGCCCTGGCCGTAGACGTCGGGGTACTCTACGCCGAGCGGGCCCAGCTGCAGAATAGCTCGGACGCCGTGGCACTGATGGTGGCCCAGAAGTGCGCCAAGAGTGTCACTGATCCGGAATGCTCCGCCACGTGGCCGCGGCCCACCGAGCTTGCCGCCAAATTGGCCAACGGCAACGCCGCGGACGGCCTCACCAACATCAAATCCATCACCCTCGATAAGACCAAGGGGACCGTCTCGGTAAACACCGGGGCGAAAGAGACGGGAAGCCCCGCCAACAGCATTTCGCTGTTCTTCGCCAGGGCCCTGGGCATCACCAGCGCCGAGGCGGGTGCCACGTCTCGGGCCCAGTGGGGGGCCCCGTCAAAGGGAACCGTGATCGTGCCGTTGGCGATCGCTGAATGCAAATTCTCTCCAGACCCCACTTTCGTGCAAGTGCTCACTATGGACGTTAACGGATGCGGCGGGATTCCTGGCGGCTTCGGCTGGATCACCGACGTAAAAGACAGCCAATGCAGCGTCACGATTAGCGCCGGCGCATCAAGTGACCCAGGGATCTGGTTCAACAGCGACACCGGCGCCCCCCGACCCTCCGTATGCTCAGCCGCGGACATCAGTGCCCTACAAGATCAAACGGTTCTGCTTCCGCTCTACGCTGTCGCCACGGGAACGGGCTCCGGCGGCAAGTTTTACGTCAAGGGGTTTGCGGCCTTTCACGTAACCGGCTATCGCCTTTCCAGCGACAGCTGGAATTCTGGTGGACTTGCCAACAAGTCCATCCGCGGATACTTCGTCAAATTTGTCTCCCTGTCTCAAGCCCTCGAACTCGGCGGCACCGCGGACTACGGTGCGTCCGTCGTCCGCCTCAGCATTGGAGCACCCTAAGCATGAAGTCCCGACTACTCGCCGGAGTAGCAGCGGTTGTCCTGGCCGTCGTCGGCGCCATCCTCGTGGTGTCCTACGCCAGCGGCGCGGACGCGCGGGCTGTGAAGAATCTTGAGCCCCTGGACGTCCTCATTGTGGCAAAGCCTGTGCCGGCAGGCACCTCCGTAGAGAGCCTCCTGCCCTTCCTGACCAGTCAGAAGCTCCCGGGCACCGCTGTAGCCAAGAGCGCTCTGGCCAGTCTCGACGGCCAAGCCGGAAAGGTCACCGCCGTTGACCTATTGCCCGGGGAGCAGCTCGTTGCGGAGCGTCTGGCCGCCCCGGAAACCATCAAATCCAGCGGCGGCGCCATACCTGTACCGGAGGGCTTGCAGGAAATCTCCTTCCAACTCGAGCCCCAACGAGTCGTCGGCGGCCAACTGGCGCCCGGCGATCACATCGGCATCTTCATCTCGCTGAAGGGCGGCGGCATCGAGGCCTCCCCGGAGAAGGAGACGACGCAACTGACCCTCCACAAAGTCCTGCTGACCGCGGTGCAGGGCGCCCCAATCCCGACGGCAACTCCCCAGCCCTCGGATAGCGGCTCGGCCGCGGCCCCCGCTGCGGCTCCCCCTGTTCCCGCCGGGCCACTGATCCTCACCGTGGCCGTGAACGATGTGGACGCCAGCAAGATCGTCTATGGCAGCGAATTCGGCACCCTCTGGCTCAGCAAAGAACCGCTTAAGGCCGTGGACAGCGGCCGCCCTGGAATTATGACGAAACCGGAGGTATACAAATGAGCCGCTTCGTGATGATCACGCCCAATACCGACTTCGACGCGCGAGTTCGTCGGGCACTGGCAGGCGGTCTGCCCGGCGGCCTGCAGACCTTCGCCTTCGTCGATCCGTCCGACCCTGGGGCACTGTTCATGAACCTTAACCAGGAGCGCCCCGAGGTGCTGATACTTGGGCCGGACCTGCCGTTCGAAGACGCGTTGCGGCTGGCTATGGTCTTTGACGTCCAATTGCCGGAGTTAAGCATCATTCTGGTCAGCGAACCTGATCCCGACATCGTCTTGCTGGCCATGCGCGCCGGAATCCGGGATTTTCTCAGCCCGAACGCCGAAGATGCCCAGATCCGGATTTTGCTGGAGCGCGCCTGCCAGTCCTTTGCCAGCAAGTACAGGACAGAGGCCGGTCAGGAGCCTGGGGGTTCGAGTGGCCAAGTGATCGGCGTCTTCTCGCCCAAGGGCGGAGTAGGCAAGACGACAATCGCCACGAACATCGCCATAGGACTCGGGCAAATCGCGCCCATGAGTGTGGTGATCGTGGACTTGGACCTGCAGTTCGGAGATGTAGCCTCGGGCTTATACCTCCACCCGGAGCACACTGTCACGGACGCCGTCTCCTCCGCGGCGAGCCACGATTCTCTAGTGCTCAAGGCCTTCCTGACCGTGCATTCCGGCAACATCTATGCGCTCTGCGCCCCGCATAGTCCGGTGGAAGCCGACTTCGTCACACCGGAGCAAGTCACCCGAATGTTGCAGCAGCTCGCGGAACAATTCCAGTACGTCATCGTGGACACAGCCCCGGGATTGCCTGAAATAGGTCTGGCTGCGATGGAGCAATGCACGGACATTGTCTGGGTGACCGCCATGGATGTTCCCAGCATCCGAGGACTCCGGTCCGGCCTCGAAATCCTTGGCCGGCTGGACGTCCTGCCTGAGACGCGTCACGTGGTCCTGAACATGGCAGACTCCAAATCCGGCCTCAGCGTCCAGGACGTTGAGGCGACCATAGGTGCGCCCGTTGACATCAGCATTCCCCGTTCGAAGGCCGTAGCCTTCTCCACTAACCGGGGCATACCGGTGCTTCAGGACGGACGCAAAGACCCTGCGGTCAAGGGCATGCGCCAGCTCGTGGAACGGTTTGATCCGGCGTGGCGGGCCAGAGCGAAAAAGAAACTGCACCGAAGGGTGGTGGTCCAGTGAAACTTTCCGAACGGCTTTCCGCCGCTGAGGGTGGGTTTGCCCCTGAGGTTAAGGCCGCACCCGCCGGCCGCCGCGCCTCCCACGTTGATCCACACTCGGCTGTGGTGCCTTCAACTTTTGAGCAACCGGGCCTCATGCCGTCCGCCCCTACATTCGGGGATCAGCCAGACGCCCTTCGTTCCAGCGGCCAACAGCCGGTGGATGCCTTTGCTGCGCTCAAGGAACGCGCCGCCACGGCCCTGTTTGAAAGGATGGGCGCCCGCTTCAACGATTCCGCTGTTAAAGAGGAAGATCTCCGTTCAGCCGCGCGGGAAGAGCTCATCCGGATCGTCGATGGTGAGCAAGTCCCGCTCTCTGCAGAGGAGCGCTCACGGCTGGTCCGTGACGTGGCAGACGATGTGCTCGGCTACGGCCCCCTGCAGCGGCTCCTCGACGACCCGGCCGTCACGGAAATCATGGTCAACCGGATGGACCAGATCTATGTCGAGCGGCACGGCAAGCTCACGTTTACGGAGTCAAGATTCAGTTCCGAGGACCACCTTCGCAAGGTCATCGAGCGCATTGTTTCCAAGGTGGGCCGCCGCATCGACGAGTCGTCGCCCCTCGTCGATGCCCGGCTCGAGGACGGGTCCCGCGTCAACGCCGTCATTCCCCCGCTCGCAGTGGGCGGCTCATCCCTGACCATCCGAAAATTCAGCAAGGTGCCACTGACAGTCCGGAACCTCATCGAGTTCGGCACGTTGACGCCCGAAATGGCCGAGCTGCTGGATGCATGCGTGAAGGCCAAGCTCAACATCATCGTGTCGGGCGGTACCGGCACTGGCAAAACAACGCTGCTGAACGTCCTGTCATCATTCCTGCCATCGGACGAGCGCATCGTGACGATCGAGGACGCCGTCGAACTCCAGATCCAGCAGCGGCACGTGGTGCGGTTGGAAAGCCGGCCGCCGAACACCGAAGGCAAGGGCGAGGTCACCATCCGGGAACTGCTGCGGAACTCCCTGCGTATGCGTCCGGACCGCATCGTGGTAGGCGAGGTCCGCGGCGGCGAGTCACTGGACATGCTCCAGGCCATGAACACCGGCCACGACGGCTCGCTCTCCACGGTCCACTCGAATTCACCCCGCGACGCCGTCGCGCGTCTGGAGACTTTGGTGCTGATGGCCGGCATGGACCTGCCGCTGCGCGCCATTCGGGAGCAGATCGCTTCGGCAGTCAATCTCATTGTCCAGATTTCCCGGCTCCGCGACGGCACCCGCCGAATCACCCATGTCACTGAGGTCCAAGGCATGGAAGGGGACATCGTCACGCTCCAGGATGCCTTCGTCTTCGACTACTCGGCCGGTGTGGACGCTCACGGTCGTTTTCTCGGCAAGCCGGTCCCCACCGGGATCCGTCCGCGTTTCATTGATCGCTTCGAGGATCTGGGCATTCGTGTTTCGCCCAGCGTGTTCGCCGCTCCCCCAGCCTCGGCTCTGAGACCGTGAGGAGGACATGACATTGTTGTCCCTTGGAGTTGCCTTTGTCTTCGCCGCGCTTCTGCTCCTTGCCGGTGCGTTGCTTGCCCCGAGGAAGGCCACGGTGCCGCTAGACCGGCGGAGGCCCGTCCAGAACCAGCCCGACTCCCCGTTGACCCGGTTCGCGGGTTCGGCTGTCCAACTCGTGGACCGATTCTCCGCTCAGCGGCGACTCAGGCTCTTCAACCGGGAGACGCTCGAAAACGCAGGACTCAGACTGAGCCAGTCCGATTTCCTGGTACTGGTTCTGGCGGGAGCCTTCGTGGGTGCGCTGACAGGCTTCGCCATCTCGGGACCGCTGCTGGCAATCCTTCTCATTCTGCTGGCGCCCTTGACGGGTCACCTTGTCCTGAGCTTCCTGTCGGGCAAGCGCAGGAGTTTGTTTGATCAACAACTCGGAGACACCCTCCAGCTGCTCTCCGGCGGCCTTCGGGCCGGTCACAGCATTCTGCGCGCCATTGACGCGGCAGCCACGGAATCCCTAAGCCCGACATCGGAAGAGATGCGCCGCGTGGTGACGGAGACGAGTTTGGGGCGCGATCTGCTGGCCTCCCTCAACGACACGGCGCAACGAATGCAGAATGAGGATTTTGTCTGGATTGCGCAGGCAATCCAGATCAACCGGGAGGTGGGCGGAAACCTAGCAGAGGTCCTGGACCAGGTCAGCGAGACGATTCGCGAGCGCAGCGAAATCAAGGGCCACATCAAGTCCCTGGCCGCGGAGGGCAAGTTCTCTGCCTACATCCTTATGGCCATGCCGTTTGGCATCGTAATAATGCTCATGATGGTCAACCCTGGTTACATGAACGTCATGTTTTCGCACCCGCTGGGTTGGGCCATGATCGCGGCCTCTGCTGTCATGATGACTATCGGTGGTCTGTGGATGCGCAAGATCATCGACCTGAAGTTCTGAGACCCCATGGACCCGATTCTTCTGCTCGCGCTACTGCTGGTGTCCCTTCCGCTCGGGTTCCTGGCCTGGTCATGGCTCTCCGTGGACCGGAAGTCCGAACGTGCAGCCCGGGAACTCCTGGCCCTTGGCAGCGACACGACCGGTCCCTCCGGGCAGGAGCAAAGCAAGCTATTGGAGCGCATCGGCTACCGACTGACGCCGGCCGGCTACATCAGGAAGCTCGACAGGCTTGTGTCCCTGGCGGGACGTCCGGCGTCGCTGCCGCTCGGGCGCGTGCTCGCGGCCAAGCCTTTGCTGGGCCTTGTGGGTGCGCTCGTCGGCCTTTACTTAGGCAACTCAGGATCGATGCCGATCCTCAAGGCCGCGGGAATTTTTGTAGCACTGCTCGGCTATTTCATCCCCGACCTCCTGCTCTACAGCAAGGGCCAGGAACGCCAGAAGGTAATGCAACTGGAACTGGCCAACACCCTGGATCAGATGCTCATTTCTGTGGAAGCAGGGCTGGGGTTCGAGGGAGCCATGGCGCGCGCTGGCGAAAACGGGAAGGGACCACTCGCCGAGGAGCTCGTCAGGACCCTGCAAGACATGCAAGTGGGCAGGAGCCGCCGCGAGTCGTACATGGCGCTCGCGGAACGGACCAGCATCCCGGAATTGCGTAGCTTCGTCCAGGCCGTCGTTCAGGCGGACACGTACGGAATCGCCGTCAGCACAGTGCTTCGAATCCAGGCGAAAGTCATGCGGGTCAAGCGTCGGCAGCGAGCCGAGGAGAAGGCAATGAAGCTCCCTGTCATGATCTTGTTCCCGCTGCTGTTCTTCATCTTCCCCGTGCTCTTCATCGCCATTCTGGGCCCCGCCGTCATCAATGCCGTGGCGACCTTCAGCGGCGGATAGCTGCATGAGGGCACCTGAGGAGTCCGAACCGCAGGGCAGAACCTGGCAATGCACCCGAAAAGCCACAATTTTGCCACAGGAAACACCGGAGTTGGAAACACGGTGCCGACGCAGCAAGTAGCGTGGGCACATGTCTTTCCTAGGTGCGCCAGACGACGGCGATGCAAACACTGGCTCCTCCGCCGACAGCTCCCCGCCTGGTGCGGGCACGGCCCAAACGGCTGCCGAAGAAGTTGCAAGCCCGATCGTGGACCCCTCCGCCCTCCAGGACCTCGGATCACAGCTGAACAGCCCGGCCGTGGCAAAAGGATTCGCCAGGGACTACACAAGGATGTGGGATCAGCGCTATCAGTCCCTCGCGACGTCCCTTGATAGCGGTGACGAGACCGCAGCACTGGACGCCGTCCTGAGCCTGAAGACGTCCTCTGCGATGGTCGGTGGCGTCCGTCTGGCCGAGCTCGCCAGAGAACTTGAGGACGCAATCCGCGTCCACGACGCCCGCCTGGCGCGGTTGCTCCTGCGTGAAGTCGCGGAGAGTGGAAACGACACCGTGGACGAACTGCAGCTCAGGCACAACCTCGGGGATCACTAGTCCACGGCTGGCGTGAGCCGGTACCCAACGCCGCGGATGGTCTGGAGCCAACGCGGTTGCAGTGGATCCTCCCCCAGCTTGCGACGCATGTTGCCAATATGTACTTCGACGGCACGCTCGTCGGATTCACTGATGTAGGCATCCGCGCTGTAATGCTGACCCCGCACTACCCGCACCAGATCAGTCTTCGACCGGACGGCACCTGCCCCTTTCAACAGGGCATGCAGGAGATCGAACTCACTACGCGTGAGGCTGACAGGAATGCCGTCAACAGTGACCGAACGCGTGTGCGGGTTCAGTACCAGGCCGTTGTGCCGGAATTCCGAAGCGTGGGACAGGACAAGGGCCTTTGACGGTGCCGTTCCCGGATCCAAGGACTTGGCCTCAGGGCCGTCCTGCCGAGGCCGGCGCATCATCGCAGACACCCGGGCTCGGAGCTCGCGCGGCCGGAACGGTTTGGTCATGAAATCATCGGCACCGGTATGCAGCGCGGTCAGCGTGTCCAACTCGTCCGTCCTCGCCGTCAGCATGACGACGTAGGCATCGCTGAACTGTCGAATTCGGCGTAGGACTTCAAAGCCGTCAATATCGTTGAGGCCAACGTCCAAGGTGACAACGTTGGCCTTCTGATTCCGCACGACCTCGACCCCCTCGCGACCGCTCGCTGCGCCGTGGACGTCAAATCCCGCCTGGCTCAATACCGCTTCCACGAGATGACGCACATCGTCGTCGTCCTCCACAACTACGGCGACTCCCAAGTCAGTCATGGTCCCCCTCACATCTGATGCGACACCTACCCCCATAGCGGCCGCGTCGGTACTGCTGTGCAATGATGATTCGCCAGCATTGCTAGAATACCCACGCTATAGCGCCAATGAACGTTTAGGCACAGTCGCGGCAATATATTTTCGTAACTTGTCAAGTTAACGTGACGAATGCTGTTAAATTGGAGTAGCGAGGAAGGGGCGCGGCTTCATTGAGTGAACAGCAACTGGTCCGGAACCCGGCAGGTTACTTTGCGGGATTCCCGCGGCGTGTGCAGGTGGCCCTATGCCAGCTTCCGCTCACACTGGCGATGACGGCTGTGGCGCTTGCAGCGCCCGGTGGCTGGCCCGGCCTCTTCGAGAGTGGCGTGTGCCGGGCTGCCTTTGCGCTCCTTCTGGCCCTCCTCATGGCCTGCCTTCTGGTGCCTTGGCAGCGGTTCGGGCCCTATGCTCCGCTCGCAATCCCTGTGCTCGACTTAGCCGCGATCTGCCTCGTCCGCAGTGGCAGCGTCGAAGGCCTGCCCGATCTCGGCATCTTGGCCGTCCTTCCGGTCCTCTGGGTCACGGCCTCCCGTTTGTCCGGTCCGGCGATCCTCTCGATCAGCTTCTTCGGGCCCCTGCTGACCGGCCTGCCGTGGTTGCTCAACGGCGGCTCAACCCCGGACCGAATCGCGGCCGCCGTTCTCCTGCCATTCATCACATTGGCAGTGGCCATTGCTCTGCGGGTTACTCGGCAACAGTTGACTGGGCGCCTGACAACCCAACTCCACGCCGGCTGCGAACGCGAACGACTGCTCAATGACGAAGTGTCCGGCCTGATCGATGCCCTGGCGGCCAAGGACGACGTGCTTTCCACCGTCTCCCACGAGTTCCGGACCCCCTTGACATCGATTATCGGCAATTTGGATCTAGCCCTCAGCGACTCGGAACATTTGTCCGCTCAGGCCCTCCGCCGCCTCGAAGTTGCGCAACGAAACGCCGAACGACTCCTCGCCCTTGTCTCGGATCTGCTGATGTCCGCCAACTCGGCTGTCCATGTCCATCCCCTGCGGACCGACCTGGCGAGCCTCGTGGAGGCGAGCCTGGGTTCGGCTCACGCACACGCCCAGGCTTCCCAGGTCACGCTCTCGATGGAGGTGCCGGCGCCGCTATGGGCGCACGTAGACCCGCTCCGGATCAGCCAGGCGCTGGATAACCTCATTTCCAACGCCATCAAATATTCCCCCAATGGCGGCAATGTGCGCGTCTCCGCCAGCACCGAGGGAGACCGGGTGCTGCTGCACGTGGAAGATGACGGATTGGGGATGACAGCCACCGACGCCGAACGAGTCTTCACACGGTTCTTCCGAAGCCCTGCGGTGCGGGACGGTTCCATCCCCGGGGCCGGGCTCGGGTTGTCGATCACGAAGGCGATCGTGGAGCGCCATGGCGGCTCCATCTCTTGCAACACCCTCCTCGGATCCGGAAGCACCTTCACGCTGGAGCTCCCTGCGAAAGGCACCGCGCCGGCTTACTCCCAGCCGGCGTTCCCATAGCCGCGTTCCAGGTCTGGATTTAGGCCCGCAGTGCCCGCGTCAGTTCGGCCCGGGCCAGCATGCCGCTCTCTGTCGGGTAGGCCACTTCCTCGAGCACCAGCGGGTGCGGGGCTGCGAGCACGGAGCGGGCGTCGCGCTGCCGGGCGAGGAGCCGCTCGTAGAGCCATTCCGGGGCCTCTTCGCCCTCCCCCACGTACAACGCCGAGCCCACCAGGGAGCGGACCATGTTGTGGCAGAACGCGTCAGCCTGAACGGTGACGACAATGACCCCGTCCGTGCCGCGCGCGAATTCAAAGCGCTGCAGTTCACGGATGGTCGTGGCCCCCTCGCGGGGCTTGCAGTACGAGCGGAAGTCCTGTAGGCCCAGCAGCGGCGCGGCGCCCTCGTTGAGGAGACCGACGTCCAGCGGCACCTTGTGCCACAGGGTCGAGGCGCGTCCCAGCGGGTCCCACAGCGCGGGGCCGTCCGCGATCCGGTAGGAATAGCGGCGCCAGAGGGCGGAGAACCGGGCATCGAAGCCAACGGGTGCCACGCTCACCCGGTGCACCTCGATGGCGCCGCTGAGGTCGCCCAGGCCACGGCTCAAGGCACCGCGGATGCGGCGGAGAAGGGCGACGGCGGGATCCAGTTCGGCGCCCCGGTTCAGGCCCAGCCACTCCGCCTCGCTGAGGTCCAGGTGGACTACCTGGCCGCGGGCGTGCACCCCGGCGTCGGTGCGCCCGGCAACCGTGACCCGGACGGGGCGGCGGATCAGCAGCGCGAGGGCCTCCTCCAGGACGCCCTGGACGGTGCGCAGTCCCGGCTGCACGGCCCACCCGCTGAACGGGCCGCCGTCGTACGCCACATCCAGCCGGATACGCAAAAACCCGCCGCCCCCCAAGACGGGGGCAGCGGGTTTGAGCTCGTTCATAGACTTAAGTCTATAAGAAAGACTTAGCGAATTACTTCGCGTCCTTCTCGGACTCAGCGGCTGCTTCCTCAGCGGCCGGAGCCTCTTCGGTAGGGGCTTCGGTCTCAGCGACCGGAGCCTCTTCGGTCTCAGCAGCCTCTTCGGTCTCGGCAACCGGAGCTGCTTCGGCCTTTTCGGCGTCCTTCTTGTCGGCGTCGCGCTTGGCAGCAGAGGTAGCCTCTGCTACCACGGCCTGCTTTGCCGAAACCGGCTCGAGAACCAGTTCGATGACAGCCATGGGAGCGTTGTCGCCCTTGCGGTTGCCGATCTTGGTGATGCGGGTGTAGCCGCCATCGCGGTTTTCCACTGCCTGTGCAATGTCGGTGAACAGCTCGTGGACGACGCCCTTGTTGCTGATCAGGCCGAGTACACGACGGCGGGACGCGAGGTCGCCACGCTTGGCGAAAGTCACCAGGCGCTCGGCGTACGGCTTCAGGCGCTTGGCCTTGGTCACCGTGGTGGTGATCCGCTTGTGCTCGAAAAGTGCGGCGGACAGGTTCGCGAGCATAAGACGCTCGTGAGCCGCTCCGCCTCCGAGGCGCGGACCCTTAGCGGGGGTAGGCATTATAGTTTCTCCTCATTGGAAGCCGTTGGGCTGCGCACACCAGGGTGCATCCAGCCAGCCGGCCAAGATCTGTTGGTTAGAGCTCGTCGTCGCTGAACGCGGCGTCGTCCTCTTCGATGGCTGCGGCACGTGCTGCGAGATCGAAACCGGGAGGGGAGTCCTTGAGGGACAGGCCCAGTTCGACCAGCTTGGCCTTGACCTCATCGATGGACTTCGCGCCGAAGTTGCGGATGTCCATGAGGTCAGCCTCGGAGCGGGCAACGAGTTCACCCACGGTGTGGATGCCCTCACGCTTGAGGCAGTTATAGGAACGGACCGTCAGGTCCAGATCCTCGATCGGCAGTGCCATGTCGGCTGCCAGGGCAGCGTCCGTCGGCGACGGACCAATCTCGATACCTTCAGCTGCGGTGTTCAGCTCGCGGGCCAGACCGAACAGTTCCACCAGGGTGGTACCTGCCGAAGCAACGGCGTCGCGCGGGGCGATTGCCTGCTTGGTCTCGACGTCGACAATGAGCTTGTCGAAGTCAGTGCGCTGCTCAACACGGGTAGCTTCCACGCGGAAAGTAACCTTCAGGACCGGCGAGTAGATCGAGTCGACCGGGATGCGGCCGATCTCGGAGTCGCCGGACTTGTTCTGAGCTGCCGAAACGTAGCCGCGACCGCGCTCGATGGTCAGTTCGAGTTCGAACTTGCCCTTCGAGTTCAGCGTGGCAATGTGCAGATCCGGGTTGTGGAATTCGACGCCGGCCGGCGGAGCGATGTCCGCGGCGGTGACGACTCCCGGTCCCTGCTTGCGCAGGTAAGCAACAACCGGCTCGTCGTGCTCGGAGGAAACCGACAGGTTCTTGATGTTCAGGATGATCTCAGTGACATCTTCCTTGACACCCGGAACCGTGGTGAACTCGTGCAGCACGCCATCGATCCGGATGCTCGTTACAGAGGCACCGGGGATGGAGGAGAGCAGGGTACGGCGGAGGGAGTTTCCGAGGGTGTAACCAAAGCCCGGCTCCAGCGGTTCGATGATGAACCGTGAGCGGTTTTCGGAGACGACCTCTTCGGAGAGGGTGGGGCGCTGTGCAATGAGCACTTAGGTTTCCTTTCGGCGAGCATCCGCTATATGACGCAACACAGGTGGTGGAAAGATCGGTCTGAAGACTTAACGCGGCCGGGCCTGCCCGGACCGGTGAGGGTCCGGGCAAGCTCCTGGGCGCTGGAAAGCCTTAGACGCGGCGGCGCTTCGGCGGACGGCAGCCGTTGTGGGCGCTGGGGGTGACGTCCTGGATGGAGCCAACCTCGAGGCCAGCGGCCTGCAGCGAGCGGATGGCGGTTTCGCGTCCGGAACCCGGTCCCTTGACGAACACGTCAACCTTGCGCATGCCGTGCTCCTGTGCACGCTTTGCGGCGGCTTCGGCGGCCATCTGGGCAGCGAACGGGGTGGACTTACGCGAGCCCTTGAAGCCAACCTCACCGGACGAAGCCCAGGAGATGACAGCACCGTTCGGGTCCGTGATGGACACGATGGTGTTGTTAAAGGTGCTCTTGATGTGCGCCTGGCCCAGCGCGATATTCTTCTTGTCCTTCTTACGCGGCTTGCGAACCGCGCCACGAGTCTTCGGGGGCATTTTTTCTCCTACAGAAAGTTATTGGGGGAAAGCCTACGCTTGGCCCACACTTGCCGGGTTCCCAGAAATCGCGTAAGCGATCCTAGGGGCAACTGGGGTTTAGCGGGCCTTCTTCTTGCCTGCGACGGTGCGCTTCGGACCCTTGCGGGTACGCGCGTTCGTCTTCGTACGCTGACCGCGTACGGGCAGGCCCTTGCGGTGGCGAATACCTTCGTAGCTGCCGATTTCAACCTTGCGGCGGATATCAGCGGCCACTTCGCGGCGAAGGTCACCCTCAACCTTGTAGTTGCCTTCAATGTAGTCACGCAGCTCAACCAGCTGTGCGTCGGTCAGGTCCTTGACCCGAACGTCTGCACTGATGCCGGTAGCAGCCAGGGTTTCGTGTGCACGGGTCTTGCCCACGCCGTAGATGTAAGTAAGCGCAATTTCCAACCGCTTTTCGCGGGGAATGTCTACGCCAGCGAGACGAGCCATATTGGCAGTACTCCTTGTATAAACCGGAGGTCGTAGGCAGTACACCCGCACTTACAGTGCGGCCCCAGCCTCCGACCGGGGGTTAGCTGTCCGGGCTCAATACGTCCCAGTTCAGCTTGTGCTGCCTTTATTTACTTGCGTGGGTTAGCAACCCAGGATTTCCTGTGAAGGAAATTAGCCCTGGCGCTGCTTGTGGCGCGGGTTCTCGCAGATCACCATGACCCGGCCATTACGGCGGATCACTTTGCACTTTTCGCAGATCTGCTTGACGCTCGGCTTGACCTTCATGGCGTTCCTTTGCGTGTTGCAGTTGGTCAGCTGGACCGGCCCTCGGCTGTCGCCCTGGCCGCCCAGTGTTTACTTGTAGCGGTAGACGATACGACCACGTGTCAGGTCGTAAGGGCTCAGCTCCACCACTACGCGGTCCTCGGGGAGGATCCTGATGTAGTGCTGGCGCATCTTTCCAGAGATGTGTGCCAGAACGATGTGCTTGTTGGTGAGCTCAACGCGAAACATCGCGTTGGGCAGCGCCTCGGTCACAACGCCCTCGATCTCAATGACCCCGTCCTTCTTGGCCATACCCTCCGCTAACTGTTGTTGCCGCAGCCTCCCGGTTTGCACCGGTCATGACCGCGGACGT
The DNA here is from genome assembly GCF_056406115.1 of Arthrobacter sp. P1_D4. Taxonomy (NCBI): domain Bacteria; kingdom Bacillati; phylum Actinomycetota; class Actinomycetes; order Micrococcales; family Micrococcaceae; genus Arthrobacter; species Arthrobacter sp. P1_D4. Next base: position 110,370 of record NZ_JBFUAU010000009.1, on the reverse strand, counting down.
TTTTGATTGATTGGTTGGTGCCACCCGACCCCAAAAGGGCACAACGGGGCAGACAACCAACAGACAACACTACGCCATCGCGGCCCGATTGTTAAATCCGAAGTTAAATCCGCCCATCGTAGCGCACTCAGCGTCCGTACGCACCTAGCGTCCCGGCCGCCGTCGTCACTGCCTCCGCCCGCGAGATCCCGTCGAGGATGGCCAGCCGGACGACGTCGGCGGCCGCGCTCTGCAGGGTAATGAGGCTGATCTGCCGGGCTGCCGGGGTGCTGCGGTCAAGCGCGACGGCGCCCGTCGCCAGCGCGAACACGGTATCGCCGTCGGCGAGGGTGTGGCTTGGATTCAAAGCCCTGGCCAGTCCGGCATGGGCCGCGGAGGCGGTGCGTTTGCAGTCCGCCTTGTCCAGGACGGCATCCGTGGCGACGACGACAAGTGTGGTGTTGAGCGGCGGCGCCGGCTCGGGGACCTGCGCGGCTTTCGCCCCAAAAGGTAACCCCAGCGCGTTGACTACCGCTATGGCTCCTACCACCACCGGCCCGTCTTTGGAGATGTTGTTTAGGGTGAGGGAGGCTGTGCCCACTCCCCCTTTGTAGGTGCCCCTGCCGATTGCCGCTCCTGTGCCGGCGCCGACGTTGCCGCGTTCGACGTCGTGCCCTTCCGGCTGCCCGGCGGCGGCGGCCGTCGCCGCGTAGCCCATCGCCTCTCCGGGGCGGGCGGAGAAATCGCCGCCGCGGCCCAGGTCGAAAATCGCGGCCGCCGGCACGATCGGAACAAGCCCGCCGGGGACCGTGAAGCCTCGGCCGTTCTCCTCGCACCAGCGCATGGCGCCGCCCGCGGCTGCAAGGCCAAAGGCGCTGCCCCCGGTCAGGACCACGGCGTCCACGGTCTGGGACAGCGTAGTGGGATCCAGTGAGTCCGTCTCGTGCGTCGCGGGCCCGCCGCCCCGGACGTCGACCGAGCCGACGGTGCCCGGCGGCGGGAGAACCACAGTCACTCCGCTCAGCCAGCCGTCGCCGGACTTTTGGACATGCCCCACCCGGATCCCGGCCACGTCTGTGATGGCTCCCGTTGCTCCCATGGCTCCATTGTGCGCCCCCGCTGACCCGCGACACGCAAAAWMCCTGGCGCTATGGGTCTTCCGTCGCCAGGGATTTTGCGCGTCGCCAGAAAACCCGCGAGTCGCCGTGTAGTTCGGGCCTAGGGAATCGGGACGGGCACGACGCCGAGCGGCGCCAGTTTCGCCGCTCCCCCGTCAGGTGCCGAGAGGACCCAGATCCCCTTCTCGTGCACAGCGACCGAGTGCTCCCACTGGCAGGAGCGCTTGCCATCCGTGGTGACGACGGTCCAGTCGTCGTCCAGGATTGCGGTCTCGATGCTGCCCCGGACCAGCATGGGCTCGATTGCGAGGCACAGCCCCGGGCGGATCTTCGGCCCGCGGTGGCCGGTGCGGTAGTTCAGCACGTCCGGAGCCATGTGCATCTCGGAGCCGATTCCGTGCCCTACATAGTCCTCCAGGATGCCCAGCGGTTTGCCCGGCACGGAGGAGACGTAGTCGTCCACGGCGTTGCCGATATCGCCCACGAATTTCCCGGTGGCCAGGGCTGCGATGCCACGCCACATGGCCTCCTCGGTAACCTCGGAGAGGCGTACGTCTTCGGGATCGGCGGTGCCGACAACCACAGTCCGCGCCGAATCGGAGTGCCAGCCGTCCACGATCGCGCCGCCGTCGATCGAGATGATGTCGCCGTCCGCCAGAACCCGGCCGCCGGGGATGCCGTGCACCACCTCTTCGTTCACCGAGGTGCAGATCGTGGCCGGGAACCCGTGGTAGCCGAGGAAGTTGGACTTGGCGCCGGCGTCCTGGAGCACGGCGGCGAAAACCTCGTCCAGCCGGGCCGTGGTGACGCCGGGGGCCGCGGCGGCCACCGCTGCATCCAGTGCCCGGCTCAGGACCAGTCCGGCCTCGTGCATCGTGCGCATCTGGGCGTTGGTCTTGTATTCAATGCGTGCCTGGCCGAATGCCATCGCTACCTCAAAATTTTCTCTCGCGGTCCGGGCGGGCTGGATCCCGGGCCTTCCGTACCCGATGGTACGGAACGCGCCCTTCTGCACTGCGTCTCTGTTCTGCGTCAGCCGCATTGAGCATGCGTGGATCAGGGGGTGAGGATCAGGCGGCCTGGGCCGACTTGATCGCTTCCATGACGCGCTCGGTGACTTCGTCGATGGCACCGATGCCGTCCACCTGGGTCAGGATGCCGCGTTCGGCATACTTGGCCACCACAGGTTCGGTCTGCTCGTGGTAGAGGTCCAGCCGGTGACGGATAACGCCTTCGTTGTCGTCGCTGCGGCCGGTTTCCTTGGCACGGCCCAGGAGGCGGGTAACCAGCTCCTCGTCGTCAGCGGTGAGCTGGAGCACGACGTCGAGCTTCTGGTCAGCGCCGGCGAGGATGTCCTCGAGGTAGTCCACCTGCGCGGTGGTGCGCGGGTACCCGTCGAGCAGGAAGCCTGCCTCGACGTCGTCCTCATTGAGGCGGTCGCGCACCATCTTGTTGGTGACGCTGTCCGGGACGAAGTCGCCGGCGTCCATGTACTTCTTGGCTTCGACGCCGAGCGGAGTCTCGCCCTTGACGTTGGCGCGGAAGATGTCTCCGGTGGAGATCGCAACGACGCCGAGGCGTTCTGAAATGCGTTCCGCCTGCGTTCCCTTGCCGGACCCGGGAGGTCCGATAATCAACATTCTCGTCATCGCAAAAGCCCTTCGTAGTGACGTTGCTGTAGTTGCGCATCAATCTGCTTCACGGTCTCCAGACCGACGCCCACCATGATCAGGATCGAGGTGCCGCCGAACGGGAAGTTCTGGTTCGCGTTGATCAGGACCAGTGCAACCAGCGGGATCAATGCCACGAAGCCGAGGTAGAAGGCGCCGGGCAGGGTGATCCGGGATAGGACGTACTGAAGATAGTCCGCGGTCGGCTTGCCGGCGCGGATGCCCGGAATGAAGCCGCCGTACTTCTTCATGTTGTCCGAGACCTCTTCGGGGTTGAAAGTAATCGCAACATAGAAGTAGGTGAAAAACACAATCATGGCGAAATACAGTGCCATATAGATCGGGTGATCGCCCTTGGTGAGGTTGTTGTTGATCCACTCAACCCAGGGCTGTACCGGCTCGCCGGCCTTGGGCTGGTTGAACTGTGAGATCAGCCCCGGCAGGTAGAGCATGGACGAGGCGAAGATGACGGGCACGACGCCGGCCATGTTCACCTTGATGGGGATGTAGGTGCTGGTTCCGCCGACCGTGCGGCGGCCGATCATCCGCTTGGCGTACTGCACCGGGATCCGGCGCTGGGACTGCTCCACGAAGACCACAAGCGCCACGGTGAGCAGGCCGATGATCAGGACCAGGAAGAAGGTTCCGGGACCCTGGGCCTTCCAGATCGCACCGAGCGAGCCGGGGAAGCCTGCGGCGATGGACGTGAAGATCAGCAGGGACATGCCGTTGCCGACGCCTTTTTCCGTCACGAGCTCGCCCATCCACATGATCAGGCCGGTGCCGGCCGTGAGCGTGATGATGATCAGGACCGTGGTGACGATCGAGCTGTCCGGGATGATGGGCAGCTGGCAGTTAGGCAGCAGCTGGCCGGAGCGTGCCAGCGACACCAGTGTCGTGGCATTGAGCAGGCCGAGTGCGATCGTGAGGTAACGGGTGTACTGGGTCAGTTTCGACTGCCCTGACGCGCCCTCCTCGTACAGCTGCTGGAAGCGGGGAATGACCACCCGGAGCAGCTGGACGATGATGCTGGCGGTGATGTACGGCATGATGCCGAGGGCAAAGATGGACACCTGCAGCAATGCACCGCCGCTGAACAGGTTGACGAGCTGGTAGATCCCGCCCGAGGTCTGACCGTTCTGCAAGCATTGCTGGACATTCTGGTAGCTCACACCAGGCGAGGGGATGAAGGCACCCAAGCGGAAGATTGTGATGATTCCCAGCGTGAACAACAACTTGCGTCGCAGATCAGGCGTGCGAAAGGCCCGGCCAAATGCGCTAAGCAAGCGTCCTCCTGAGTAATAAGTAAAGTCGTGTGAGACAGGTCAAATAAACCCAACAACCGAGTCTAACGGGTGGATGCGCCCCGCGAACAATCGGCGGGGCCCGGAAAATGAAAAAAACTCCCGGCACCGGGGGTCTGAGCCCCTGGTACCGGGAGTTTCAACAACGGGCAACTGCCCCGCCGCCTCGTTAGAGGGCGGTGGTGCTTCCGCCTGCTGCAGCAATCTTGTCAGCAGCGCTGGCCGAGAATGCGTGGACGGTGACGTCAACCTTGACGGTGATGTCGCCGGTGCCCAGCACCTTGACGGGCTGGTTCTTGCGAACGGCACCCTTTTCGACCAGGTTCTCCACGGTGACAGCGCCACCTTCCGGGTACAGCTCGTTGAGCTTGTCCAGGTTTACAACCTGGTACTCAACCCGGAACGGGTTCTTGAAGCCGCGCAGCTTCGGCAGGCGCATGTGCAGCGGCAGCTGGCCGCCGGCAAAGCCAGCCTTGATCTGGTAGCGGGCCTTCGTACCCTTGGTACCGCGACCAGCGGTCTTCCCCTTGGAACCTTCACCACGACCAACACGGGTCTTGGCGGTCTTGGCACCCGGGGCGGGACGCAGGTGGTGAACCTTCAGTGCGTTCTGCTTCTCAGCGGCGCCCTGTGCCTTTTCGGCGGTGTTCTTCTCTGCCATTTACTTCGCCTCCTCTACCTTTACCAGGTGCGGAACCGTGTTGAGCATCCCGACGGTCACGGCGTCGGCGGTGCGGACAACGGTGTGTCCGATCCGCTTCAGGCCGAGGGACCGCAGGGTGTCGCGCTGGTTCTGCTTGCCGCCAATGGCGGACTTGATCTGAGTGATCTCCAACTTTGCGTCGGAGACAAGCACGTTCTTAGCCATGACTCAGACACCTGCCTTCTGGTTCAGGAGAGCCTTGACCATTGCCGGCGGGGCGATCTCGTCGAGCGGGAGGCCGCGGCGTGCTGCCACTGCTGCCGGCTCTTCGAGGCGCTTCAGCGCGTCAACGGTTGCGTGAACGATGTTGATGGCGTTGGAAGAACCGAGCGACTTGGAGAGGATGTCGTGGATGCCCACGCACTCCAGTACTGCACGGACCGGGCCACCGGCGATAACACCGGTACCGGCGGAAGCCGGGCGCAGCATGACGACGCCTGCGGCGGCCTCACCCTGAACGCGGTGCGGGATGGTGCTGCCGATGCGGGGAACGCGGAAGAAGGACTTCTTGGCCTCTTCAACGCCCTTCGCGATAGCGGCAGGAACTTCCTTTGCCTTGCCGTAGCCGACGCCGACCATGCCGTTGCCGTCACCGACGACGACGAGGGCGGTGAAGCTGAAGCGACGACCACCCTTGACGACCTTGGAAACGCGGTTGATGGTTACGACGCGCTCTACGAACTGGCTCTTCTCGGCCTCGCGGCCGCCGTCACGGCCACCACGGCCGCCACGGTCGCCACGGCCCTGGCCGCGGTCGCCACGCTCGCCACGACGAGCGCCACCACGGCGGTCGTCAGTGGTAGCAGGCGCAGCGGTCTCAGTTGCCGGAGCAGCTACAGCTTCAGTCACCTGAATGTCCTTTTCGTTATTTTCGGTCACAGTGCCAGCCCACCTTCACGTGCGCCGTCAGCGACGGCGGCGATCCGGCCGTGGTACTTGTTACCACCGCGGTCGAAGACAACTGCTTCGATACCGGCAGCCTTGGCACGCTCGGCGACCAGTTCGCCAACGCGCTTGGCCTTGGCGGTCTTGTCACCGTCGAATGCACGAAGGTCGGCTTCCAGTGTGGAGGCGCTTGCCACGGTCAGGCCCTTGGTGTCATCAACAACCTGGACGAATACGTGACGTGCGGAGCGGTTGACGACCAGACGCGGGCGTACAGCCGTACCGGAGATGCGCTTGCGGATACGAAGCTGGCGGCGGCTGCGCTGGGCAGACTTGCTCTTGTTCGTACGCTTCTTGTTAATTGCGATCGCCATGGTTACTTACCAGCCTTTCCGACCTTGCGGCGGATGACTTCGCCTGCGTAACGGATGCCCTTGCCCTTGTAGGGGTCCGGCTTCCGCAGCTTGCGAATGTTGGCAGCAACCTCGCCGACCTGCTGCTTGGAGATACCTGAAACAGAGAGCTTGGTCGGGGTCTCAACTGCAAAGGTGATGCCGTTCGGTGCCGAGACGTTGACCGGGTGGCTGTAGCCCAGAGCGAACTCCAGGTCAGAACCCTTGGCCTGGACGCGGTAACCGGTACCGACAATCTCAAGCTTCTTCTCGTAGCCTGCGGTGACACCCTGGATCATGTTGGCGATCAGGGTGCGGGTCAGGCCGTGCAGCGAACGTGAGGCGCGCTCGTCGTTCGGGCGGGCGACAGTCAGGGTGCCATCTTCCAGGGAAACCTCGATCGGGCTGGCCACAGTGTGGCTCAGCTCGCCTTTGGAACCCTTGACGCTGACGACAGAGCCGTCAACCTTGACCTCAACGCCGGCAGGAACGGTGATGGGGAGACGTCCAATACGTGACATTATTCTCTTCCTTTCCCGTTACCAGACGTAAGCGAGGACTTCGCCGCCCACGCCCTTCTTGCCGGCCTGCTTGTCAGTCAAGAGGCCGGAAGAGGTGGACAGGATTGCGACACCCAGGCCACCGAGCACGTGCGGCAGGTTGGTGGACTTTGCGTAAACGCGCAGTCCCGGCTTGGAAATACGACGAACGCCAGCGATTGAACGCTCGCGGTTCGGACCGAACTTGAGCTCGAGGGTCAGCTTCTTGCCAACCTCAGCGTCTTCTTCTTTCCAGGAGGCGATGTAACCTTCAGCCTTCAGGATGTCGGCAACGCGTGCCTTGAGCTTGCTGTACGGCATGGTCACGGAATCGTGGTATGCCGAGTTAGCGTTGCGCAGACGCGTAAGCATGTCTGCGACGGGATCTGTCATTGTCATGTGGGCTCTTGCCCTTCCTCATAACGGTTTCCGCCGTGCTCTTTGTCCCGAACAGAATTCGGAAAGGAGCGCGGGCGGACCTTTTACGTAGCTAGATTAGTCTTCGGTCTTGAACGGGAAGCCAAGCGCCTTCAGCAGCGCGCGGCCTTCGTCGTCGGTCTTGGCAGTGGTCACGACGGTGATGTCCATACCGCGAACGCGGTCAATGGAATCCTGGTCGATCTCGTGGAACATAACCTGCTCGGTCAGACCGAAGGTGTAGTTGCCGTTGCCATCGAACTGCTTGCCGCTGAGGCCACGGAAGTCGCGGATACGCGGCAGGGCCAGCGTGACCAGACGGTCCAGGAATTCCCACATGCGGTCCCCACGCAGAGTTGCGTGTGCACCGATCGGCATGCCTTCGCGCAGCTTGAACTGTGCGATCGACTTGCGGGCCTTGGTTACCTGCGGCTTCTGGCCGGTGATCAGGGTCAGATCGCGGACAGCGCCGTCGATCAGCTTGGAGTCCTTGGCGGCATCTCCAACACCCATGTTCACAACGACCTTCACCAGGCGGGGAACCTGGTTGACGTTCTGGTACTTGAATTCCTCAGTCAGCGTGTTCTTGATGGAATCGGCGTACTTGGTCTTCAGACGAGGAACGATCTTGCTTGCCGGAGTCTCGAGAGTCTCAGTCATTAGATGTCCTTCCCTGAGCTCTTGGCCACGCGGACGCGCACTTCACGCTTCACGCCATCGCGCTCAACGGTCTCGGTGCGGAAACCGACGCGGGTGGGCTTCTTGGTGGACGGGTCAACCAGAGCCACGTTGGAGATGTGGATCGAAGCCTCGACGACCTCGATGCCACCGGTCTTGGTGCCGCGCTGCGACTGACCGACCTTGGTGTGCTTGGTTACGCGGTTAATGCCTTCAACCAACACGCGGTTGGTCTCCGGGTATACGCGCAGAACCTTGCCCTGCTTACCCTTGTCGCCGCCGCGCTCAGCCTTGGCGCCAGTGATGACCTGAACGAGGTCACCCTTTTTGATCTTAGCCATGGACTAGAGCACCTCCGGAGCCAGAGAAACGATCTTCATGAACTTCTTGTCGCGAAGTTCACGACCAACCGGTCCGAAGATACGGGTACCGCGGGGGTCACCGTCGTTCTTCAGGATGACGGCTGCGTTCTCGTCAAACTTGATGTAGGAACCATCCGCACGGCGGCGTTCCTTCTTGGTACGGACGATGACAGCCTTGACGACGTCGCCCTTCTTTACGTTGCCGCCCGGAATTGCGTCCTTGACGGTAGCGACGATTACGTCGCCAATGCCTGCGTAGCGACGGCCAGATCCACCGAGAACGCGAATGGTAAGGATTTCCTTAGCACCCGTGTTGTCGGCGACCTTGAGTCGCGACTCCTGCTGAATCACTATTTACTCCTTGCGTCGCGCTGGTTCTCAGACCGAAAATCTTCCTACGGAATGAGCCTTGCGGAACGGTTGATCGGGGTGTCTCTTGACCTGCCTGGATTTTGCCAGACCAGGCCTAAACGCCCGTGCCAAAAACATTTGCTTCCCAGGCGGTTCCCGACGAGTCGGGGCGCAAGGGGGCACTATGCCGTGGCACGATTGTTTACGAGGTTGATGACGGCGCGCAAAAGGCGCCATACAAACTCAAAATCTTAGCACGTTTTGGGCGTATCCCCATATCACAGCCATGGAACCTGCACACCCCTCCCCCGCAGCCGCGACGCCGTTACGCCGGACAGGCTGTGGGCCCGCCCGCCGCCGCGCATCCCGGGAACCCCGGCCCGCCGGCGTCGTAAGCCCCCAAAGGCTGCTCTGCCTGACGAGCACGGTAAACGGCTGCCGCCGGTCTCAGGCTGCCGGCTGCGGCGGCTGCCGGCAACGCGGAAGCCCCCGCTCCCCAAAGGGGAACGAGGGCTTCTGCTGTATCACCAGGCAAACAGGTGCAGGTGTTACTTGGCCTTCTCGAGGATCTCGACCAGACGCCACCGCTTGGTAGCGGACAGCGGGCGGGTCTCGGCGAGGAGCACGAGGTCGCCGATGCCGGCGCTGTTCTCTTCGTCGTGAGCCTTGATCTTGGCGTTGCGGCGGATGACCTTGCCGTAGAGGGCGTGCTTCACGCGGTCTTCGACCTGGACAGTGATGGTCTTTTCCATCTTGTCCGAGACGACGTAGCCGCGCTTCGTCTTACGGTAACCGCGCTCGTCAGCCTTGGCTGCGTCGGAAACAGTTTCCGTCACGTTCTCGTCCTTTTCACTCACTTGGCATCCTCCTCGGATTCAACCGTTTCAGCCTTCTCAGCCTTCTTGGTTGCAGCCTTCTTGGACTTCTTCTCTTCCTTGGCTTCCACAACCGGTGCGGCAACCTCGGCACGAATGCCGAGCTCGCGCTCACGGAGAACGGTGTAGATGCGGGCGATGTCCTTCTTTACCGCGCGCAGACGACCGTGGTTCTCCAGCTGACCGGTGGCGGACTGGAAACGCAGGTTGAACAGCTCTTCCTTGGCCTTGCGGAGTTCTTCAACGAGACGCTCGTTGTCGAAACCGTCCAGCTGTGCGGATGCAAGTTCCTTGGATCCTACTGCCATTTCTACTCACCACCTTCGCGACGCACAATGCGTGCCTTCAACGGCAGCTTGTGGATTGCCAGGCGCAGGGCCTCGCGAGCTACCTCTTCACTGACACCGGAGAGTTCGAAGAGAACCCGGCCCGGCTTGACGTTTGAGACCCACCATTCCGGAGAACCCTTACCGGAACCCATGCGGGTTTCGGCCGGCTTCTTCGTCAGCGGACGGTCCGGGTAAATGTTGATCCAGACCTTTCCGCCACGCTTGATGTGGCGGGTCATCGCGATACGGGCAGATTCGATCTGACGGTTCGTGACGTAGGCCGGGCTCAGCGCCTGGATGCCCCACTCACCGAAGGAGACCTGGGTGCCGCCCGTAGCAGCGCCGGAACGACCCGGGTGGTGCTGCTTACGGTGCTTGACTCGACGTGGGATAAGCATTTAAGCCTGTCCTCCTTCTACTGACTGTGCCGTGCCTGCGGCACCGGCTTCGACAGCCGGAGCTTCGGCGGCAGGTGCTGCCTCGGCTGCGGGGCGGTCGGGACGACGGCGGCGGTCACCACGGTCGGCGCCACCCGGGCGGCCCGGGCGGTCGCCGGCACGGCCACGGGACGGAGCAGCAGCTGCCTGCTGAGCCAGTTCCTTGGCAGTGACGTCGCCCTTGTAGATCCAGACCTTCACGCCGATGCGGCCGAAGGTGGTCTTGGCCTCGTAGAAGCCGTAGTCGATGTTCGCACGCAGGGTGTGCAGGGGCACACGGCCTTCGCGGTAGAACTCCGAGCGGGACATTTCTGCGCCGCCCAGTCGACCCGAGCAAGCGATCCGGATGCCCTTGGCACCGGCGCGCTGCGCGGACTGCATGGCCTTCTTCATCGCACGGCGGAAAGCCACGCGGGAAGTCAGCTGCTCAGCAACGCCCTGGGCAACAAGCTGGGCTTCCATCTCGGGGTTCTTGACCTCGAGGATGTTCAGCTGAACCTGCTTGCCCGTGAGCTTCTCAAGCTCGCCGCGGATGCGGTCTGCTTCAGCGCCGCGGCGGCCGATGACGATGCCCGGACGTGCCGTGTGGATATCCACGCGGACACGGTCGCGGGTGCGCTCGATTTCGACCTTGGCGATACCGGCGCGCTCCATGCCCGTGGACATGAGCTGGCGGATACGGATGTCTTCGCGAACGAAGTCCTTGTACCGCTGGCCGGCCTTGGTGCTGTCGGCGAACCAGTGCGATACGTGATCGGTGGTGATGCCGAGTCGGAACCCGTGCGGGTTAACTTTCTGTCCCACTTAGCGAGCCTCCTCTTTCTCCGGGGTAGCGACTACCACGGTGATGTGGCTCGTGCGCTTCTTGATCTGAAATGCACGACCCTGGGCTCGCGGCTGGAACCGCTTCATGGTCGGGCCTTCATCAACAAACGCTTCGCTGATGATGAGGTCACCTTCGTCAAACGCCACGCCGTCGCGGTCCGCGAGGACCCGGGCGTTGGAGATTGCCGACTGAACTACCTTGAATACCGGCTCCGAAGCTGCCTGGGGGGCAAACTTCAGAATTGCCAGAGCCTCATTCGCTTGCTTACCACGAACAAGGTTGACGACGCGCCGGGCCTTCATAGGCGTTACGCGGATGTGACGCGCAATTGCCTTGGCTTCCATTGCTTTCCTTCTCTCGTCTTTGACGTAAGTGCAGGCGCCTAGCGGCGCTTGCCCTTACGGTCGTCCTTGACATGGCCGCGGAATGTCCGCGTGGGAGCGAATTCGCCGAGCTTGTGCCCGACCATCGACTCAGTGACAAACACGGGGATGTGCTTGCGTCCGTCGTGTACGGCGATCGTGTGGCCGAGCATGTCGGGGACGATCATCGAACGGCGGGACCAGGTCTTGATGACGTTCTTGGTGCCCTTTTCGTTTTCCCTGGCTACCTTTACAAAGAGGTGCTGGTCAACGAAAGGACCTTTTTTCAGGCTGCGTGGCATGTGTCCAGGCTCCTATCGCTTGTTCTTGCCAGTACGACGGCGACGAACAATAAGCTTGTCGCTCTCTTTGTTGGGACGGCGGGTGCGGCCTTCGCGCTTACCGTTCGGGTTGACGGGGTGACGTCCACCGGACGTCTTACCCTCGCCACCACCGTGGGGGTGGTCAACCGGGTTCATGGCGACACCACGGACGGTCGGGCGAACGCCCTTCCACCGCATACGGCCGGCCTTGCCCCAGTTGATGTTCGACTGCTCGGCGTTGCCGACCTCGCCGACGGTTGCGCGGCAGCGCACGTCAACGTTGCGGATTTCGCCGGAAGGCAGACGCAGCTGGGCGAAACGGCCTTCCTTTGCAACGAGCTGGATCGATGCGCCGGCGGAGCGGCCCATCTTGGCGCCGCCACCCGGACGCAGTTCGACTGCGTGGATTACGGTACCGACCGGGATGTTGCGCAGCGGAAGGTTGTTGCCGGGCTTGATGTCAGCGTCGGCGCCGGCCTCTACGAAGTCGCCCTGGGACAGCTTGTTCGGGGCGATGATGTAACGCTTGGTGCCATCAACGTAGTGCAGGAGGGCGATCCGAGCCGTGCGGTTCGGGTCGTACTCGATTTCGGCAACGCGGGCGTTGACGCCGTCCTTGTCGTGGCGACGGAAGTCGATCAGACGGTACTGGCGCTTGTGTCCACCACCCTTGTGACGGGTCGTGATCTTACCGGAGTTGTTACGGCCACCCTTTTTCGGGAGGGGACGTACCAACGACTTTTCCGGCGTCGACCGCGTGATTTCAGTGAAGTCCGCTACGCTCGAGCCGCGACGGCCCGGGGTAGTCGGCTTGTATTTACGGATTCCCATAATTTATTTCCTCGTTAAAGTGGTCTCCGCTATGAAAGCGGACCGCCGAAGATGTCGATAGTGCCTTCTTTGAGGCTCACAATTGCACGCTTGGTGTTCTTGCGGGTACCCCAGCCGAATTTGGTGCGCTTGCGCTTACCGGCACGGTTGATGGTGTTGATCGATTCGACCTTGACGGAGAAAATCTTCTCCACGGCCAGCTTGATCTCGGTCTTGTTCGAGCGGGGGTCCACCAGGAAGGTGTACTTGCCCTCGTCGATCAGGCCGTAGCTCTTTTCCGAGACAACGGGTGCAAGCACGACGTCGCGCGGGTCTTTGATGGTGGCTGCACTCACTTGGCATCCTCCTCGTTCTTTGCAACCTTGTCAGCAACGAATGCTTCGTAGGCAGCCTTGGTGAAGACTACGTCGTCGGAAACGAGAACGTCGTAGGTGTTCAGCTGGTCTGCGTACAGAACGTGAACTTCCTCGAGGTTGCGCACGGACAGTGCAGCAACATCGTTGGCGCGCTCAATGACAACGAGCAGGTTCTTGCGCTCGGAAACTCCGCGCAGGGTTGCCAGTGCTTCCTTGGAGGACGGCGCGGAGCCGGCAACCAGGTCAGCAACGACGTGGACGCGGCCGTTGCGGGCGCGGTCCGAGAGTGCGCCGCGCAGTGCAGCAGCAATCATCTTCTTGGGGGTGCGCTGGCTGTAGTCACGCGGCGTGGGGCCGTGGACAACGCCACCACCGGTCATGTGAGGAGCACGGATGGAACCCTGACGGGCGCGGCCGGTGCCCTTCTGCTTGAACGGCTTGCGACCTGCACCGGAAACCTCGGCGCGGGTCTTGGTCTTGTGGGTACCCTGGCGAGCAGCAGCGAGCTGGGCAACGACGACCTGGTGCAGCAGCGGCACGTTGGTCTGTACGTCGAAGATCTCTGCAGGCAGGTCAACCTTGACAGTGCTAGTCATTGAACTAGGCTCCCTTCACGGCGGTGCGTACGAGTACGACCTGGCCGCGGGCGCCGGGAACGGCGCCCTTGATCAGGAGCAGCGACTTCTCGACGTCAACCGCGTGGACCGTGAGGTTCAGCGTGGTGTGACGAACGGCGCCCATGCGGCCGGCCATTTTCATGCCCTTGAAGACGCGGCTCGGGGTGGATGCGCCACCGATAGAACCGGGCTTACGGTGGTTCTTGTGGGCACCGTGGGAAGCTCCAACGCCGTGGAAGCCGTGACGCTTCATAACACCGGCGAAGCCCTTACCCTTGGTGGTGCCAACGACGTCGATCTTCTGGCCGGCTTCGAAGAGCTCTACGGAGAGCTCCTGGCCCAGCTCGTAAGAGTCAGCATCTGCAGTGCGCAGTTCTACGACGTGGCGGCGAGGCGTGACGCCTGCCTTTTCAAAGTGACCAGCCAGCGGCTTGGTGACCTTGCGGGGATCGATCTGGCCGTAGCCGATCTGAACGGCGACATAGCCATCAGTTTCTGCGTTGCGCAGCTGCGTGATGACGTTCGAGTCAGCCTGGACCACAGTGACGGGGATGAGCTTGTTGTTCTCGTCCCAGACCTGGGTCATGCCGAGCTTCGTGCCCAGCAGGCCCTTTACGTTACGGGTTGCGGTCATAGTCTCTCAGCACCTCCCTACAGCTTGATTTCGATGTTCACGTCGGCCGGCAGGTCGAGACGCATGAGCGAATCAACAGCCTTGGGCGTGGGGTCGATGATGTCGATAAGACGCTTGTGCGTGCGCATTTCGAAGTGCTCGCGGCTGTCCTTGTACTTGTGCGGAGAGCGAATAACGCAGTAAACGTTCTTCTCCGTCGGCAGCGGCACGGGGCCAACTACAGTTGCGCCTGCGCGCGTGACCGTCTCAACGATCTTCCGTGCTGAAACGTCAATGACCTCGTGGTCATATGACTTCAGCCGGATGCGGATTTTTTGTCCCGCCATGTCGCCTGACTCTCTTTCAGTCTGTGCTTCCCCTGATTAGGGCTGCCCTGTTCACTTACTAGTTGTATGGCTGCCGAAGCATTTGAAGTCGTGACTACCACCCGCCGCACAAGCTGAATCCGGAAGGATCCGGGTTCCTCAACCTGCCGACGCAACCGACCCCCGCGGTCGGGCGTGTCGCATGTTTTCACACGTACGCGTCCGCAATTCCATGGGGAGTGGGTTATGTTTGGTCTCTCACTTGGACCCTGGCATCCGGCATTATCCGGATCGGGACGCGAAAGAGCGCTTGAACAACTCATCTAGTATGCCGGAATTTGCGGGCAGAAGCGAATCAGCCCCTTTGCGCGGCCGTGCAGCCACAGTACTGCAATCGCAGTAGTGCAAGCGCAGCCGTGCAGCCGAACAGGCAACGTACTGCAGTCGCAGTAGTGCAATCACTGCCGGAGGGCCATTGTCCTGAATCGCCGTCGAATGGATGATAGGGGCATGACTGTGCAGGACTCTGTAGCAGTTCAGGCCCTCGCCGCACGCCTGAGCCCCGGATTCACCCTGGGTGTTTCCTCCGCGGCCTTCCAGATCGAGGGCAGCCTTGCCGCCGGCGGCCGCGGGCCCTCCGGCTGGGACGCCTTTGCCGAAAAGCCCGGCAACATCCTGCATGGGCACTCCCCCGCCGTGGCCTGCGACCACTACAACCGCGCCGAGGAAGACATCGAACTGATGCGCGATCTCGGGATCGATTCCTACCGCTTTTCGATCTCGTGGCCGCGGGTCCAGCCCGAGGGCAGCGGCCACTTCAATGCGGCCGGCCTGGACTTCTACGACCGCCTGATCGACCGGCTCCTCGCCGCCGGCATCTCCCCCATGGCCACTCTCTACCACTGGGATACGCCGCTGCCCCTCGAGCACCGGGGCGGCTGGATGAACCGTTCGACGGCGGAACGGTTCGCCGAGTACAGCGCGGCCGCCGGCAAGCGGTTCGGCGACCGCGTGGCGCAGTGGGTGACGCTGAACGAGCCCGCCTCGGTTACCCTGAACGGCTACGCCCTGGGCGTGCACGCGCCCGGCCGCGGCCTGCTCTTCGATGCCCTGCCGTCGGTGCGGCATCAGCTCCTGGGGCACGGACTGGCGGTTCAGGCGCTGCGCGCGGAGGGCGTCGCCGGCGCCGTCGGGGTCGCGAACCTGCATTCCCCGGTCCGGCCTGCTTCCGGTTCGCCAACAGACAGGATGCTGGCCAGGGTGTTCGACTTCGTGCTGAACCGGCTCTACGCTGACCCGATCCTCCTGGGCCGCTTTCCCCGGCTGCCGCTGATCGCCCGGCCGTGGTTCCGTTCAATGCGGAGCATCAGCGACGCGGACCTGGCCACGATCCACCAGCCGCTGGATTTCTACGGCCTGAACTATTACTACCCCGTGAAGGTGGCCACGGGACGCGGCGTCGACAGCCCCTCGGCAACCGCGGAGGCGATGCTGAAAGTCCCGTTCCATATGGCCGCGTTCCCGGAGTACGAACGCACGGGATTCGGCTGGCCGGTCGCTCCGGACCACCTGGGGATCCTGCTCCGGGAGCTGAAGGACCGGTACGGGTCTTCGCTGCCGCCGCTCTACATCACCGAGAGCGGGGCGAGCTTCCCCGAACCCGACCACGTCACCGGCCCCATTCCCGATGCCGGCCGGATCAGCTACCTCGCTGCACACCTCAGCCAGGCGGTCGAGGCCACCTCCCCCGGGGGCGTGGCACACGACGTCGAACTGCTCGGCTATTACGTCTGGACGCTGATGGACAACTTCGAATGGGCGGCAGGCTACTCGCAACGCTTCGGCCTGGTGCACGTCGATTTCACGAGCCTCAAGCGCACCCCGAAAGACTCGTACTACTGGTACCAGGCCCTCGCGCGGGCACGCCGGGCCTGAGCCCCGCCCGGCCCCGCTACTGGTTGCGGTTGGACCTATTGATGCGCTTGGCGCGCTCGATCTCCTGGCGGAAGTGCCTCTTCGCCCAAAAGAACGCGACGACGACTGCGGCGGCGATCAGTAGAAAAATGAACCAGCCCATGGTGAACTCCCTTCCCTTCCTGCAAAGGTATCAGGAACTTAAAAGGAACAGCCCCACTGCAAGTGCAGCGGGGCTGTTCCCGATCCTCTGGTCAGCTGCCAGACGGCTGGCTGATCAGGGGCAAAGCATCAGATCGGCAAGTAATTACTTGATGATCTTGGTGACGCGTCCTGAACCAACGGTGCGGCCGCCTTCGCGGATAGCGAAGCCGAGGCCCTCTTCCATTGCGATCGGCTGGATGAGCGCAACGGTCATCTCAGTGTTGTCGCCGGGCATAACCATTTCCGTGCCTTCCGGCAGGGTGATAACGCCGGTTACGTCCGTGGTGCGGAAGTAGAACTGCGGGCGGTAGTTGGAGTAGAACGGGTTGTGACGTCCGCCTTCGTCCTTGGAGAGGATGTAGACGTTAGCCTCGAAGTCGGTGTGCGGGGTGATGGAACCCGGCTTGACGACAACCTGGCCACGCTCGACATCGTCGCGCTTCAGACCGCGGAGCAGGAGGCCACAGTTCTCGCCGGCCCATGCTTCGTCGAGCTGCTTGTGGAACATCTCGATACCGGTAACCGTGGTCTTCTGGACCGGGCGGATGCCGACGATCTCGACCTCGGAGTTGATGGCGAGGGTTCCACGCTCGGCGCGGCCCGTAACAACGGTGCCACGGCCGGTGATCGTGAAGACATCTTCGATCGGCATCAGGAAGGGCTTGTCACGGTCACGTACGGGGTCCGGAACGGACTCGTCGACAGCAGCCATGAGGTCCTCAACGGACTTGACCCAGACGGGGTCGCCTTCGAGGGCCTTCAGGCCGGAAACGCGAACAACCGGAGCCTCGTCGCCATCGAAGCCCTGCGAGCTGAGCAGCTCGCGAACTTCCATTTCAACGAGGTCGAGGAGCTCTTCGTCGTCAACCATGTCAGCCTTGTTCAGCGCGACCAGCAGGTAGGGAACGCCAACCTGGCGGGCGAGCAGAACGTGCTCGCGGGTCTGAGCCATCGGGCCGTCAGTGGCGGCAACCACGAGGATTGCACCGTCCATCTGAGCAGCGCCGGTGATCATGTTCTTGATGTAGTCAGCGTGACCCGGAGCGTCTACGTGTGCGTAGTGGCGCTTCTCGGTCTGGTACTCAACGTGGGAGATGTTGATGGTAATGCCGCGCTGACGCTCTTCGGGAGCAGAGTCAATCGACGCGAAGTCACGCTTCTCGTTGAGAGTCGGGTACTTGTCGTACAGCACCTTGGAAATGGCGGCCGTCAGCGTCGTCTTACCGTGGTCAACGTGACCAATGGTACCGATGTTAACGTGCGGCTTAGTCCGCTCGAACTTTGCCTTTGCCACAGGTTCCTCCTAGAACGTTTTCAAATTGACTTACCCTTCGGCCGCGCTTGTCGCGGCAGAAACTCCAGTAAGTCTACTTGGGGGGCTTTGGATTGATGAAATTGCAGATTCAGGTACTAATGCTAGTGCCTAGAGCCTGTTCGTGCAGGCGGCCGAACTCCGGACTGGCCGGACTACAGCTGACCGGAGTCCGGCCGCCTGCACCAGATGTGTCTCCGCTGGCGGAGACGCACCCGAGTTTCTTGTTGCTGCGAGGCGTCCTGGGGACTACTCGCCGCGGTTCTTCTGGATGATCTCGTCGGCGACTGCCTTCGGGACCTCGGCGTAGCTGTTGAACGTCATGGAGTACACAGCGCGGCCCTGGGTCTTCGAGCGCAGGTCACCGATGTAGCCGAACATGCCGGACAGCGGGACGTGTGCGCGAATAACCTTGACGCCCTGGGCATCTTCCATGGACTGCATCTGGCCACGGCGGGAGTTGAGGTCACCGATAACTTCACCCATGTATTCCTCAGGGGTGCGGACCTCGACATCCATCAGCGGTTCGAGCAGGACAGGGTTCGCCTTGCGTGCGGCTTCCTTGAAAGCCATACGGCCGGCGATCTTGAACGCCATTTCCGAGGAGTCAACATCGTGGTAAGCGCCGTCAATCAGCGTCGCCTTGATGCCGACAACCGGGTAACCGGCCAGGACGCCGTCGTTAAGCGCGTCCTGGATGCCGGCGTCGACCGACGGGATGTACTCGCGCGGAACGCGGCCACCGGTGACCTTGTTCTCGAACTCGTACAGCTCGCCACCTGAGGTGTCCAGCGGCTCGATCGCGATCTGGATCTTTGCGAACTGGCCGGAACCACCGGTCTGCTTCTTGTGCGTGTAGTCGTGACGCTCTACAGCACGCTTGATGGTTTCGCGGTAAGCAACCTGCGGCTTGCCAACGTTTGCCTCGACCTTGAATTCGCGGCGCATGCGGTCCACCAGGATGTCCAGGTGGAGCTCGCCCATGCCGGCGATGATGGTCTGGCCGGTGTCCTCGTTGAGGGAGACCTGGAAGGTCGGGTCCTCAGCGGAGAGCTTCTGGATGGCCGTGGAGAGCTTCTCCTGGTCACCCTTCGTGTTCGGCTCGATCGCAACCGAGATCACGGGCTCCGGGAAGCTCATGGACTCGAGGACAATCTGGTTGGCCGGATCGCACAGGGTGTCGCCCGTGGTGGTGTCCTTGAGGCCGATCGCTGCGTAGATGTGGCCGGCGGTAGCGCCGTCGACGGGCATTTCCTTGTTGGCATGCATCTGGAACAGCTTGCCGATGCGCTCCTTCTTGCCCTTGGTGGAGTTGACCACCTGCGAGCCTGCTTCCACGTGACCGGAGTACACGCGGACGAAGGTCAGCTGGCCGAAGAAGGGGTGCGCGGCGATCTTGAACGCCAGTGCGGAGAAGGGCTCTTCAGAGGAGGGCTTACGGGTAAGCTCCTTCTCTTCGTCGCGGGGATCGTGACCGATCATCGGCGGGACGTCGAGCGGGTTCGGCAGGTAGTCCACCACAGCGTCGAGCATGGGCTGGACGCCGCGGTTCTTGAATGCAGAACCACAGAAGACCGGGTAGATCTCAGAGTTGATCGTCATCTTGCGGATGCCGGCCTTGAGCTCATCGATGCTGATCTCTTCGCCCTCAAGGTACTTCTCCATGAGTTCCTCGGAGGACTCGGCAACGGTCTCAATGAGCGTTGCGCGGTACTCTTCGGCCTTCGCCTGGAGGTCAGCAGGGATCTCGCGGATCTCGTACTTGGCACCCATGGTGACGTCACCCTTGGCGTCGCCGGGCCAGACCAGCGAACGCATGTAGAGGAGGTCGACGACGCCGATGAAGTCGTTCTCGGCGCCGATCGGCAGCTGCATGACGAGCGGCTTGGCACCGAGACGGCTGATGATGGTGTCGACGGTGAAGTAGAAGTCAGCGCCGAGCTTGTCCATCTTGTTGACGAAGCAGATGCGCGGAACGTTGTACTTGTCAGCCTGGCGCCAAACAGTCTCGGACTGCGGCTCCACGCCTTCCTTGCCGTCGAACACGGCGACTGCGCCGTCGAGGACGCGCAGGGAGCGCTCAACCTCGACCGTGAAGTCAACGTGGCCGGGGGTGTCGATGATGTTGATCTGGTTGTTTTCCCAGAAGCAGGTCACGGCGGCAGACGTGATGGTGATGCCGCGTTCCTTTTCCTGTTCCATCCAGTCAGTCGTCGAAGCGCCGTCGTGCGTTTCGCCGATCTTGTGGTTCACACCCGTGTAGAACAGGATGCGCTCGGTAGTAGTGGTCTTGCCGGCATCGATGTGGGCCATGATGCCGATATTGCGGACCTTGCTAAGGTCGGTAAGCACGTCCTGTGCCACGGTGTCTCCCTTTCGGATGGACTGCACGTTCGCCGCCCGGGGCGTGGGGCCGGGGGGSGGCGTCCGGGAAGTATTACCAGCGGTAGTGTGCGAAGGCCTTGTTGGACTCGGCCATCTTGTGGGTGTCTTCGCGACGCTTCACAGCGGCACCGAGACCGTTCGAGGCATCCAGGATTTCGTTCTGGAGGCGCTCGGTCATGGTCTTTTCGCGGCGGGCCTTGGAGTAGCCAACCAGCCAGCGGAGGGCGAGGGCCGTGGAACGGCCCGGCTTGACCTCAACGGGAACCTGGTACGTGGCGCCACCAACACGGCGGGAGCGGACCTCAAGCGAAGGCTTGACGTTCTCCATGGCCTTCTTGAGGGCTGCAACGGGGTCGCCGCCGGACTTGGCGCGAGCACCCTCGAGGGCACCGTAAACGATGCGCTCTGCGGTGGACTTCTTGCCGTCAACCAGCACCTTGTTGATGAGCTGGGTGACCAGCGGGGAGCCGTAAACGGGATCTAGAACTAGCGGCCGCTTGGGGGCCGGACCCTTGCGAGGCATATTACTTCTTCTCCATCTTTGCGCCGTAGCGGCTGCGAGCCTGCTTACGGTTCTTGACACCCTGGGTATCGAGGGCGCCACGGACGATCTTGTAGCGGACACCCGGAAGGTCCTTCACGCGGCCGCCGCGGACGAGCACAATGGAGTGCTCCTGCAGGTTGTGGCCCACACCGGGGATGTATGCGGTGACTTCAATGCCGCCGTTGAGGCGCACGCGAGCAACCTTACGCAGAGCCGAGTTCGGCTTCTTCGGGGTCGTCGTGTAAACGCGGGTGCAAACACCGCGGCGCATCGGGCTGCCGTTAAGCGCGGGAGCCTTGGTCTTTTTGACCTTAGGCGTGCGGCCCTTGCGGACCAGCTGGTTAATCGTAGGCACTCTCGTGTTCTCCGTTTTATCCGGAGCGGCCGTTGGCGGCCGCTCTCTTGTCGCTGCGCCTCGCCGCCCGAGCTTTGAAGTTCTCTCCAGAGCAGCTGAGGCGAAGCCTTAATAGTCGGACCGCACGCCGGGGTCCAAGGACTTTCGACCCGAACTGCCCCTAGGCATGCGAAAATGTGGCATACGTTGCACAAGAACCCTGCAAACCGGAAACGTCGTCCTGGTTGAATCTTTCAGCTGCAAGCTGTCTGACTCAAACCGGCGCACTCATCCACTGCCACAATAACAATTAGTCTCAAGTCTAACACGGACGGGTCCCAGCCCTTAATCGGCGGGGCTTACCACTGGAAAGGCCCCGCCCCCACCGAGGTGGGAACGGGGCCTGTCAGTCACTCAGCTCAGCGGAAGTCGCTGCCGAGATCGTAGTCATCCAGCGGGATGGCGTGGAACTCGGGAGCTCCGTCGCCGCCCAGCGAGTCGTAGGAGAAGTCACTGAATGCGCTGGGGCCGGTGAACAGGTTGGCCTTTGCTTCTTCAGTGGGTTCCACGGTGACCTCGGTGTAGCGCGGGAGACCCGTGCCGGCCGGGATGAGCTTACCGATGATGACGTTTTCCTTGAGGCCGAGCAGCGGATCGCTCTTGCCTTCCATGGCCGCCTGCGTCAGGACGCGGGTGGTCTCCTGGAAGGAAGCTGCGGACAGCCAGGACTCGGTCGCCAGGGACGCCTTGGTGATGCCCATGAGCTCGGGACGGCCGGATGCCGGCGTCTTGCCCTCGGACACAACGCGGCGGTTGGCCTCTTCGAAACGGCTGCGTTCGGCGAGCTCGCCGGGCAGCAGATCCGATTCGCCGGACTCGATGACCGTGACGCGGCGCAGCATCTGGCGGACGATAACCTCGACGTGCTTGTCGTGGATACCGATGCCCTGGCTGCGGTACACGCCCTGGACTTCGTCCACCAGGAACTTCTGCGCGGCACGGGGACCCATGATGCGCAGCACCTGCTTGGGGTCGACCGGGCCGTTGATGAGCTTCTGGCCGACGCTGACGTGATCGCCGTCTTCGATGAGAAGACGTGAACGGCGCAGCACCGGGTAAGCGATCTCTTCAGATCCGTCATCCGGGGTGATGACCAGGCGCATCTGGCGCTCGGACTCTTCGATGGTGATGCGGCCGGCTGCTTCAGCAATCGGTGCGACACCCTTCGGAGTACGGGCTTCGAAGAGCTCCTGGATACGGGGCAGACCCTGGGTGATGTCGTCGCCACCGCTGGCGGAAACAGCACCACCGGTGTGGAACGTACGCATGGTCAGCTGGGTACCCGGCTCACCGATGGACTGCGCGGCAATAATGCCCACGGCCTCACCGATGTCGACGGTCTTGCCAGTGGCCAGCGAACGGCCGTAGCACAGGGCGCAGGTGCCGACGCTGGACTCACAGGTGAGTACGGAGCGGACCTTGACCTCGGTGATGCCGGCTGCGAACAGTTCGGCAATGACGACGTCGCCGCAGTCGGTGCCGGCAGCTGCCAGGACCTTGCCCTTGGAGTCGACGACGTCGACTGCCAGGGTGCGGGCGTAGGCGCTGTTCTCGACGTTCTCGTCCAGGACGAGGACGCCGTTGGCGTCGGCCACCGCGATGGCCGTCATCAGGCCGCGCTCGGTACCGCAGTCCTCTTCGCGGACGATGACGTCCTGCGACACGTCCACCAGACGACGGGTCAGGTAACCCGAGTTGGCGGTACGCAGGGCGGTGTCAGCCAGACCCTTACGGGCACCGTGCGTGGCGATGAAGTATTCCAGCACCGAGAGGCCCTCGCGGTAGGAGGACTTGATCGGACGCGGGATGATTTCACCCTTAGGGTTGGCAACCAGGCCACGGATACCCGCGATCTGACGGACCTGCATCCAGTTACCACGTGCGCCCGAGGACACCATGCGGTTGATCGTGTTCATCGGGGACAGGCTGTCACGCATCGCCTGGGCGATCTCGTTCGTTGCCTTGTTCCAGATCTCGATCAGTTCCTGGCGACGCTCGTCGTCGTCGATCAGGCCCTTGTCGTACTGGCCCTGGATCTTGGCGGCCATGGTCTCGTAACCGGCGAGGATCCGCGGCTTGTCCGTGGGCACCTCGATGTCGGAGATGGCAACGGTCACGCCGGAGCGGGTGGCCCAGTAGAAACCGGCATCCTTCAGGTTGTCCAGCGTTGCCGCCGTGATCACCTTCGGGTAGCGCTCGGCGAGGTCGTTGACGATCGTGGACAGCTCGCCCTTGTCGGCAACGTTCTCAACCCACGGGTAG
Source organism: Arthrobacter sp. P1_D4 (assembly GCF_056406115.1). Taxonomy (NCBI): domain Bacteria; kingdom Bacillati; phylum Actinomycetota; class Actinomycetes; order Micrococcales; family Micrococcaceae; genus Arthrobacter; species Arthrobacter sp. P1_D4. The sequence continues at coordinate 87,062 of NZ_JBFUAU010000009.1, read as the reverse complement.
TCCGCGGGCAGCGTCTGGTTGAAGATGACCTGGCCGAGGGAGGTCTCGACCAGTGTGGTCTGACCGGGCTCCCAGCCCTCCGGGGCTTCCCAGCCGGCGTAGGGCACGAAGCCCTCGAGCCGGATCCTGACCTTGGAGTTCAGGTGCAGCTCGTGAAGGTCGTAGGCCATGATGGCTTCCGCGACCGAGGAGAAGATCCGGCCTTCGCCAGCTGAACCGACACGCTTGGTGGTCAGGTGGTAGAGACCGATGATCATATCCTGCGACGGCAGGGTCACCGGGCGGCCGTCAGACGGCTTCAGGATGTTGTTCGAGGAGAGCATCAGGATGCGGGCCTCGGCCTGGGCTTCGGGGCTCAGCGGCAGGTGGACTGCCATCTGGTCGCCGTCGAAGTCGGCGTTGAACGCGCCACAAACCAGCGGGTGCAGCTGGATTGCCTTGCCTTCAACAAGCTGCGGCTCGAACGCCTGGATGCCGAGACGGTGCAGGGTAGGTGCACGGTTCAGCAGCACGGGGTGCTCGGTGATGATCTCTTCGAGGACGTCCCAGACCTGCGGACGGTAACGCTCCACCATGCGCTTGGCCGACTTGATGTTCTGGGCGTGGTTGAGGTCCACCAGGCGCTTCATCACGAACGGCTTGAAGAGCTCCAAGGCCATCTGCTTGGGCAGACCACACTGGTGCAGCTTCAGCTGCGGGCCGACGACGATGACCGAACGGCCGGAGTAGTCGACGCGCTTGCCGAGGAGGTTCTGGCGGAAACGGCCCTGCTTGCCCTTGAGCATGTCGCTCAGGGACTTCAGCGGACGGTTGCCCGGTCCGGTGACCGGACGGCCGCGGCGGCCGTTGTCGAAGAGGCTGTCAACAGCTTCCTGAAGCATGCGCTTCTCGTTGTTGACGATGATCTCCGGAGCACCGAGGTCAAGCAGGCGCTTGAGGCGGTTGTTGCGGTTGATCACGCGGCGGTAGAGGTCGTTGAGGTCGGAGGTCGCGAAGCGGCCACCGTCCAGCTGGACCATCGGGCGCAGTTCCGGCGGGATCACCGGGACGGCGTCCAGCACCATGCCGAGCGGGCTGTTGTTGGTCGTCAGGAACGCGTTGACCACCTTGAGCCGCTTCAGGGCGCGGGTCTTGCGCTGGCCCTTGCCGTTGGCGATGATGTCGCGCAGCATGTCCGACTCGGCCTGCATGTCGAAGTTCTCAAGACGCTTCTTGATGGCCTCGGCACCCATGGAGCCTTCGAAGTACATGCCGTAGCGGTCGCGCAGTTCACGGTACAGGCCTTCGTCACCTTCGAGGTCTGCGACCTTGAGGTTCTTGAAGCGGTCCCAGACCTGCTCGAGGCGCTCGATTTCGGCGTCGGCACGCTTGCGGACGTTCGCCATCTGGCGGTCAGCGGAGTCGCGGGCCTTCTTCTTGTCGGCAGCCTTCGCGCCTTCGCCTTCGAGACGGGCAAGCTCGTTCTCAAGGTCGCGGGCGATCGTGGCGATGTCCGAGTCGCGGTTGTCGATCAGCTGCTTCTTCTCGATGTCGTGCTCAACCTGGAGGTTGGGCAGTTCTTCGTGGCGGCTGTCGGCGTCGACGCTCGTGATCATGTAGGCGGCGAAGTAGATGACCTTTTCGAGGTCCTTCGGTGCCAGGTCAAGGAGGTAGCCCAGGCGGGAGGGAACACCCTTGAAGTACCAGATGTGCGTGACCGGGGCGGCGAGCTCGATGTGGCCCATGCGCTCACGGCGGACCTTGGCACGGGTGACCTCAACGCCACACCGCTCGCAGATGATGCCCTTGAAGCGCACGCGCTTGTACTTGCCGCAGTAGCATTCCCAGTCGCGGGACGGGCCGAAGATCTTCTCGCAGAAGAGGCCGTCCTTCTCAGGCTTGAGCGTGCGGTAGTTGATGGTTTCCGGCTTCTTAACCTCGCCGTACGACCAGCCACGGATGTCTTCCGCGGTGGCGAGGCCGATCTGCATGAGGCCGAAGGAGGATTCGCTGGACATATGGTCCCTGTTCTCTCTTGTTCTCTAAATTCTGAAGTCTTGGGTTACGGGAAGAGGGAGGTGGCTTACGACGGCGAGTGCGAACCCGCCGTCGTAAACCCCCTGCTAAACCTCTTCTACGGAACTGGGCTCTGCACGAGACAGATCGATGCCCAGTTCTTCCGCAGCCGTGAAGACTGCGTCATCAGAGTCACGCATTTCAATTGTGGTTCCGTCCGTGGAAAGCACTTCCACGTTCAGGCACAGCGACTGCATTTCCTTGATCAAGACCTTGAAGGACTCAGGAACGCCCGGCTCGGGGATGTTCTCGCCCTTGACGATGGCTTCGTAGACCTTCACACGACCGTGGATATCATCCGACTTGATCGTCAGCAGTTCCTGGAGCGTGTACGCGGCGCCGTAAGCCTCGAGCGCCCACACTTCCATTTCACCGAAGCGCTGGCCACCGAACTGTGCCTTACCACCCAGCGGCTGCTGCGTGATCATGGAGTACGGGCCGGTGGAGCGGGCGTGGATCTTGTCGTCCACCAGGTGGTGGAGCTTCAGGATGTACATGTAGCCGACCGAGATCGGATCCGGGAACGGCTCGCCGGAGCGGCCGTCGAACAGACGGGTCTTGCCGGAGGAGTTGATCAGGCGGTCGCCGTCGCGGGTGACGTTGGTGGAATCGAGCAGGCCCGTGATTTCCTCTTCACGCGCACCGTCGAAGACCGGCGTCGCCACAGTGGTCTGGCCACTCTCGCGCGGCAGGTTCGGCAGCTGCTTGACCCACTCGGGCTCGCCCTCGATCTTCCAGCCGGTCTTGGCAACCCAGCCGAGGTGCGTTTCCAGCACCTGGCCGACGTTCATGCGGCCCGGAACACCCAGCGGGTTCAGGACGATATCAACGGGGGTGCCGTCGGCAAGGAAGGGCATGTCCTCGATCGGAAGGATCTTGGAGATAACACCCTTGTTGCCGTGGCGGCCGGCGAGCTTGTCGCCGTCGGTGATCTTGCGCTTGGCAGCGACGTAGACGCGCACCAGCTGGTTGACGCCCGGGGGCAGCTCGTCGTCGTTGTCGCGGTCGAAGACGCGGACACCGATCACGGTGCCGGACTCGCCGTGCGGCACCTTCAGGGAGGTGTCGCGCACTTCGCGGGACTTCTCACCGAAGATGGCGCGCAGCAGGCGCTCTTCCGGGGTCAGCTCGGTCTCGCCCTTGGGGGTGACCTTACCGACCAGGATGTCGCCGGCCTCAACCTCGGCACCGATGTGGATGATGCCGCGCTCGTCCAGGCCTGCCAGGACTTCCTCAGACACGTTCGGGATGTCACGGGTGATTTCCTCGGCACCAAGCTTGGTGTCGCGGGCATCGATCTCGTGCTCCTCGATGTGGATCGAGGACAGGACATCCTCGGCCACGATGCGCTGGGACAGGATGATGGCATCCTCGAAGTTGTGGCCTTCCCATGACATGAATGCCACGAGCAGGTTCTTACCGAGGGCGAGCTCGCCCTGGTCCGTTGCCGGGCCGTCAGCGATGATGCCGCCGACCTCCAGGCGCTGGCCTTCGCTTACCAGGACACGGTGGTTGTAGCAGTTGCCCTGGTTGGAACGGGCGAACTTGTTGATGCGGTAGTTGGTTTCCGTACCGTCGTCGTTGAGCATGATGACCAGCTCAGCGGAGACCTCGGTAACCACACCGGCCTTCTTGGCGATGACAACGTCGCCGGCGTCGACGGCTGCGGCGCGCTCCATGCCGGTACCGACGAACGGTGCCTCGGAACGGACCAGTGGCACGGCCTGGCGCTGCATGTTGGCACCCATGAGTGCACGGTTGGCATCGTCATGCTCGAGGAACGGGATCAGGGCGGTAGCCACGGACACCATCTGGCGCGGGGAAACGTCCATGAACTCGACGTCGGCGGCGGGAACCAGCACAGGCTCGCCTCCACCACCGCGGGCACGGACCAGGACGGTCTCTTCCGCGAAACGCTTGTTCTCGTCGAGCGGTGCGTTGGCCTGTGCGATCAGGACCTCGGCTTCGTCGTCGGCCGTGAGGTACTTGACCTCATCGGAGACGACACCCTCGGCGACAAGGCGGTACGGGGTTTCGATGAAACCGAACGGGTTGATGCGTCCGTAGGAAGCCAGCGAACCGATCAGACCAATGTTCGGGCCTTCAGGAGTTTCGATGGGGCACATACGTCCGTAGTGGGACGGGTGCACGTCACGAACTTCCATGCCGGCACGGTCACGGGACAGACCACCCGGGCCAAGCGCGGACAGGCGGCGCTTGTGGGTCAGACCCGAGAGCGGGTTGTTCTGGTCCATGAACTGGGACAGCTGGGAAGTTCCGAAGAACTCCTTGATGGCTGCCACGACGGGACGGATGTTGATCAGGGTCTGCGGCGTGATGGCCTCGACGTCCTGGGTCGTCATGCGTTCGCGGACGACGCGCTCCATGCGGGACAGGCCGGTGCGGACCTGGTTCTCGATGAGCTCGCCGACGGCGCGGATGCGGCGGTTGCCGAAGTGGTCGATGTCATCGATCTCGACGCGGAGCTCGTGGTCCTGGCCGTCGCGCTTGCCCATGAGGGTCTTCTCACCGGCGTGCAGCGCAACCAGGAACTTGATCATGGCCACGATGTCTTCAACGTGCAGGACCGAAGCTTCCTTGTCGCCAAGGGAGCGGTCGATGCCAAGCTTGCGGTTGATCTTGTAACGGCCGACCTTGGCCAGATCGTAGCGCTTGGAGTTGAAGTACAGGTTGTCCAGCAGGGACTGGGCAGCCTCAACCGTGGGCGGCTCGCCCGGTCGCAGCTTCCGGTAGATGTCCAGCAACGCGTCTTCGCGGGTCTCGGTGGCGTCCTTCTCCAGCGTGGCGCGCATGGAGTCGTACTGGCCGAATTCCTCGAGGATCTGGCCTTCGGTCCAGCCGAGGGCCTTCAGCAGCACGGTGACGGACTGCTTGCGCTTGCGGTCAAGACGGACGCCGACCTGGTCGCGCTTGTCGATTTCAAGCTCGAACCAGGCGCCGCGGGAGGGGATGATCTTCGCGGTGAAGATGTCCTTGTCGCTGGTCTTGTCGGCGGTGCGCTCAAAGTAGGCGCCCGGCGAGCGGACCAGCTGGGAGACGACGACACGCTCGGTGCCGTTGACGACGAAGGTGCCCTTCTCGGTCATCAGCGGGAAGTCACCCATGAACACGGTCTGCTGCTTGATTTCGCCCGTGTTGTTGTTCATGAACTCGGCCTTGACGTACAGCGGAGCCGAGTACGTTGCGTCCCGGTCCTTGCACTCAGCCATGGTGTATTTGGGGTCAGCGAACTCCGGCTCGGAGAAGCTCAGGGACATGGTGCCCTGGAAGTCTTCGATCGGGGAGATCTCTTCGAAGATGTCGGACAGACCCGAGGAGGTGGCGACGCTGAGGTCGCCTTCTTCGACGGCCTTCGCAACGCGCGCCTGCCAGCGTTCGTTCCCGACCAGCCAGTCAAAGCTGTCGGTTTGCAGGGCGAGCAGATTCGGAACATCAAGGGGTTCGTGAATCTTTGCGAATGAGAGCCGGCGGGTTGCACCGTCGGTGCTGTCGGCATTGATAGCGGTAGCGTTGTTTACATTAGAGGTGCTCGAGGCGACCAAGAGGGATCCTTCCACAGACCTTCAGGCGTTGTCAGATCTCCCCCGTTATGCACTCTGCAGAATGACTCCGCAGCGCTACCAGTCCGGTTCCGCTATATGACCCGGGACCCGCGCTGTCCATAGCTGGTGCACGTGGTAGACGGCACATTGATGGAACAGCTGTCAGGCTAAGCCCACCGCTATATGAAGGCTGAAGGTAAACAGGGAAGACGCAAATATCTACGATACGGCAAAGCAACCTACTTGTCTACCCCACTTCCGGCGGGATTGCAAGCACGAAGTTTGGCGGAATTTTCCCTGACTCCTGGCGGAGCCATTCGCAAGCTGCCCCGGGCAGCGCCCGGGGTGAGCGGGTCAGCGGCCGGGACCGTGGCCCGGACCGGGCCGGATCGGGGGCCGAATGGATAGGTGACGGGGCTCACGATAACGTAGACATAAGTCGAAGTAGATCGGAAGAAAACACCATGAGCAATCCTGCAGACAACAACGATGTTGTCATTCTCGCCGCAGCCCGCACCCCCCAGGGGCGCCTGAACGGGCAGCTGGCCAGCTTCACCGCCGTCGAGCTCGGCACCCACGCCATCCGCGCGGCCCTGGCCGCGAGCGGCGTCAAGGCCGACCAGGTGGACAGCGTGATCATCGGCCAGGTCCTGCAGGCCGGAGCGGGCCAGAACCCTGCGCGCCAGAGCGCCATCGGCGCCGGCATCGGCTGGAACGTGCCGACGGTGACCATCAACAAGGTCTGCCTCTCGGGCCTCACCGCCGTGATCGACGCCGCCCGGATGATCCGCAGCGGGGACGCCACGGTGGTGGTCGCCGGCGGCCAGGAGTCCATGACCCGCGCACCTCACGTGCTGCCCGGTTCCCGGCAGGGCTGGGCGTACGGCACGGTCCAGGCCCTGGACGTGGCCGCGCACGACGGCCTGACCGACGCCTTCGACGGACAGTCCATGGGACTGTCGACCGAGAGCAAGAACCTGACCCTCGGCATTGACCGGGCCTCCCAGGACGAGGTGGCGGCCCAGTCGCACCAGCGTGCCGCCCGGGCCGCGAAGGACGGCGTCTTCGACGGCGAGATCGCCCCGATGAGCGTCAAGCAGCGCAAGGGCGATCCGATCGCCGTCACCTCCGACGAGGGCATCCGGCCCGACACGACCGTCGAATCGCTGGCCGGTCTGCGCGCGGCGTTCGTCACGGACGGAACCATCACCGCCGGCAACTCCTCTCCCCTGTCCGACGGCGCTGCCGCCCTGGTGCTGAGCAGCCGGAAGTTCGCCGAGGACAACGGTCTCGAGTACCTGGCGGTGGTCGGCAAGCCGGGCCAGGTCGCGGGGCCGGACAACTCGCTGCATTCCCAGCCGTCGAACGCCATCAAGAACGCCCTGGACAAAGCCGGCTGGTCCGCCGCGGACCTCGACTTCATCGAAATCAACGAGGCTTTCGGTTCTGTCGCGGTGCAGTCCCTGAAGGATCTCAACTATCCGCTGGAGCAGTGCAACATCCACGGCGGGGCCATCGCCCTGGGCCACCCGATCGGGGCCTCGGGGGCCCGGCTGGCCCTGCACGCGGCCCACGAACTCAAGCGCCGGGGTGCCGGTAAGGCGGCCGTGTCCCTGTGCGGCGGCGGCGGCCAGGGCGAAGCGCTGCTGCTGTACCGCGACTAAATCCGGTAACCGGCGGGCGGGGCGGGCCCGGACCACTGGGCGGCCGGGCGGACCGGGCGCCGCCGACAGGAGTCAGGAAGGTTTGACGCGATGCCAGAGCAGAAAACAACCAGCGGCCGCGAACGGTTCCTCGCCGACGCCGCGGCGCGGGGGCTGGACGTGGAGATCGTCGAACGCCTCGCCGCCCGCAGCCTTGAGGAGGCGGCCGGTATCCTCGGGATCCGGCCCGCGGATATCGTGAAGTCGCTCGTGGTCAAGCACAAGGACGGCAGTTTCCTGTTCGCACTGGTCCCCGGCGACCGGCAGATTTCCTGGCCCAAGCTGCGGGCGCTGCTGGGCGTCAACAAGCTCTCGCTGCCGACGGCGGATACGGCTTTCGAGGCCACCGGGTACGAGCGCGGGACCATCACGCCGCTCGGCAGCATCCGCCCCTGGCCCGTCTACGCCGACCAGACCATCACGGGCCGTCGGATCTCCATGGGCGCCGGCGAACATGGCTACAGCGCGTTCGTGGACGCGGACGCCCTGACGGCGGCGCTGGGCGCCGTCGTCGCCGACATCACTGAGCCCAACTAGCCCGCCCGGGTTAACAGCAACGCGGGGTCACTTCCGGCCCATCCCGACCGCCGGGATGGGCGCAAAGTGACCCCGCCTTGTTGTTGGAGTTGGGGTTAGGCGGTGACCGTCAGTGGCGTCCCGTTGACGGTGAGCCGCCAGTTGGCCTGGCTGAACACGGCGACGTCCAGGGTGCCGCGGTCCACGACATAGTCGATGATGCGCTGCCGGATCTCCTGCTGGCTGTTCGAGAGCACCGGCGCGTTCTTCACGGCCGGGAAGTTGCCTCCGCCGCTCTGCCGGTAGTTGTTGATGGCCAAAGCAAATTCCTGCTCGGGCGCCAGCGGCTGGCCGCCGTAGCTGAGCTTGGCGATCCGGTCCCCCGCCGGCCGGGCGAGGTCGATCTCATAGTTCAGCGGTGCGTCCAGTCCGTAGACGACGTCGTAGTTGTAGTCGGGCGTGCCGTTCGGGGCCGTAGCCGTCACAGCGTTGGTGACGTCCTGGGCCCTGGCCGTGGTGGCGGTCACCGGTTTGAAGTACTGGGCGGACCACTCCAGGTATGCCTTGACCTGCGCGCCGGTGACCTTGATGGCGAGCAGCGTGTTGTCGAAGATGTAAAGTCCTGCGACATCGCGGATGGTCAGCGGCCCGGCCTTGACGTCCACAGCACGGGAGAACGCCGCCGCAATGGACAATACGGGCAGCCCTGCCGCGGGAGTGTTGGCCAGCTCGGCCTTGACTGTGCTGGCCTGGACGTAATTAATGGCGTCGATCGCGGCGGAGTCCTCCCAGCAGGCGGTGGCCGTGCTGAGCGGCGCCGTGGAAGTTCCGATGACCTCGTTGACGTAGTTCACCGTGGCCTCGTGCCCGGCCTGAACGGCCCGGACGACGGCGGGATCGGGGGCGACGGTCTTGGCGTCCAAAAGGAGCGAATGCGCCGCGGTGACGGTCCACTGCCCTTTTTCCTTGACGAGTTCGAGGTCCATGACGGAGACGCGCATGCCCCACTTGAGCGGCTCGGTCAGGAGCACCTGCTTGCCCGTGGCCTTGTTCGTGACGAAGCGCTCGGGGATCTCCAGGTGGGCGTGCCCGACGAGGATGGCGTCGATGCCCGGGACTTCCTCTGCCAGCTGGGTGGACGCGTTCTCGGGAAAGGGCAGGGCGTCACCGTAGGAGGACCCTGGAGTCGCCCCCGAATGGCTCGTGACGATCACGACGTCGGCCCCAGATGCTTTCACCTGCGGGATGACGGTTCTGGCCTCTTCTACGATGCCGTTGAAATCGAGCTTGCCCTCGACGTTGTCCCGGTCCCAGAGTGCGCAGCCCGGCGTCACCAGGCCGACGAGGCCGACCGTCAGCCAGCCGCTGTCCGTCTTGATCCGCTTCAGGACGTAGGGGGTGAAGGCTCGCCCGCCCGACACGGCGTCGTGCACATTGGCGCCCAACAGCGGGAAGTCCAGCTGCCGCTCCCAGGTGCGCAGAAGCCCAATGCCGTAGTTGAACTCGTGGTTGCCCAGCCCCACGGCGTCGTAGCCGATCGCGTTCATGGCCAGCGCCATGGGGTGTTTCACGGTTGCCGAGATGGGGTAGATCTTGGCGAAGTAGTAGGCCAGGGGCGTGCCCTGGATGGTGTCGCCGGCGTCTATGGTCAGGGTGCTGGCCGCGCCGCGCTCGGCCCGCATGGCGTTGATCAGGGTCGCGGCCTGGGCAATCCCGATCTTGTTCCCGGCGGCGTCGGCATAGGGGACGTTCTTGAAGTAGTCCCAGTTGAAGACGTTGTTGTGCAGATCCGTGGTGCCGAGCACCGTCAGGGTGAACTGATTCTTGGCAGTCGCCCTGCCACTGGCTTCGCCGGCGACGGCCTGCGCCGCCGGGGCTCCGGCCAGCGCGGCGGCGGCCGCGCCGCCACCCACGAGGGCTGCGGCGAGCATGGCGCGGCGGGAGGGGGAAGTGTTCGGGTCCGTCATTGTGGGTGAACTCCTGAGCGTTGGGGGCCGGTGGGCACAAATCCAAAGTCTAGGGTCGCGCCATCAAGTGCGACAGGGGTATCAGAAAAACTTTGCCGAATCCTTGGGTATCGTTCACCGGCGCCGGCTTCCGGCCCGGGCGATTCGGGTTTCCGGTCCGGGAACGCAGGAAACCCCGCCCACTGAGTGGACGGGGTTTCCTTTGAGCAGTGCGGACCGCGATTGATCCGGACGGCGGGTATTACTTGAGGGTAACGCGGGCGCCAGCTTCTTCGAGCTGAGCCTTTGCCTTCTCGGCAGCTTCCTTGGTGGCGCCTTCGAGAACAGCCTTGGGAGCGCTGTCAACCAGGTCCTTGGCTTCCTTGAGGCCCAGGGAGGTGATGGCGCGAACTTCCTTGATCACTGCGATCTTCTTGTCGCCAGCAGCTTCGAGGATGACGTCGAAGTCAGTCTTCTCTTCAGCTTCTTCTGCAGCAGCGGCGGGGCCGGCAACGGCAACAGCAGCAGCAGTAACTTCGAAGGTCTCTTCGAAGAGCTTGACGAACTCGGAGAGCTCGATGATGGTCAGTTCCTTGAAAGCTTCAATGAGCTCTTCGTTGGTGAGCTTCGCCATGGTGTGGCGTCCTTCCTATAATGGTGCGCGGCGGCCCTGAGGCTCGCTGTGACACCGGAGTCTTATGGAGAAGAGGACTAGTTCTCTTCGGGGGCGGCGGCTTCGGCCGGTGCTTCGGCCTCGGCTGCTGCATCTGCTGCGGGAGCTTCTTCAGCGGCGGGTGCTTCGGCTGCTGCCGGGGCACCGTTCTCTTCTTCAAGCTTGAGGCGCAGTGCGTCGATGATGCGTACAGCAGCGGCAGCAGGAGCCTTGAGGATCCCTGCAACCTTGGCGAGCTGCAGCTCACGGGACTCGAGTGCTGCCAGGGCAGCTACTTCGCTGGCGTTCAGTGCCTTGCCCTCGAAGTAACCGGTCTTGATGACCAGCTGCTTGTTGGCCTTGGCAAAATCCGTCAGGCTCTTGGCAGCTGCAACTGCGTCACCCTTGATGAACGCGATTGCAGTGGGGCCGGCGAGCTGACCGTCGAATGCTTCGACACCAGCTTCCTTGGCTGCAATGGCGGTCAGGGTGTTCTTGACGACCGAGAACTTGGTTTCCTGGCCGAGAGAGACACGCAGCTGCTTGAGCTGTGCAACGGTGAGCCCGCGGTATTCGGTCAGGACAGCGGCGTTCGATTCCTTGAAATCGTTAGTGATCTCAGCTACTGCTGAAACCTTGCTAGGCGTTGCCATAACCCTCCTTCCGGGGATAGTGCCGGTACGTCCGGGTCCCCGCTCAAAAGAGCTAAAACTAAAAAACGCCCCGCGCAGATGCACGGGGCTTGTCTCGACGCGGTCCATGACCGCGGAGCTTTGCTTCGTTCACCTGCGCCGGCCGCCCTATGTTCAGGGTCCTTCGTCCGGAAATCCACTGCGCTCTCCCGGCGCGACTGCAGAAGTGAGTCTTGCTTGGGAGAGTGGATTTCCAACAACCGACGGTCTTTGGTCCTCCAAGCTTACGGGACACGGCGCGCGTGTTCCAAATCGGGCCCGGCGGGCAGGGGCAGCGCAGGACTTCAGCGAAAGACTTCAGCGCCCGACGTCGGCCCGGGACCTCAGCTGACAGCCGGTCCGAAGTTGGGGAGTTCTTTTTGCCAGAGACCCGTCACTCCCGCCGTCGTGAAGCCGAGCTGCTGGTTGACCTTCAGCAGGTAGCGGTTCTCCGGAGCGTTCCACGTGTACAGGACCCGGGCGTCCGGGAACTGTTCGCTGAGCCGTTCCATATTGGCGACCTTGATCAGCAGCCCGAGCTTGTTGCCGCGGTGTTCCTGCAGCACCACCGTGTCGTCCTGGAAGACGACGTCCGGGCGCAGGGCCAGGACACTGATGGTGGTCAGGCCCACGAGCGTTCCGCTGGCGATGTGCTCGACGGCGGTGACCACCGTCCGGCGGCCCTGGGCTATGGTGACTTCCTCCGCTTCCCGGAGGATGCCGCCGTCGAACACCATTTCCTGGGCATCCGGCCCCGGCACCTCGTCCTCGCCTGCCTGGTTTTCCAGCGCGGCGACGGCCTCGAGCCACTGGTCAGGACACCGGTCCGTCCAGTGGTGCAGACGGTAGCGGCCGGCATTGGCTTCCTCGGCCTCGGCCTCGAGGTCGGCGACGAGCTTGGTGTCCAGCGGCAACGCACAGGAGCTGAACTGCTCTATGTGCTGCAGGGTGTAGCCGGTATGGCGGGCAAATTCCACGTCACGGCTGCCCAACGGGACGAACCCGACGCCGCTGCCGGGCACGAGCTGTTCGGCCTCCGGGTCCGTCAGGGTTGATCCCGGGTGGTTGGTGTCGATCAGGATCGTGTGGCGGCCCTCGTCCCGGGCGAAATGTTCGGCGGCCGCCAGCAGCTGCCTCCCCACGCCCTGGCGCCGGAATTCCGGCAGGATGTCGAGCGTGAATTCGGCGAGATCGAGGTTGTCCACGAGCGGCAGGGCGATGTCCGCCGTCCCGACAATCACGCCGTCGATCTTGGCGACGAGGATCACCTGACGTTCGTAGGGGTCCGCCATCTCAAGCAGCTTTTCCTGCGGCGCGTAGGCGAGGTCGTCGGTGCCCCAGGTCTGCATCCGGACCCTGCGCCCCACCTCGATCGCGGCGAGAAAGTCGGCGGCATCGGGCGCGTCAAGGGAATCGGGGATCCACAGCTGCTCAATCCGTACATCGTTTGCCATAGAGGGCATCTTCCCAGCCGTTGTGCCACCCACCATCGGTACGGCCCGGCTCAAACCGGGCTTTCAACCGCCAGCATATGCTGGTTTGGGCCGCTGTTCCATTGGTGACGCCGGGCAGTTTCCGCTCCAGCCGGCGCCCTGCAGCTTCTGCCCCAGCCGGCGCCCGGTCAGTTCCGGATCTCACTGCCGGTGGCTGCGCCCGCGGCGGCAGCGGTCCGCTGCCACTCGCCGTCGTAGCCCGCCGGCTTGAAGCCCAGCGCGATGTTGATGCCGAGCATGTGGTCGTTTTCGGCGGCGTTGTATGTCAGGACGCGCCGGACCGCGGGGTACGACTCCCGCAGCAGGCGCAGGTTGCGGATCTTGATGAGCATGCCAAGCCGGTGGCCGCGGTGGCCCACCGCGACGAGGGTGTCGTCCTGGTTGGCCAGCCATGGCTTGTCGGCTGTTGTCTGCAGGACGGTATAGGCGGCCAGTTCGCCGCTGGCCCGGTGCTGTGCCGCCACCACGAGGGAGGACTGGCCGGCGCGCCGCCAGGTGTCCTCGACGTGGCGGACCCGGGCGACGTCCCAGATTTCCGGCTCGTAGCTCAGCGCTCCGGAGGGGGCGTCGGTGCTCATGCGGGACATGAGCACCGCGAGCTGGGCGGCATGTTCCTCAGGGCAGGAGTCGGTCCAGTGCAGCAGTTCATAGTCCCCCGCGCGGGCCAGGGCGTCCCGTTCCAGGGCGTCGAGGTCCGCGGCGGGCGGTACGTCGAGCGAACTGAACCGTTCGACCTGCTCCAGGCGGTAGCCGGCTTTTCCGGCGAAACGGACACCCGGCGCGCCGGCGGGCAGCGCTCCGGTCCCCGTGGCGGGCTTGATGAGGTTGATGCCATCGACGTCGAAATCGGCCGGGTGCTCCGTGAAGGTCTGCAGGATGGTCCGCCGGTCGGCGGCGGCCAGCGCCTCGGCGTGCACCAGCAGTGCCCGGCCTATGCCCCGCCCGGCGAAGTCATCCAGGACGCCCACGTGCAGCAGTGCACTGCCCAGATTCTCCTGCAGTTCACAGCGGACCCAGGAGTTGGCCACCATGCCCCCGTCGACGCGGACGAAGAAGAGCCGCAGCCGGGTGTACGCCGTGTCCCGCCAGTACTGCAGGCGGGCCGCCGCGGACGATGCCCGGTCCAGGTTGCCCCAGGTCTGCCGGATGAGCTCATCGCAGAGTTCCATGAATTCGAGGAACTCCGCCGTGTCAGCGGCATCGGTGTCAGCGGCATCAAGGCTGGCGGGCAGGGAGAGTTCCTCGATGAGGTACGACGGCGTAGTCACCGGGACAGCCTAACCGGCAAGTCCGGCGGCACCAAGGGTCCCGGATGCCAAGCTTTGCGCACGCCACGGGTCCCGGCGCAGGACGGCAAAAGGCCGCCCCGCAGTTGCGGGACGGCCTTTGGCTGGAACCGGCGACGTCAGCGACGCCGCAGTTCCGTGGATCCGGTGATCCGGTGAGGACTAGACCTCGGTCAGGACCTTGGTGACGTTGGGGTCAACCGAGATGCCCGGGCCGAACGTGGTCGCCACGGTGGCCTTCTGGATGTAGCGGCCCTTGGAAGCGGACGGCTTGAGGCGGAGGACCTCTTCCAGTGCGGCTGCGTAGTTCTCGGCCAGCTTGATGGCGTCGAACGAAACCTTGCCGATGATGAAGTGCAGGTTCGAGTGCTTGTCGACGCGGAAGTCGATCTTGCCGCCCTTGATGTCGTTGACGGCCTTGGCGACGTCAGCGGTCACGGTGCCGGTCTTCGGGTTCGGCATCAGGTTACGCGGACCCAGGACCTTACCGAGGCGGCCAACCTTGCCCATGAGGTCAGGGGTGGCGACGGCGGCATCGAAGTCGGTCCAGCCGGCGGCGATCTTTTCGATCAGGTCATCGGAACCAACGAAGTCGGCGCCGGCCGCGATTGCAGCCTCAGCCTTGTCGCCCGTTGCGAAGACGAGGACGCGGGCGACCTTACCGGTGCCGTGCGGCAGGTTGACGGTGCCGCGGACCATCTGGTCGGCCTTACGCGGGTCAACGCCGAGGCGGAAAGCGACCTCAACGGTGGCGTCGAACTTGGACGGGTTGGTGTCCTTGGCGAGCGTCACTGCCTCGAACGGCGCGTAGAACTTCTCCGCGTCGATCTTGGCCGCGGCTGCCTCATATGCTTTGCTGCGCTTTGCCATGCTGCTTATTTCTCCTTGTGCAGTTGTGGTCTGCGGACCGCGCTGGGCCCTGCCACAGGCGGCATTCCGGCTGGTGTATCCGTTCCGGAATTCCGCTATTCATTGTTTAGGTGGTGCCGGCTGGCCGGCGGTGCTGACGGCGTCGTGACCGGTTTCCCGATCCCGGCGCATCAGCGGTGGGGAATTAACCCTCGACGGTGATACCCATGGAGCGGGCGGTGCCGGCGATGATCTTCGCTGCGCCTTCGAGGCTGGTGGCGTTGAGGTCTTCCATCTTGGTGGTGGCGATCTCGTTGACCTGGGCCTGGGTCAGCTTGGCAACCTTGACGGTGTGCGGGGTAGCCGAACCCTTGGCGACGCCTGCAGCCTTTTTGATGAGCTCTGCAGCCGGCGGGGTCTTGGTGATGAACGTGAAGGAACGGTCCTCGTAGACCGTGATTTCCACGGGGATAACGTTGCCGCGCTGGGCTTCCGTCGCAGCGTTGTACGCCTTGCAGAATTCCATGATGTTGACACCGTGCTGGCCGAGCGCAGGACCGATCGGCGGGGCCGGGTTAGCGGCACCTGCCTGGATCTGCAGCTTGATGAGGCCGGTGACCTTCTTCTTGGGAGCCAATGTAGGTCCTTCTCTCAAATACGTCCTGGGGCACAGGAGCGTGCCTCAGGTTGGTGGCCGCCATGGCAAGGCGGCCGGCCGCTCCGTGGCTGCTAAGCGGGCAGCCCGGGGCGAATTCTTAGGGAACAGCTAGATCTTGCTGACCTGGTTGAACGCCAGGGTGACCGGAGTCTCGCGCTCGAAGATGGACACCAGCACCACGAGGGTCTGGGAATCGATCTTGATCTCGGAGATCGTGGCGGGGAGGGTCTCGAACGGGCCTTCCTTGACGATGACCGACTCGCCAACCTCGAAGTCGACGTCGACCTGGGCGGCGGCGTGCTTGACCGGCTTGCCCTTCTCGGCCTGCTCCTCTTCGAAGACCGGCGCGAGCATGGAGAAGACCTCATCGAGACGCAGCGGGACCGGGTTGTGGGCGTTGCCCACGAAGCCGGTGACACCGGGGGTGTGGCGGACGGCGCCCCAGGAAGCGTCGGTCAGGTCCATTCGGACCAGGACGTAACCGGGGATGCGGACACGGTTGATGACCTTGCGCTGGGCGTTCTTGATCTCAACGACTTCCTCCATCGGAACCTGGATTTCGAAGATGTAATCTTCCATGTCCAGGGTCTGGATGCGGGTCTCAAGGTTGGCCTTGACGCGGTTCTCGTAGCCTGCGTAGGAGTGAATGACGTACCAGTCACCCTCCTGGCGGCGCAGCTTGGCTTTGAACTCGTCCGCGGGGTCGACGTCGGCCTTGGCGGCCGCCGCTGCCAGCACATCGGCGTCAGCCTCATCAGTGTCGGTGTCAGCCTCATCAGCGTCGGCTGCATCAGCGTCGGCGTCGTCTGCCGCTTCTTCTTCCGTGGCTACGGCCTCGTCAGTGACGTCGGATTCGGGCGCAGCAGACACAGCCTCGGACTCTTCCGCGGCTTCCACCGCGGCGTCCTGGCTCTTATCCAGCTCAGTCTCAGTTACCTCGAGCTCCTGCTCAGACACTTGGTCTCCTGCTTCCTCATTGCCTAACATGCCTATTTAAATGACTCAATTCCGCACACCCCGCGGAATCTCCGGTTTCCCGGGGCATCCACGCAGTCTGCGGACCGGTCGCCTTAGCTGTCCGTGGGGGCGCTGCCGCCGAAGACCCAGCTGACCGCGGTCCCAAAGGCCAGGTCCAGCAAGGTGACGATCACCATCATGATGGTCACGAACACCAGTACCACGAGTGTGTAGTTGATCAGTTCTTTACGGGTCGGTGCGACGACCTTCTTCAGTTCGCCAATGACCTGGCGGATGAAGATCGCGATACGAGCGAAGAAGCCGGGCTTGGCGGCATTCTTGGCGGGGCGGCCTTTGGAGCTGCTGGCAGCTGTTTCGGTCACCTGGTCCTCACTCATCCTCGCAATGATCGGATACCCGGCTCTGAACTGAACCATGGTTGCTGCGCTGGTTCCGGATAATCCGGAACAGCATGCGCAGGGCAGACAGGACTCGAACCTGCAACCTGCGGTTTTGGAGACCGCTGCGCTACCAATTGCGCCACTACCCTTCGGGGAGAAAAACCGCTCCGGCCGATGCGTCCCACAGGCTTCCCTGAGGCGCAGGCCATCATCGTGTTTTCAACACCGGAGAACCAGTCTACGCAACAACTGCGCCTACGTCGAACCGGCCCTCTTCCGGACCCCTGCGTGCCTGCGAAAACCAACTGACAGCCGTCAGTCACATTCGGGTTCAGGCACCCCGGGGGATCCGCTGAACAGCATAGAGTAGATTTCGTCGAATCCCATATCCAGCCTTCCAGCTGCAAGCGAAGAACGGACCCGCCCATGTCTGCTGCCCGCATTTCCCAGCGCATTTCCGCCATAGCCGAATCCGCCACTCTGGCCGTCGATGCCAAGGCGAAGGCGCTGAAGGCAGCCGGCCGTCCGGTCATTGGCTTCGGTGCCGGGGAACCCGACTTCCCGACCCCCGGCTACATTGTGCAGGCCGCCATCGAGGCCGCCAGCCAACCGAAATACCACCGCTACTCCCCCGCCGGCGGGCTCCCCGAACTGAAGCAGGCCATCGCGGACAAGACCTTCCGGGATTCGGGCTACCAGGCGGCGGCGTCCCAGGTGCTGGTGACCAACGGCGGCAAGCAGGCCGTCTACAACACCTTCGCCACCCTGCTGGATCCGGGCGACGAGGTCATTGTTCCGACCCCGTTTTGGACCACGTACCCGGAGGCCATCCGGCTGGCCGGCGGCGTGCCGGTGGAGGTCTTCGCTGGCCCGGAGCAGGGCTACCTGGTCACCGTGGACCAGCTGGAAGCGTCCCTTACCGAGCGCACCAAGATCCTGCTCTTCGTCTCCCCTTCCAACCCCACCGGCGCCGTGTACTCGCCGGAGCAGGTCAAGGAGATCGGCCAGTGGGCAGCGTCCAAGGGCCTGTGGGTTGTCACCGACGAGATCTACGAACACCTGACCTACGACGGCGTGCCGTTCACCTCAATCGCCACCGCGGTGCCCGAGCTCGGCGACAAGGTGGTCATCCTCAACGGCGTCGCCAAGACCTATGCCATGACCGGCTGGCGCGTGGGCTGGATGATCGGGCCCGCGGACGTCATCAAGGCCGCCACCAACCTGCAGTCGCACGCGACGTCGAACGTCTCCAACATCCCCCAGGTCGCCGCCCTCGCTGCTGTCTCCGGGCCGCTGACCGCCGTCGATGAGATGAAGGTGGCATTCGACCGCCGCCGCAAGGCGATCGTCGCAGGTCTGAACGCGATTGACGGCGT
The DNA here is from genome assembly GCF_056406115.1 of Arthrobacter sp. P1_D4. Classification (NCBI taxonomy): domain Bacteria; kingdom Bacillati; phylum Actinomycetota; class Actinomycetes; order Micrococcales; family Micrococcaceae; genus Arthrobacter; species Arthrobacter sp. P1_D4. Next base: position 68,936 of record NZ_JBFUAU010000009.1, on the reverse strand, counting down.
TGACTGCCCGACGCCGAAGGGCGCGTTCTACGTGTACGCGGACGTCCGCGCGCTGCTGGGCAAGGAGTTCCCGTCTGCGAACGGCCCGGTGCGGCCGGCCACCTCCGCCGAACTCGCGGCGCTGATCCTGGACGAGGTCGAAGTGGCTGTGGTTCCCGGCGAGGCGTTCGGCCCGTCCGGCTACCTGCGCCTGTCCTATGCACTCGGCGACGACGACCTGGCCACGGGCGTCGCCCGCCTGCAGGACTTCCTCGGCAAGGCGAAGTAGTAACCTACCAAACGCTCCCGCAGGTCCTGCACCATTCCTACTGACGCTCCCGCAGGTCCTGCAGCATACATTCCCGACGCTCCCGCAGAACGGACGAGCGCCCGCCGCATTACCGCACCACCTGCGGAAGCGTCGGGCCTAAAAGCGCCTGAAGTGCGGGAGCGCCCTGGTTTTAGGCGCCGGACTTGCGGGAGCGTCCGGGTTTTAGGCGCCGGACTTGCGGGAGCGTTTGTCGTTAAAGGAGGCGGCGCTCGGCGGCCCAGCGGGTCAGCTCGTGGCGGCTGGAGAGCTGGAGCTTGCGCAGCACGGCCGAGACGTGGGTTTCAACGGTCTTGATCGAGATGAACAGTCCTTTGGCCACCTCCTTGTAGCTGTAGCCGCGGGCGATAAGGCGCATCACCTCGAGTTCCCGCGCCGAGAGCCTGTCGAGCTCGTCGTCGGCTATGTCCGCGGGCGCCGTGCCGAACGCGTCCAGGACGAAGCCCGCCAGCCGGGGTGAGAAGACGGCGTCGCCGCCGGCCACGCGGCGGACGGCGCCGCTGATCTCCGCGCCGGAGATGGTCTTGGTGACATAGCCGCGCGCGCCGGCCCGGATCACGGACACCACATCTTCTGCCGCGTCGGAGACGCTCAGCGCCAGGAACCGCGTGGTGCCCAGCAGGGGCGCCGAGCCGGCCAGGACCTCGCGTCCGCCGCCACCCCGGCCGCCGGGCAGATGGACGTCAAGGAGCACGACGTCGGGGCGCTGGACCGCGATGACGGCGATTGCCTCCTCCACCGTTCCGGCCTCCCCCGCGACGACGATGTCCGGGTCCAGGTCCGCCTTCAACCCGGAGCGGAAGATGGCGTGGTCGTCCACGATCACCACTCGAATCGGTGCGGGGCTTCCTGATGCTGATGCTGGGCTGGTCACGGTTTGGCCTCTCCGTTGGCGTTGTTGGCGGCGGCCGCGGCAGTTCCGGCAGAGGCGGCGGCGATGGGCAGCCGGAGCCGCACTTCGGTGCCGTCCGGGCTGCTGGTGATCGCGGCGGTGCCGCCGTGGCGGTTCATCCGGCCGATGATCGATTCCCTGACGCCGAGCCGGTCCGGGGGAACGGAATCCGGATCGAAGCCCGGGCCCCGGTCCTTGACGAAAACTTCCGCGGCGGCGTCGGTGACTTCCAGGTACACGGACACGGCGCCGCCGCCGTGCCGGGCGGCGTTCAGCATGGCCTCTCGGGATGCCTGGACGAGGGCCTCGTGGCGTTGGGTCATGGCGCAGTCCCCCACGCTGACCACCTCGACGGCGTTTCCCAGGGCGTCCTCGACCTCGGCTGCGGCGGCCTTGATGCCGTCGGACAGCTGGCCGGATTCCTTGTCGGAGTCCCGGTACAGCCAGCCACGCAGCTCGCGCTCCTGCGCGCGGGCCAGCCTGATGACATCGTGCTCGTTGGCGGCCCGGCGTTGGATCAGGGCGAGGGTCTGCAGCACGGAGTCATGGAGGTGGGCGGCGATCTCGGCACGCTCGGTGGCGCGGACCCGCCCCGCGCGCTCGGTTTCCAGGTCGCGCCAGAACTTCAGCCCCCATGGCAGGAGCACCAGGGCCACGCCGCCGAGCACGGCCACCGAGGCCAGGAGGGCGAGCCAGGTCTGTTCCCAGGACCCCGAGCCGGACACCATGACCAGCACCCCGGCCACGACGAGGGCGAGCCCGGCCGCGAGGCGGGCCCAGCCGCCGGCCTGGTCCGCTTTGGTCTTGTCCACGAGCCCCGCCCGGCGGGTCTCGTCCAGTTGCATCCAGGCGATCGCGGCACCGCCCAGGATCGCAGCGACCGGGATCAGGGTTCCCAGCGGCACGTCAACCCCAAGGAGCCGGGCGATCAGGATCCCGGCGGCCAGCAACAGGCCCGCGCCCAGCAGGATCTCCTTGCCGAAGGGCATGCCGGAGACTTTGGACCGCCAGGACCCCGGCGCCGCCTTCGTTGGCGTTCCACTGGTTCCGGGAGCTCCCGGCATGCCGGGGGCGTCGGACAGGTTTGCGACGCCCGGGGTGTCCGGGAAGCTCACTGCCGGAGCGATGGGCGACGCCGGGCGGCGGGCGGTGCGCCGGGCGTTTTCATCCGCCGTGGGGACCATGATCCAAAGCCAGGCGTAGAAGGCCACCCCGGCCCCGCCGGCGAGCGCGGCCACTGCCATGCCGATCCTGACCATGCGCACCGGCCAGCCCAGGTGGTTGGCGAGGCCCGCGCACACGCCGGCAATCACGCGGTCGCTGCTGCGGACCAGCGGCGGGCGGGCGGGCGCGGTTGTCATGCCTCAATCCAAGCACGGATCGGGGTTTCCCGGACGCGTTTGAGGGCCCAACCGGGGGCCACTCAGGGACCGTTCAGGGTGTTCCCCAGTAGAGGCCGGCATCGGGAACGGGAAGGATCGAAGTATGAACCCGCACACTCCGCACCCCGATGAAGGCCCGGCCTCCGCAGACCGGCCGGCCACGGATCTATCCCGCCCCGAACTTCCAGAATCGGAACTTCCAGAACCGGAACGTACCGAACCCGAACGCCCCGCCGCAGACCTTCCGCACACGGAACGTTCCGTCCCCGAACTTCCAGGCACGGGCCAGCCCGCTCCGGCCTTCTCCGGGCCGGGCGGCGCGCCGCCGGAGCCGCCGCGGCTTTACCCGCCCGGCGATCCGAATGGGCCGTTGCCCGGCCGGCAAACCCAGAATTTCTTCGACTGGATCCGCAGCCAGGGCATTTACCGCGGACGCGACCGCTGGATCGGCGGCGTGGCCAGCGGCATAGCCCACCGGCTCGGCGTCGACCCGCTGATTATCCGCGGCGTCCTGATCGTCCTGACCGTCTTCGCCGGAATTGGCGTTCTCGCCTACGGCCTGGCCTGGGCCTTGCTGCCCGAACCCGACGGCCGCATTCACGTCCAGGAGGCCGCCGCAGGGCGGTGGACGGCCGGCATGACCGGCGCGCTCATCACCTCGGTCATCGGTTTCCCCAGCCTGGGCACCGGGGTCTGGGGCTGGGACCGCTTCGGCTTTGGCGCCTTCGTCTGGACCGTCTTCTGGGTGGGCGGGGCCATCTACCTCGTCTACTACCTGACCCAACGCAACAAGATCCGGGACGGGGCCACTGCCATGCCGTCGCATTACGACTCCGGCAGCCCGGCCGGCGCCGCGGCTTTTGCGGCTAGCGCCCGCACCGCCGCCGGGCCGCCATCGGCAGGCAGCTTCCCGCAGGGCAGCGGCCGGACATATGGCGACCTGGCTGACAGCTCTCGAGTCACCGGCACCGGTCCGGACTGGGGTCCGCCCCCGCCGTCGGGACCCATTGCGTCCGGCCCCGTACCGCCCGGCCCTGTTCCCCCAGACGGCTACGGACCGGGGTCCGGCGCCACACCGCCCGCACCGGCCGCGCGCAACCTTGGCCCGGGCGCTCCGGCGGTCGCCATCACCGTCGGCTCCGCCCTCCTGGTGGGCGGGAGCATCAAGGCCCTCGACGCAGCCAACGTGATCGATCTCGGCGATGCCGGCAACGCGCTGGTCTGGGCCTTCGGCGCGGCCATCCTGGGCCTCGGGATCCTGTTTGCAGGGCTGCGGGGCCGGACCTCCGGGATCCTGGGCTTCTTCTCAGTCGTGGCCCTGCTGATCGGCGCCATTTTCAGCGTGGTCCCCCACGGGGACCGGTTCCGCTTCCAGAACGCCGACTGGGCTCCGGCGAGCATTCAGCAGGCCCAAGGCGGCTTCGAGATCACCGGCGGCGGCGGAACCGTGGACCTGACCAAGCTGGCGCTGAATCCGCCCCTGGGCTCCGATGTCGTAGTTCCGATCGACGCGACGGCCAGCAACCTCACAGTCGTCATCCCCGCCACCGTTCCGGTGCACGTCCAGGCGGACATGACCATGGGCAACCTCCACGACGGCAACCAGGACCGCGGCGGCACGACGACGCAGCAAAGCGACTACAACACCGCAAAACCGGGCGCCCGGCTGGTCCTGGAGATCTCCGGCACCGTCAGCAACGTGACCATCAAGGAAGGCAACTGACATGAGCAGCTATGACGACTCGCCGCTGGCCGACGCCGGGCACGACCCCGAAGCGGGTTCGCCCGCCCGGGTGGGCACAGTGGTCTGGGGACTGACAGTGGTGGCATTGGCCGCACTGATCATCATTTCCCGGCTCGGCCTCGTGGCCCTCAACGGCACCTATGTGCTGATCGGCCTGATGATCGGGGCAGGGGGCGCCCTGGTCGTGGGCGGCCTGGTCTCGGCGCGCAGGCGTGACAATAAGTCAACTACAGGGAAGTCTTGAGCCATGGATAAATTCTTCGACACCATCCGGGGCCTCGGCCTGAAACGTGGTCCGCAGCGCTGGGTTGGCGGCGTTTGCGGCGGGGTTGCCGCCAAACTGAACGTTGATGTGGCCTATGTCCGGATCGCCTACCTGCTCCTGAGTCTGCTCCCTGGCCCGGCGTTCGTGGTCTACCTCGCGGCCTGGCTCCTCCTCCCGGACCAGCGCAACGCAATCGTCCTCCAAAGCTTCCTCTCGAAGCGTTCCTCCCGGCCCTGACATCCGTCACCGGCCGTCCAATCACAGGCCGGCCACTCACAGGCCGGCCCGGCCCGGCGGCAACCTGCCCCGGTAGCTGCCCCGCACCACGAAAAGGTGCCCCCGCCATCATGGCGGGGGCACCTTTTGTAACCGTTTGTGTCCTGCCCCACACCCGCCACTAGACTCTAGGGTGAGCTCAGCGTGGCGCTCTGCCTGTACCCCTTCAAACCAGGATTTGAGCCAAGACATGAAAATTGGAATCCTCACCAGCGGCGGAGACTGCCCCGGCCTGAACGCCGTCATCCGTGGCGCCGTCCTCAAAGGAATCGCGGTCCACGGCCAGCAGTTCGTAGGATTCAAGGATGGCTGGCGCGGCGTTGTCGAGGGCGACATCGTGGAAATTCCCCGCACCATGGTCCGCGGCATCGCCAAGCAGGGCGGCACCATCCTGGGCACGTCCCGAACCAACCCGTTTGAGAACGGCGGCGGTCCCGAGGTCATCAAAGCCAACATGGACCGGCTCGGGATCGACGCCATCATCGCCATCGGCGGCGAAGGCACCCTGGCCGCCGCAAAGCGGCTCACCGACGCCGGCCTCAAAATCGTGGGCGTGCCCAAGACGGTCGACAACGACCTCGACGCCACGGACTACACCTTCGGCTTCGACACGGCCGTGGAAATCGCCACCGAGGCAATCGACCGGCTGCGCACCACCGGAGAGTCCCACCACCGCTGCATGATTGCCGAAGTCATGGGACGGCATGTGGGCTGGATCGCCTTGCACGCCGGAATGGCCTCGGGCGCCCACGCCATCCTGATCCCGGAACAGAAGGCCTCCATGGAACAGATCGCCGAGTGGGTCGTCTCCGCCCACGACCGTGGCCGCGCCCCGCTGCTCGTCGTCGCCGAGGGGTTTGTGCCCGAAGGCCAGGAGTCCCCGCATTCGGAGCGCGGCCTCGACACCTTTGGCCGGCCCCGCCTCGGCGGCATCGCCGAAATGCTTGCCCCCGAACTGGAGGCCCGCACCGGCATCGAGACCCGCGCGACGGTCCTTGGCCACATCCAGCGCGGTGGCGTCCCGACGGCGTTCGACCGGGTCCTGGCCACCCGCCTGGGCATGGCCGCCATCGATTCGGTAGTGGAAAAGCGCTGGGGCACCATGGTGTCGCTGCACGGCACGGATATTGTGCATGTCGGTTTCGACGCCGCACTCGGCAACCTCAAGTCCGTACCGCAGAGCCGCTACGACGAGGCCGCAGTCCTCTTCGGCTAAGCGGGACAACACCGGCGGGGTCCGGCTCGGCGCGGCCCGCCGGGAAGAGCCGGGCGGGCAGCGCCGCAGCCAGGCAGGGGGCAACCGGACGCCCGGCCGCGGTGGGTAGGGTTGATTCATGACTCTTGAGCCCGGTTCCGCAGAAATTGTCCAGCTCGCATGGGCGCGCCGCCTGGGGTTCGACGACGGCGCCTTCGCGGCTGCCGCCGGCGTGAGGCTCACCCGGGCGGATGAGACAGCCCGGTCCCTGCAGTTCGTCCGCCTGTTCGGCAATTCCGCCCTGGTGGGCCCGCAGTGGGCGCTGGACGCCGCCGAGGGTCTCTCGGACGAGGAACTGGCCCAGCATGTGACGCTGCTGACCATCACCCGCGGGCACGGCGGCCACGGGCTCGGCGCCGCGGCACTCTTCTTCGCCGACGACCTCCCCCTGCAGCAGCCTGCCGGGGAGTTGACAGTCTCGCACGGGAACCCGGAAGCGATCGAACTGGAGACGTTCTGCCCGCCCGACGACGTCAACGAGGTGGGCCTCGCCGACCTGGAACACCGCTTCACCGTCCTGCATCTGGAAGACGGGCGGCGGACGCCGGTGGCCTGCGGGGCGTATGCGGAATGGGAAGGGCTGCTGGCCCATATGGGCGTGCTGGTCTCGCCCGAATGGCGGCGCCACGGCCTGGGCAAGCTGGCCGCCTCGGTAGCCGCCCACGAGGCCCTCGCCGCGGGGCTGACGCTGCAGTGGCGTTCAGAAGTTAGCAACAAGGGGTCGCTGGCGCTGGCCCGGAGCCTGGGATTTTCTGCGGGCGGCATCCAGACCAGCGTGCTGCTGGGCTGATCCGGATGCCGCCAGGCTAGCCGCGCTCCGCTGCGGCCCTGTCCGCGTCGGCTTCGTCCGCGTCCGCTTGGTCCGCGGCGGCTGCTGCGGCTGTGGCTGCGGCAGCATCTGGTTCGCCCCAGCCCTGGACCGGCTTGGGCTTGGCGAAGAACAGCGCCACGGCAGCACCGAGCAGAATGACCGCCGCCGGCAGCAGGATGGATTGGCCCATCGCCGTCGAGAACCCCTCATGAAGTTCCGCCGGCAAGGCCCCGCCGAAGCCCATCGGGCTGGCGTCTGCGCCTGCTCCGGGCCGGGCGGGGAGCTCGGCCGCAAGCCGCGACTGGATCAGGACGGCGATGGCGGCGCTGCCGAGTACGGCGCCGATCTGGCGGGTCGTGTTGTAGACGCCTGAGCCGGCTCCCGCCTGCCGCGGCGGCAGGTTGCGTGTGACGGTGGAACTCAACGGCGCCCAGATGCCTGCATTGGCGAAGCCCAGCACTGCGCTCGGCAGGAGGAACAGCCAGATGGGGGTGTCCGGGTGCATGAGCAGGGCATTCCAGAACAGCGCCACGGACATCAGGACCAGGCCGGTCGCGGTGATGAATTTCGGGTTGACCTTGTCGATGATCCGGCCGACGACGGGGGCGAGGCCGCCCGAGATCAGCGCCATCGGCACCATCATGAGCGCCGACTGGGTCGGGGTCAGTCCGCGGACGATCTGGTAGTAGAAGATCAGCGGCAGGCTGAACGCGGTGACGGTGAAGCCCACCGTGGTGATCGCAATGTTGGCGAGCGAGAAGTTCCGGTCCTTGAAAAGGGACAGGGGCAGCAGCGGTTCACCCGTGTTGAACTTCTGCCACAGGACGAAGACCACCAGCACGGCGATGCCGCTGATGATCAGGCCCCAGACGGTGATGGGGCCGGCGATGGTGCCCCAGTCGTACGTCGCGCCCTCTTGGATGCCGAAGACCAGGAGGAACAGGCCGAGGGCGCTGAGCAGCACGCCGGGAATATCGAACTTGTGCGGGTGGGTTGTCAGCGAGGGCACGAAACGCTGGGCGAGGATGAAGCCGACAATCCCGACGGGAACGTTGATGAAGAAGATCCATTCCCAGCCGAGGCCGTCCACCAGCACGCCGCCGAGGATCGGGCCAACCAGCGTGGCGACGCCGGCCGTGGCACCCCAGATGCCCATGGCCGCTCCGCGGCGGTCCGGGGGGAAGATCCGGGTAATGACGGCCATGGTCTGCGGCGTCATCATGGCCGCGCCGAGTCCCTGGACCACACGGGCCGCGATGAGGATCTCGACGCTGCCGGAGAGGCCGCACCACAGCGATGCCACAGTGAAGACGACGAGTCCGGAGAGGTAGAGCTTCTTCGGACCGAAACGGTCCCCGAGCCGGCCCGTGATCAGCAGCGGCACGGCATAGGCGAGCAGGTAGGCGCTGGTGACCCAGATCACCGAGTTAATGTCAGTGTTGAGGCCCTCCATAATGCTGGGGTTGGCCACCGAGACGATGGTGGTGTCGATCAGGATCATGAAGAAGCCGATCACCAGGGACCAGAGTGCCGGCCATGGCCGGGCTACGTTTTCCATGCGGTTCCTTAGGGGCTGGTGTGAAACGGTGGATGGGCTGTGTGGGGGCGGCCGGGTCCCGGCCGCGGTCCTGCGCGGAGTTCACCACGGCAGTTCGCCGGAGCGGAGCTGGTCCTGAAGGCTGCGGATCCAGGCGATTTCGGCGCGCAGCGTGCTCAGCTGGAACTGGACATCGATCCAGTACTTGCGCTCCACGCCCTTCTTCGCGAGCAGGTCCTCGCCGGAGACCAGGAAGCCGAGCTGTTCCTCCAACGCCTGAAGACGCCGGTCGAGGAGTTCCACGACGACGCCGGCGGGCAGGTTGTAGGCCTCGGAGATGGCCAGCGGGAAGGCCGGGTATTCGTTGACCGGGGCGGCGAGCATGTCCTGCAGCCACGTCGTGAACGCTTCGCGGCCGGCAGCCGAGATCGTGTAGGTGGTGCGCTCCGGACGGTTGCCTCCCCGGTCCGTTCCCGTGACTGTGACCAGCCCCCGATCCTCGAGCCGCCCGACGGCGTGATAAAGCGTTCCTGGCCGCACCTTGACCAGCCGGTCCTCGTGCCGTGCGATCAGGAGCTGGTACATCTCGTAGGGATGCATCGGCTCTTCCACGAGCAGGGAAAGTGCGGCGACACCCAGGGGTGTCAATGCGGTTGCCCGGGCCATGGTGCAGTCCTTCTCGGTTTAGCAGTGTTCTCTTCGGCCTAAACGGCAGTTACTCCACTAAAGATTATTCCACGTGGAGTATTTGAGGGCAATCCTCCCAAACCCGGGCCGGCCGCGCCCCGGCCCCAGGCGCGATTGGTCAGCCGAGGAGGGCCAGGATGTCCGTCCGGGCGAACATCTGCGCGGCGGCCCGCGCGGTGGGGGTGCCGGCGTCCGGGTCGGCCCCGGCGTCCAGCAGTTCCCGGGCCACGTCCGTGTAGCCCTTGAAGACAGCACCGGCCAGCGGGGTCTGGCCGCGGTCGTTCGGCGTGTTGGCGTCGCCGCCGTGGTCCAGGATCAGCCGGACAGTGCCGGCGTGGCCGTGGTACGCCGCCAGCATCACCAGCGAGTCGCCGGAGGAGGTGGTCAGCGTGGCCGGGGCGCCGGCGGCCAGGTAGCTGCCCAGCAGAGCGGAGTTGCCCTCGCGGGCGGCGTCGAAGAGCGCGTGCGCCAGCGCGAGTGTCTCGTCGTCGGGCGCGGCGCCCGGCTCGTTCACTTTGGACTCGCCGCTCATCGGGTGCCCCGCAGGAAGCCGGTCTGGCGGCCTACCACCTGGCCGGCGTCGGGGGCCACAATGACTTCCTGGGCCGCGGAGTACGGCTCGTCCCCGTCCACGACGGTCAGGACCTCGTCCGGGGCGACGGAGCGTTTGATCACGGCCAGGGCGACGGGGCCCATCTCGTAGTGCTGCGCCACGGAGGTCACGGTGCCCACCTTCCGCTCGCCCGCACGCACCTCGCTGCCGGCCGCGGGCAGGGTGTGCTGGGAACCGTCGAGCTGGAGGAACACGAGACGGCGCGGCGGGTGGCCCAGGTTGTGGACTCGCGCGATCGTCTCCTGGCCCTTGTAGCAGCCCTTGGCCAGGTGCACGGCAGTGCGGAGGAGGTCGAGCTCATGCGGGATGGTCTTGTCGTCCGTTTCCGCGCCCCAGCGGGGCCGCCACGCCGCAATCCGCAGCGCTTCGGACGCCATGGTGCCGGCGAGGGCACGGTCGCCCACGGTCGCGACCAGCTCGTCCTCGGGGACCAGGTACTCAAACCAGGGCCGTTCCAGTCCTGGATGGGCGTCCTCGCCCACCACAGCGTAGGAGTAGCCGCCGGCGCCGACGTGCGGCCACGGGTCTTGCCAGGCCTGCAGCGCCTCCCATTCCGGGATGCGGTGTGTGGAGCCGAGTACGGCCCAGTCGGCGGAGACGTCCGCGATTTCGACCCGGAGCATGAACTTCATCTTGTTGAGCCATTCGGCGAGCGGGGCCGCCTCGGCTGCCTCGACGATCAGCCAGGTCGTGGCGCCGTCGTCCACCACCCTGGCGTCGAATTCGATCCGGCCCTGCACGCTCAGCAACAGCAGTTCGGTGGACTGGCCAGGGGCCAGCGAAGTGAGCTGCTGGGAGGACAACGTGTTGAGCCAGCTCAGGCGGTCCGGCCCGCTGACCGTCACCACACCGCGGTGTGAGAGATCGACGACGGCGGTGCCGGCGGCCAGCGCCCGCTGCTCCCGGAGAGGCTCGCCGTAGTGGGCGGCGACGCCGGCATCGGCGCCGCCGGCCTCAACCGCGGCCGGGCGCCACAACAGGGGGCTTTTGATAGTCATATTGAAAGGAACGTCCTTAGCTCTGTGCGTATTCCGGGCCCGGCAGGTTCCGGCCCCGGCAGGGACAATCTGGCTCCGCCGGACTGTGGGGCAGGCCGGTCCTAGCGGTATTCCGGATTTTCAAAGTCGAAACGGGTGCCCGCTTTCCAGGCATCGGGCAGGTTTCCGTAGGCGGGAATGCCGCCCGCATCCTTGAGCATGCGCGCCAGGTGCAGCATGTTCCAGGCCATGAAGGTGGTGTTGCGGTTGGTGAAATCGCTCTCCGGCCCCCCGGACCCCTGGTCAAGGTAGCTCGGTCCCGGCCCGACGGGACCGATCCAGCCGGCGTCGGCCTGCGGCGGGATGGTGAAGCCGATGTGCTGGAGGCTGTACAGGACGTTCATGGCGCAATGCTTGATGCCGTCCTCATTGCCGGTGATGAGGCAGCCGCCCACCTTCGGATAGTAGGCCCACTGGCCCTTCGCGTTCAGCTGCCCGGAGTGGGCGTAGAGGCGCTCGATGAGCTTCTTGGTCTGCGAGGAGTTGTCCCCCAGCCAGATAGGCCCCGCGACGACGACGATGTCCGCTTCCTGGACGGCCGGGTAGAGTTCCGGCCACTCATCGGTGGCCCAGCCGTGTTCGCGCATGTCCGGGTAGACCCCGCTGGCGATGTCGTGGTCCACCGTGCGGATCACGCGGGTGGTGACGCCCTGCTTCTCCATGATCCGGCGGCTGACCTCGATCAGGCCCTGGGTGTTGGACACGTCCGGGGACTTCTTGAGCGTGCCGTTGAAGAACACGGCCTTGAGGTCGGCGTAGCTGGCGCTGCCGGGTGCTGTGCTGCCGGCTGAGCTGGTGACTGTGTCGTTCACGGCATTTCTCCTGGGTCGATGGTGACAACGGAAAAATCAGTGAGACCGCGTAATTAGCCTACTTTGGCGAGGATGGCCGATGCGTGGGCCTCCAGGCCGCCGCCCGCCGTCGAATTCTTGCCGGTGGCCACGTCCCAGCGCCACAGCAGGTTTCCTTCCACCAGCCCGAAGATCCGGGTGGCCGCCGTGTACTCCTTGGAGTGGCTGCCGCGCATCACCATGTCGGTGCTGAGCTGGATCTGGGGGCCCTTGATCTGGCCGTAGTACAGCTCCGAGATCCCGCCGGGGTGGGCGATGGAGACCGAGATGTCGAAGCCGCCGTCGCTGTTGCGCAGGGCCTCCACCTCGTCGGCGCTCTTGAGCACCGGGACGATGTCCGCCGGGATCAGGCCGGGGCCGCCGTCCTCCTCGCGCTGCTTACGCTCCAGCGCCCAGAAGCCGGTCTCGACGGTGAGGGGACGCAGTTTGGTGCCCTCGTCGTCGGTCAGCCAACTCTCGGCACGGTACTGCAGGTACGGCAGGCCGTTGTGCGTAAACGAGACGTGTTGCAGGAAGTGCTCGGAGTCCTCGTCTCCAGCCCCCAGCCGGCCGCTGCCCTCCCACTCACCAATGAGCCAGGACAGCGGAACGATTTCGGGGGTCAGATCAGTAGGGATTTCAATCGGCACAGCATCTACCTCTGGAAGCTACGGGGTCTGGAACGTCTTACTTCTGGCCTTTGAAGAGGCGGTACACGACAAAGCCGGCAAACCACGCCATGGACAGGCTGGCCACGCCAAGCAGGACAAGGAAAAAGATCTCATATGCAAGTACGGACATGATGCCATCCTAACGCTTAGTAGATGAGTAGTTTGTCTATGAAGTAGGCCAGTGAACCGACAGCAGAAACCGGCCCGAGCCCCATGCCCACGGCCGCCAAAACATTTAGGCCCTCACCGTTGAGGATGACGAGGCGGCGGAAACTCACCAGCACCGCCCCCACGACGACGCCGACGAGGGCCGCCGGCAGCACGGCAATGTCGGAGAACACCAGGCCGGCGAGCGGCCCGGCAAGGCCGGCGCTCACGATGCCCAGCGGCGCCACGATCCGGTCCGGCCAGCGGATCAGCCCCGCCAGCAGCGCGATCGCCGAACTGATGGCCGCCACGAGGATCATTTCGCGGACCCCGTTGAAGCGCGAACTCGCAATCCAGCCGGCGCCGAGGCAGGAGAGCAGGACACCCGCGCACGAGCCCAGGGTGGATTCGAGGCGCTGGGCCTGACCGGTGCCCCGGATCAGCTGCATGACGAAGATTGCCATGACCCCGACGGCCAAGAACGACGGCGTCCAGTCCAGGAAGCCCGGAGCCGGGAGATAGGTCGCAGCCACTGCCGACCCGACGCCGGGCAGGCCAATCAAGACCGCGAGCGTCTTCTTGGCGGGGATGCCGAGAAAGTAGGGCCAGCCGATACCGATGCCGGCGGCGGCGAGCGCCGCGACGGCCAGGAGGACCTCAGGCGAGGCATAGGCTCCGGCGACAATCGCCGCGAGACCGGCCAGGCCGATGATCCCGACGCTCCACGGCTTCACTGTCTGCTCGCCATCGGCAGACCCAGCATGGCCAGACCTTCGCTCACTGCGGACCCCAATTCGACTCGGCTCAATTTCGACGGGCCGCGGGCCCTGACGGTTCAATCCTGCCCTATGTGAACGGTATGTGTCGCAAAAGGAGGCGCCGGAGGTGACGGGACCATGGCCGGAATGGGGCCCTTAGGTATACTCAACATCAGCAACAAGACGCCCAACGATGCGCGGACACCCCTTGGAGGAACAATGTCGCACATCCTGCTATTGACGAACAGCACGGGAACATCCGTGGACGTCCTGCCTGCTCTGGAACTGCTGAACCACCGGGTGCATATCCTTCCGGCCGAGCCCACTGCCCTGCTCGAGACCGACCCCTGCGACATCGTCCTGCTCGATGCCCGCAAGGACCTGGTCGGCGCACGTTCCCTCACCCAGCTGCTCAAGGCCACCGGCCTCAGCGCCCCGTTGATGCTGATCCTCACCGAGGGCGGCATGGCCGCGGTCTCCTCGGCGTGGGCCGTGGACGACATCCTCCTGGAATCCGCGGGCCCGGCAGAAGTCGAGGCCAGGATCCGGCTCGGCGTCGCGCGCGCCGTTCCGGAGAAGGAGGACGTGCCGACCGAAATCCGGGCCGCCGGCGTCGTGATTGACGAGGCCAGCTACACCGCACGGGTCAACGGCGCCGCGCTCAACCTGACCTTCAAGGAATTTGAGCTGCTGAAATACCTGGCCCAGCACCCCGGCCGGGTGTTCACCCGCCAGCAGCTGCTGACCGAAGTCTGGGGCTACGACTACTACGGCGGCACGCGCACCGTGGATGTCCACGTCCGGCGGCTGCGGGCCAAGCTGGGCGCCGACCACGAGAACCTGATCAGCACCGTCCGCAACGTCGGCTACCGCCTGACCCTGGTCCGCCAGCCCGAGGACGAACTGACCGAGGCCTGAGCGCCACGGCCGCCACGACGCGGCGGCGCCGGTACGCAGGCACTGTACACAAGCCCTGAACGCAGAAGGCCCCGGACTCTGGAATCCAGAGTCCGGGGCCTTCTTGGTGCACCAAACCATCGGCACAAACTTCTCAGTATCTAGCAGTACTTCTCAGTGGAGGACATACGGGTCGAACGTATCGAGGCCACCCCAGTGGTGGATCCCCCTCGCATCTGGCTCAACGCCGGACGAGATAACGACTATACGGGGCCGTCCGCAGTTCGACAAAATCGGCCGCTGACCCCCATGCACCCGATAGCCTTGCACCATGAGCCCTGCGCACCCGGAAAACTGGCCCGTACACACTGAAAAAGGAACCGTGGACGCCGCGCTGCTGCGGGACGTCGCCGCCCTTGTCGCCGCGGCGGAAGAGTCCGACGGCAATCCGCCGCTGTCCGAACAGACCCTTGTCACGCTGCGCGCCGGCGATACGGGCGAGCACTCGGTGCTTGCCCTGGCCCTCTATGCCCCTGACGACAAGTTGGATCCCGCGACGGCGCAGGACCTGGCCGGCGTCGCCGTCGTCATCGAGGAACCCGACGGCACCGGCATCCTCGAGGTCGCCGTCCATCCCAGCTACCGCAACCAGGGCGTGGGCGACCGCCTGCTGGGCGAACTGAGGACAGTCCGCGGCTTCGCCGGCCTGAAAGCCTGGTCCCACGGAAACCACGAGGCCGCGGCCGACCTCGCAGCCCGCTACGGCTACGGCGCCGTGCGTGAGCTGTGGAAGATGCGGTTGATGACGGCGGCAGCGGCCCTGCCGGAGGCGCACCTCCCGGACGGCGTACAGCTCCGCACCTTCGTGCCCGGCCGGGACGAGGACGGCTGGCTGGACGCAAACAAGGCCGCTTTCGCACACCACCCGGAGCAAGGCAACATGACGCGGGCCGATCTGGACGCCCGGATGGCCGAACCGTGGTTTGATCCCGCGGGCTTCCTGCTGGCCGTCGACCCGGCGGACCGGATCCTGGGATTCCATTGGACCAAGGTGCACCCCCGGCACGGCGACCACCCCGCAATGGGCGAGGTCTACGTGGTGGGCGTGACCCCCGATGCCCAGGGGTCCGGGCTCGGCAAGGCCCTCACGGTCGCCGGCATCAGGCATCTCCAGGGCTTGGGGCTCCGCGCCGTCATGCTCTACGTCGATGCCGACAACACCCCCGCCGTCGCCCTCTACCGCCGGCTCGGATTCACCCGCTGGGATGTCGATGTGATGTACGCGCCGTTGCCGCAGCAGCCAGCACAGGCCGCCGCTCCCGCGCCGGACGGCGTTAGTCAAGTCGGCGGATAACCGTCCCGGCCCGGGCCGAAACCTGGGGTCATCCGGCCATGATTGCTTGTAAGGTTGAAGCTACATCGCGCCAGCATTGAGGAGACACCATGCCACGGGATACCGCCCGGACATCCACGTCTGAACCAGCAACGCCGGAAAAGGGGGCGCGTCCGGTACGTGCCCGCTTTGGCTCCTCCGAAGTGCCGGCCTCGCGCGCCACGCAGGACCGGATCGATATTCCGGAGTTCGCGCCGAACCCGGAACCGGAAGGCGACATCCGCCCCGACCGGTTTCTGGACCGGGAACTGAGCTGGCTTGCGTTCAACGCGCGGGTCCTGGAATTGGCCGAGGACCCCAACCTGTACCTGCTGGAGCGGGTCAGCTTCCTGTCCATCTTCGCCTCCAACCTGGACGAGTTCTTCATGGTCCGGGTGGCCGGGCTGAAGCGGCGGATCGCCACGGGGCTCGCCGTCCCCTCCCCTGCCGGGCTGAGCCCCATGCAGGTCCTGGAGCAGATCGGGGAGGAGGCCCACCGGCTGCAGCAGCGCCACGCCCGGGTCTACGCCGAACAGATCCGTCCGGCGCTGGCCTATGAGCACATCCACCTGATGCACTGGGAGGAACTCGACTCGCAGGCCAAGGACCAGCTCAGCGCCATGTTCGCGGAAAAAGTTTTCCCGATCCTGACGCCGCTGGCCGTGGACCCGGCGCACCCGTTCCCCTACATCTCCGGGCTGTCCCTGAACCTCGCCGTGGTGGTCCGCAACCCGGTCAGCGACAAGGAGCTCTTCGCCCGTGTCAAGGTCCCTGACCAGCTCCCGCGCCTGATCTCCATCGACGGCGCCCGCGCCGGCTCCGTCCCGGGACGGGTGGCACGGTTCATCGCGCTCGAAGAAGTGATCGCCGTGCACCTGGACCAGCTGTTCGCCGGCATGGAGGTCCTGGAACACCACATCTTCCGCGTGACCCGCAACGAGGACGTCGAGGTCGAAGAGGACGACGCCGAAAACCTGCTGCAGGCCTTGGAGAAGGAACTCCTGCGCCGCCGGTTCGGCCCGCCCGTCCGCCTTGAGGTCACCAATGACATCAACCCGAACATCCGTGCCCTGCTGATCCGCGAGCTCGGCGTCGAGGAATCCGAGGTCTACTCCGTGCCGGCGCCGCTGGACCTGCGCGGACTCTCGGTGATTGCCGGGATCGACCGGGCGGACCTGCACTACCCCAAGCACGTCCCGCACACCTCGCGCTACCTCAACGAATCGGAAACGTCCAAGGCGGCCAACGTCTTTGCCGCCATGCGGCGACGGGACATCCTCCTGCACCACCCGTACGACTCCTTCTCCACGTCGGTCCAGGCGTTCCTGGAACAGGCAGCCGCGGACCCCAAAGTCCAGGCCATCAAACAGACCCTGTACCGCACGTCCGGTGACTCCCCGATTGTCGATGCCCTGATTGACGCCGCCGAGGCCGGCAAGCAGGTCCTGGCGCTCGTGGAGATCAAGGCGCGCTTTGACGAGCAGGCGAACATCTCCTGGGCCCGGAAACTGGAACAGGCAGGCGTCCATGTGGTGTACGGCATCGTGGGGCTCAAGACCCACTGCAAGCTCTCCCTCGTGGTCCGCCAGGAAGTGGACGGCCTGCGCCGCTACTGCCACATCGGCACTGGCAACTACCACCCCCGTACGGCCCGCTACTACGAGGATCTGGGCCTGCTGACGGCGAACGAACAGGTCGGCGAAGACCTTTCGAAGCTGTTCAACCAGCTCTCCGGCTACGCGCCGAAGTCCACGTTCAAGAGGCTGCTCGTGGCGCCGCGCTCGGTCCGTTCCGGGCTGATCGACAGGATCGAAACCGAGATCAGGAACGCCCGGGCCGGCATCCCCGCCCGCGTCCAGATCAAGGTCAATTCGATGGTGGACGAAGCCATCATCGATTCCCTGTACCGCGCGTCCCAGGCCGGAGTGCAGGTGGATGTCATTGTCCGCGGCATCTGCTCCCTGCGGCCCGGCGTTCCCGGCCTGAGCGAGAACATCACGGTCCGCTCCGTGCTGGGCCGCTTCCTGGAACACTCCCGCGTCTTCGCGTTCGCCAATGCCGGCGACCCGGTGGTTTACATCGGCTCGGCCGACATGATGCACCGCAACCTCGACCGCCGGGTTGAAGCCCTCGTGCAGCTGACGAGCGGCGACGACACGAGCTATGTCCTGGACTTGCTCAACCGCTACATGGTGCCCGAAACGGCGAGTTGGCATTTGGACAAGCAGGGTGAATGGACCCGCCACCACCTGGCGGAAGACGGCCAGGACCTCAAGGACGTGCAGTCCTGGCTGCTCGCCTCCCGCTCGCGCCAGCGCTCGACCAGCCTGCGGTAGGGATCGTGAGTGTGAGCAGCGATGCACTGGTTGCGGACCAGGCTGACCAACCCGGTGAAGAGGTTTCCGTCACGGCGGCGGGCGCCATCCCGTGGCGCCTCAATTCGGTAAACAAGGACCAGCTCGAGGTCCTGCTGATCCACCGTCCGCGGTATGACGACTGGTCCTGGCCGAAGGGCAAAATCGACGCCGGCGAGACCATCCCGGAGTGCGCCGTGCGCGAGGTGGAGGAGGAGATCGGGCTCACCGCCCCCCTGGGGATCCCGCTCCCGCCCATCCACTACCATGTGGCGGCCGGGCTGAAGGTGGTCCACTACTGGGCGGTCGACGTCGACGGCGCCGCCTTGATCCCGGACGGCACGGAAGTCGACAGCGTCATGTGGTGCCCGCCCGAGAAGGCCGCCCGCCTCCTGAGCAACCCGAGCGACATCGAGCCGCTGCAGCACCTGGTGAACGCCCACGACCGCGGGGAGCTGGCGACCTGGCCGCTGCTGATCGTGCGCCACGCGAAGGCCAAGCCCCGCTCGTCCTGGTCCAAGGCCGAGGGCGACCGTCCGCTGGCCGCCACCGGCATGCGGCAGGCGCAGTCGGTGGGGCGGCTCCTGCAGGCGTGGAAGCCCGCGCGGATCGTTTCAAGCCCGTGGCTGCGGTGCGTGGCCACCATCGCACCCTACGCCAAGGCGGCCGACGCCAAGGTCAAGCTCAACGAGGCCCTCACCGAGCACCGGCACAGCCGCAGCCCGCACAAGACGGCAGCCGTCGTCGAGGGATTGTTCGACAAGCAGCGGGCCGTGGCGCTGTGTACGCACCGTCCGGCCCTGCCCACGGTCCTGAAGCAACTCGCGAAGCACATGAACTCCCGGCTGCGGGACCTGCTGCCGTCCTCGGACCCGTTCCTGGCGCCGGGCGAGATCGTGGTATGCCACGTCGCCCGCGGCAGCAAGAAAAAAGTGGTCGCGGTGGAGCGGTTCAAGCCGTTCGACGACTGAGGTCCTTGACCCCGGGGGGCCCTAAGCCTAGTTTGTATCAATAGCTTGATACATTACTGCTGAATCTTGGGGGATTCCGTGCCGGTCCTGTTGAACGTGCCGCCGATGCTGTTGCTCGGCCCGGCGATCGCCGCCCTGCTGGTGTATGCCGTTCTGCGGTGGGTGATCTGGGCTCCCGGGACCGGAACGTCGCCGCAGACAGTGTCGGAGCACGGGCTGTGGGTAGGTGTGATCGGCTGGCTCGCGAGCTCACTCCAGGGCGCCATGACCCTGGGCATCATCCCGGCCAATCCGTCAGCGTCCGCCGTGGTGGGCGCCGACTCGATCATCCCGGCGCTGGCATGGCCCGTCCTGGGCTGCCTGGGCGTGCATGCCCTGGGACAGGTCAGCTACCCGGGTCCGCGGCGAATGCGGCGGCAGGCCGTGCTGTCCGTGCGGCGCATCAAAGACTTCCTGCCCCGCAGGCTGGCATTGACCACGGCTGCGATCTTCGTCTCGGCTGCCGCGGCCATCGCCCGGACTGCCACGCTGCCCGGGTTCGCGGCCGTGGCTCCCACTACGGTCAGCGACGGCGCGTACGGCTACTACAACAGCGGCGGCGACGGCCGTATCCCCGGACCGGAGGTGGCCGCCTGGCTCGGCGGCGCCCTGCTGGTGCTGGCCGTCGGCACGTGGCTGGTTTTGTGGCTGATCGGCCGCCGCCGACAGCTGGAGTCCCTTGACGCGGCGGACAACGCTGTACTGCGGACCATCGCGATGAACCGGCTGCTGCGCACAGTGTCCACAGTGGCTGCCGGCTTGGCAGTCATCGCGGGGAACTTCGCGGCCCGTCCCGATCCGGCCCAGCAAACGGGATCGTGGACGAACTTCGCCGGCCTCGCGGCGACCGTGGTTCTGCTCGTGATGTGGTGGTGGCGGCCGCCTCGGCTTGCTTCCGCCGGGCTGGGCGTCCGGAACCGGCCGGAATCAGGGATCGCCACCGGCCGCCAGCACCCGGCCGCCAGGCTGGTCTCCTCACTTGGAGCGCTCCTGGGCCTCGCGGCCGCCGTGCCGCTGGTCGCCGGAGCCTTCCTCGCCCCCGTGATCATGGCGGCCGCCGGCTACGGACTTGCGGGACTCGTGGCCCTGATGGGCATCTGCGTCCTACTGGTCATCGCCGGAGGCGAGCTGGTCCTGCAGCGCAACTACGGATCGCCCGAGGCGCCGCGCACCTGGCCCCGGCAGCCGGTCAACGCCGCCCTGCTGACCACGGCGGTCCTGGCGCTGCTGGTCTTCCTGGCAGCCCTCGCCGTCACCACCGCGGGGCGGGCCCTGCTGACCGAAGATTCCGGCTGGGTTCCGGTTGCGCTGCTCACGGCCGGGACCTGCGTTGCCGCCCTGCCGGCGTTCCTCCGGGCCCGGTCCCGCCAGGGCATCCGCGACGCCCCGCGCGGTCTGGACGCCGCGCTGCGCGCCATCACTGTCCACCGCATCGTGCGGACCCTCGCCGCAACCCTCACGGCCCAGGCCGGTGTCCTGCTGCTGACCCAGACCAACGCCTGGGCGGCGGTGTTCGGGTCGGACGCGTTCGGCGACGCCGTCGATCCGGCCGCCGGATCGTGGTGGCCCGCGACCCTGGCCGGCGCTGTCCTGGCCGCCAGTGCCGTGCTCATCGCCGTCGTCCCCGTGGGCGGCCTGGCCCGGAAGACCCCGGCTCCCCTGCCGCGGAAGGAAGTCGCCGCATGACGGCGGGCATCGCCATCAACCTGCGTTCGCCGGTTCCCCCCTTCGAGCAGATCCGGACGCAGATCGCCTCCCTCATCAGCCTCGGGACGCTTGCAGCGGGAACCCGGCTGCCAACCGTCCGCAGCCTCGCGTCGGACTTGGGCCTCGCTGCCGGGACAGTCGCGCGGGCCTACAAGGAACTCGAACTGGCCGGACTGGTCGAAACCCGGCGGCGCAACGGCACGGTGGTCGCCGGCAGCCAGCCGATCCTGCCCCCGCCCGCACTTCCCCCGGGCACGGTCCCGGTGGAGGTGATCGCCGCCGTCGACCGCTGCATTACGGAAGGCCGCACAGCCGGGCTCGACGACGCGGCACTGCTGGCGATCCTGCGGGCGAGGCAGGGCGGGTCACACAAATAAGGAGAGCCGGCGAGTTCTCAGTAGACTGGAACGGTGAGCATCCCTACGCCCTATGAAGACCTCCTGCGCGACGTCCTCGAGCACGGCACGCACAAATCGGACCGCACCGGCACCGGCACCCTGAGTGTTTTTGGCCGCCAGCTCCGCTTCGACCTGAGCAAGAGCTTCCCGCTGATCACCACCAAGCGGGTGCATTTCAAGTCCGTGGCGGTGGAGCTGCTCTGGTTCCTCCGCGGCGACACGAACGTCAAATGGATGCAGGACCAGGGCGTCACCATCTGGGACGAATGGGCCGACGCCGACGGCGAACTCGGTCCCGTTTACGGGGTCCAGTGGCGTTCCTGGCCCACGCCCGACGGCGGCCACATCGACCAGATCGCCGAACTCATCAAGAACCTGAAGTCCAACCCGGATTCGCGCCGGCACATCGTCTCGGCCTGGAACGTCTCCGAACTCAAGGACATGGCCCTGCCCCCATGCCACGCGTTCTTCCAGTTCTACGTGGCGGACGGCAAGCTTTCGTGCCAGCTGTACCAGCGGTCGGCGGACACCTTCCTGGGCGTGCCCTTCAACATCGCGTCCTACGCCTTGCTGACACGCATGATCGCGCAGCAGACCGGCCTGGAACCGGGCGAATTCGTCTGGACCGGCGGGGATGTCCACATCTACGACAACCACATGGACCAGGTCCTCAAGCAGCTCGCCCGCGAGCCCTACGACTACCCCCAGCTGAACATCACCCGCAAGCCGGACTCCATCTTCGACTACACCCTCGAGGACTTCGAGGTGGTCGGCTACCAGCACCACCCGACGATTAAGGCCCCGATAGCCGTATGAGCAACGACAACACCGCGGGCGTGCAGCCCGGCGATTTCACGGAGCAACTCCGAGCGTCCACCACTGGCCTCGGGCTCGTCTGGGCCCAGACCAGCACCGGGGTGATCGGCAAGGCCGGCGACATGCCGTGGCACCTGCCCGAAGACATGTCGCACTTCAGCCGCCTCACCACCGGCCACCCGGTCATCATGGGACGCAAGACCTGGGAATCATTCCCGGACAAGTACCGCCCCCTGCCCGACCGGACGAACATCGTCATCACCCGCCAGGCCGCCTGGCGGGACACCCCCGGCGCGGAAGGCGCCGTCGCGGTGGCGTCGCTCGATGACGCCTTGCTTGAATCCCAGTTCGTGGCCGGCCATGAGACCGTGTGGATCATCGGCGGCGGCGAAATCTTTGCCCAGTCTCTGGACCTTGCCGACGTCGCCGTCGTCACCACCATCGACACCAGCGCCGAAGGGGACACCTTCGCTCCGGAACTCGGCTACGACTGGACCGTCTCGGCCAGCCTCCCGGCCAACGGCTGGCTGACCTCCGCCAACGGCACCCGCTACCGGATCACGCTGTGGCGCCGGACGGAGGCCAAGTAATGCTGAGGAAGCCAGAAACACTCTTTGTCCTGGGGTACATGCTCCTGCCCCTGCTCGCACTGCTCTCCGCGGTCGTGGGGCTGACCATGATCCTGGGCGGCAACAAGATCCTCGGGGCGATCGTGCTGGTGGTGGTGACCCAGGTCTTCACGTTCGGGGCGGTTTTCGCGCTGCGCCGGCGCAAGGCGGCACTGCTGGAAGAGCCCCGCGGCGACTATAACGCGTGACGTAACCGACTGCGCCGGGCGGGCCGCGAAGTCTAAACTGGGCCCATGACTACAGCAGCTACCCCGTCCGTCGGCCTGGTTGGTTGGCGTGGCATGGTCGGTTCCGTCCTCATGCAGCGCATGCAGGATGAGGGCGACTTCGCCAACATCAACCCGGTCTTCTTCTCCACCTCGAACGCGGGCGGTGACGCCCCGGCCCTGGCCGGCGCCGCTGCGGGCGCCGCCGGCAAGCTTGAGGACGCGTTCGACCTCGAGACGCTGGCGAAGCTGCCCATTATTGTCACCGCCCAGGGCGGGGACTACACCAAGCAGGTCCACGGCGAGCTCCGCAGCCGAGGCTGGGACGGCCTCTGGATCGATGCCGCCTCCACGCTGCGCATGAATGAGGATTCCATCATCGTGCTGGACCCCATCAACCGGGACGTCATCGACGCCGGCCTCTCCGGCGGGGTGAAGGACTTCGTCGGCGGCAACTGCACCGTGTCCTGCATGCTGATGGGCCTGGGCGGGCTCTTCAAGAACGACCTGGTCGAATGGGGCACGTCCATGACGTACCAGGCGGCCTCCGGCGGCGGGGCACGCCACATGCGTGAACTGCTGAACCAGTTCGGCAGCCTCAACGCCGAGGTCAGCTCCGAACTGGACGACCCGGCGTCGGCGATCCTCGAAATCGACCGCAAGGTCCTGGCACACCAGCGCGCCGGCATCGACGCCACACAGTTCGGCGTTCCGCTGGCCGGTTCCCTGATCCCCTGGATCGACGCGGACCTCGGCAACGGCCAGTCCAAGGAGGAGTGGAAGGCCGGAGTGGAGACGAACAAGATCCTTGGCACCTCCGCCGCGAACCGCGTCGTCATGGACGGCCTGTGCATCCGGATCGGTGCGATGCGCTCCCACTCCCAGGCCCTGACACTGAAGCTGCGCGAGGACCTCCCGGTCGCCGAGATCGAGAAGCTCGTGGACGCGGACAACCAGTGGGCCCGCGTGGTGCCAAACACCAAGGAAGCCTCGATGGCCGAGCTCACGCCCGTGGCGGCCTCCGGCACCCTGGACATTCCGGTGGGCCGGATCCGCAAGCTTGAGATGGGTCCGCAGTACATCAGCGCGTTCACGGTGGGCGACCAGCTGCTGTGGGGCGCCGCGGAGCCGCTGCGGCGCATGCTCCGCATCGCCACCGGAAACCTCTAGGAGCCCGTCCGGGACACGCATACAGGCGGACGTTCAGACACCCCTTCAGGCGGAAGTTCAGGCACCTGTTCCGGCACCTGTTCAGGCGCCAAGGAATCTGCGGTATTTCGCGGCCTGCAGCCCAAAAGACTTTTGGGCGGCGGGCCGCAGCCCGTTAACAGGGTCGAAGGGTTCGGGCACGACGCCGGCTCCCCTGCGGCCCGGCGGCCCGGCCCAGGTGCCGATCACGCCGCCGCCGGCCACAATGGTCTTCTTGAACACGCCGTTGCCGCCGGGGACGATCTTGTCGGCATGCTCCGGCGGCAGCACGAGGGACCGGTCCGCGTAGCCGAGCAGGAATTCATCGAACCCCGGCAGCGCCAGCACCGTGCGCTGACCGGGGACGCCGTCGTCGAGCAGCGCGGCTGTCTCTGCAGAGAGCCAGTAGCTGGTCCCCTCAAACTCCAGCTCCGCCAGCTGGTCCGACACCCGGGCCAGGGCCGCCCGGGTTTCCGTCAGCGGAATGCCGGCCCACCAGGCAAAATCACGTTCCGTGGCGGGGCCGTGACTGCGAAAGTAGCGCAGCAGCCACTCGGCGATGCCGTCGGAACGGTCCAGGGTCCGCGACTCGGTGATCCAGTCGCCAAAGGCCACGACCAGCTGCTGGTTGCCGGCCAGCGGCCCCTGCACCAGCAACCCCCGCTGGCACAGGATCCCGAGCAGATGAATGCCGCGCTGGCCCGCCGTGGACTGACCCGCCCGTTCGAAGGCCTGGAACAGCTCCGCCCGGCTGGCAGCTCCTCCAGAGACCAGCTGCAGGGCAGTTGCCGCGGCGGCGTCGATGTCCCCTGCCGTGATCTCGAGCTCCCGGTGGCGCCGGGCCAGGCCCTGGATAAGCCGGTCGGAGGTGATGGCCAGCATCCATTTCAAGTCCTCGGGTGCCAGCACGTGCAAAGTACCGCGCATTGGCCAGGAACGGACGATCTCCGCCCGGTCCAGCGCCCCGCGGACGTCTTCGGCGCGGGAACCCGGCACGCGCTGGCCGACGGCCCAGAGCACGGCCTGCAGGTCCTGGGCCTGCATCGCCGTCATGCCGCGGACGGCGTCGGGGACGGACTGAAACCCCGGTCCCAGCAGTCCCTGGGCGGCCAGCCGCAGCCTGCCGATGATTCCGGGGCCAAGCCGGCGGATGCCCGTCACTGCTGCCATGGAACCATGGTAAGCCGCCTGTGTTGCCTGTCGGGTTGTTGCCCGGCTGTTCCCAGCCGCCATCCAGCAGGCTTCCCTACCCTTGAATCATGACTATGAGTGAGGTGTGGCCGCTGCTGCGGCCCCTGTGCCGGAAGCTGGCCCTGCTGGGCTGGGCGTCCAGCGCCGCCGGCATGGCTGCCGGGCTCGCCGTCGCCATCGCCAGCGGTACCCGGCTCTCGCCCATGATGAGCACCCTGCAGCTGGTGGCCGCCTTGTCCATGGCGGTGTCCGTGGCCAGCTTCGTCACGGCCGCGGCGTTGCAGCCGCGGGCACGGTCACGGTCTCAGTCACGGTCTCAGTCACAGCCTCAGTCACGGTCTCAGGCACGGGTGCAGGCGGCTGTGAAGCACGGCAGCATTGCCCCGCAGGGCCGGGAGCTCCAGCTCGACTATGGCGGCGAATTTCCGGCCACCGTGCAGGCCTTCCTGCTCGGCTCCCTGGCGTTCCTCGCCGGCGCCGTGGCGTTTGCGTGCGCCGGACTGGTGCTGCAAAGCGGGCCCAGCGTCCAGTCCGTGGCGTTCTGCCAGGTCTTCCTGCTCGGGGCCGCGGCCTCGGGTTTCACCTTCATGCTTTTCAGCAAGGTGGCACCCCGCCACACGGAACCGTAGCCGGGGCGCGGGACGCCCTGCCGGCGCTGCCCGGCCTTGCCCGGGCGGCGGCCCTTTTCCCGGGGCCGGACCTTCCCTAGAGATCGACGCCGATCAGCAGCGGCTCCGGGTGCAGTTCAATGCCGAAACGTTCGGCGACGCCGTGGCGGACCTCGCGCGCGACGGCCAGCATGTCCGCCGCGCTCGCCCCTCCCCTGTTAGTGATGGCGAGGGTGTGCTTGGTGGACAGCGAGGCCCGGCCGCCCGAGACGCTGTGCGGGTCCAGGCCGAAGCCCTTGGCGAACCCGGCCTGGTCGATGAGCCACGCCGCCGAGAGCTTGGTCAGCCCGTCCGCACCGGCGGGGTACCGCGGGGCCTCCTGCGGCAGCCGTGCCGCGACGTCCTCGGTCACGATCGGGTTCGTGAAAAAGGATCCCGTGGAGTAGGTGTCACGGTCGTCCGCGTCCCAGACCATGCCCTTGGACGCCCGGAGCCGCAGCACCTCGCGCCGGACGTCGGTGGAGTAGGCCCGCTGGCCCTGCTCGACGCCGAGCACCCGGGCGAGTTCGGCGTAGCGGACCGGGGCGCTCTTCCGGCCGAGCGGGAGCTGGAATTCCACGGTGAGCACCACATAGCGCGGTGAGCCGTTGACGGTGGTCTGCTTCAGGATGGAGTCCCGGTAGCCGAACTTGAGTTCGGAATTCGTGAAGGTCTTCACCGCGTTGCGTTCCCGGTCCCAGGTGCGCACGACGGCGATCGTCTGGGAGACGTCGGCCCCGTAGGCGCCGACGTTCTGCACGGGGGTGGCGCCCGTGGCACCGGGGATTCCGGAGAGCGCTTCGACGCCGGACCAGGCATGCTTCACGGCGTGTTCAACGAAGGCGTCCCAGTTGTGGCCGGCCTGGACCACCACCGCCACGCCGCCGCAGGAGTCCTCGGCGTCGACGGTGAACCCCTCGGAGGCGATCTTCAGCACCGCGCCGGGGAACCCGGCGTCGGACACCAACAGGTTGGAGCCGCCGCCGATGATCAGCAGGGACTGGCCGGCGGCGTCCGCGGTGCGCACGGCGTCGATGATCGCGGCCTCGGTGCGGGCCTCGATGTAGCTGCCGGCGGGGCCGCCGACGGCGGAGGTGGTCAGGGCGGAGAGCTGGATCTGGGTCACCTGACCAGCCTAGCCGGGATCATCAGCCCGCCTAAGCCGGTGCCGGCCGCACCTGGCTAGCTGCTCTGTCCCGGCAAGGGCACGGGCGCGGGGAGTTTACGGGTCACCGGGGAGAGCAGGAAACTGACGATCAGCATCACCATGACGGCCAGCAGCGAGTGGAGAATGCCGACGTGCTCGGCCAGCAGACCCAGCAGCGGCGGCCCGCACAGGAACGCTCCGTAGCCGATCGTGGACACCACGGACACCCGCGCGGCGGCCTTGACGGGATCGTCGGCCGCGGCGGACATGCCGACCGGGAAGCCCAGGGACGCGCCGAGTCCCCAGATGGCCAGGGCCACGTAGGCCAGCCACGGTACCGGTGCGAAGACGAACAGGCCGAGGCCCAGAACCGCCAGCGCGGCGCACCAGCGCATCACCGGGACCCGGCCGAAGCGGTCCAGGACCAGGGTGCCGGCGAAGCGGCCGATGGTCATGAAGGTGACGAACAGCCCGTACCCGGCGGCTCCGGCGGCGTCGGTCTGGCCGTGGCCGTCGGCCAGCGCCAGCGCCACCCAGTCCCCCGCCGCTCCTTCGGCCAGGGCCAGCCCGAGGACCAGCACGCCCAGCAGCAGGGTGCGCCTGTCACGCCAGGCCTGGGCGATGAGGCGTTTGTTGTCCAAGGGCGGCTCCGGGACCGCGTCCGTCTGCCGGACGATCGGGATGGGCCCGGTGGAAGGATCCTCGAAGGTATCTGTCCCGGACGCTTTGAAGGGCTGCTCCGCCTCGAGGGGCGTGATGTCCGCCCGGAACCAGGCCGCCGCGGTGGTCACCGAGCCGGCCACCAGCAGGCCCACCACTGCCAGGTGCAGGAAGACCGGGATCCCGGCGGCGGCAGCCCAGGCGCCCAGCCCGGCGCCCGCCACAGTGCCCAGGCTGAAGGAGCCGTGCAGCCGGGGCATGATGTGCCGCCGGACGGCGCGTTCCACCGCCGCCCCTTCGACGTTGGACGCGGTGTTCCAGCTGGCGGTGCCCAGCCCGATGATTGCCAGACCCGCGGCAACCGCCACCGGGCTGGCGAGCACCGAGGTGCCGAAGCCTGCCAGCGCCAGCCCGAATCCGACCATGATGCTGCCGATCCGGATGGTGCGCTTGGAGCCAAGGCGAAGAACAATCAGGCCCGAGGCGGACACGGACAGGAAGGATCCCGCCGTCATGCAGAGCAGGAGCAGTCCGATGGTGCCGGGAGTCAGGTCCAGGCCGTCGCGGATGGCCGGCAGCCGGGACACCCAGGTGGAAAATGCGATTCCGCTCGCGGCGTAGGCCACCACCACGGCGTTTCGCCAGTGCGTGATCTCGGCGGGCGGGACGAAGACTTCCCTGGTCACAGCAGCCAGATTCACAGCAACGCCATGGGCTAGGCCACCCTGACGACGGCCTGGGCCTTGACGAGGACCTTCTGGGCGGCCGAGACGACCGTGAGGTCGACGCGGGCGGTGCCGGCGTCGGCGTCGAGGGCCCCGATGGCCCCGCTGATCTCGATCACGGCGCCGGACTCCGGTGTCCCCGTCGTGTCGGCGACGGGAACCGGCTTGGTAAAGCGGGTCTGGAAGTCGACGACGGCGGCGGGATCGCCGGCCCAGTCGGTCACGAGCTGGACGGCCGCACCCATGGTGAACATGCCGTGCGCGATCACGCCCGGCAGGCCGACGCCGGTGGCGAAGGCCTCGTTCCAGTGGATCGGGTTGAAGTCACCGGATGCGCCGGCGTACTTGACGAGGTCGGTGCGGGTGACGGTAATGCTGCGGCTGCCAATGTCCTGGCCGACCGTGAGTGCTGCGATGTCGATGCTCATGGCTACTGTCCCTCTCCGCGGACCAGGATGGACGAGATGGTGGTGGCGACCGGCTCCCGGACACCGGTGGCATCGCCGGGGGCCAGGGCGAAGATTTCCGAGCGGGTGGTGATCATGGCTCCGCCGCCCATGGCGCGGACGCCGTCGACGTGCAGTTCGGCGACCAACCGGTCCCCCGCGACGATCGGGCGGTGGTGCGTGAACCGCTGGTCGGCGTGGACCACGCGGGAGAAGTCGATCCCGGATTCCGGATCCTCGATCAGCTGCGCGTCGGCGCGCTGCGCGACGATAATGGCGAAGGTCGGCGGCGCCACGAGGTCCCTGTGACCCAGCGCCTCGGCGGCGGCAACATCGAAGTGGGCAGGGTGGGTGGCCTTGACCGCGCGCGCGAACTCGCGGATCTTCTCGCGGCCGACGTCATACACCTCTGCGGCAGGGTAGCTGCGCCCCTGCAGGTCCGGATTGATAGTCATGGTTCCAGCCTATCGCCACGCCCGGAGCCGTCCGGCTTCGTGACAGGGTGAGCGCCGGGGACCGGACGGGCACTGACGGGCGCCCCGGCGGGTCTTGACCGGCGCTCCGGCGGGTCTTGACCGGCGCTCCGGCGGGTCTTGACCGGCGCGATATGATGAAAACATCAATCCATCAATCCGAATCGCCGAGGGCGCCGCCGCACCGCGCCGCGAACGGATGCGAGAAAGTGTTTCCCCGCCATGATCTCCGCCGCGCAGACCCCCCTGTATGAAATCAAGGCCAACCTGTTCAAAGCCCTGGCGCACCCGGCCCGAATCCGGATCCTCGAGCTTCTGGCGGCCGCGCCGGACAATACGGCGCCGGTCAGTTACCTGCTCGCCGAGACGGGGCTGGAGCCCTCGCACCTGTCCCAGCATCTGGGCACGCTGCGCCGGCACGGTGTGGTGACGTCGGTCCGGACGGCGAATGTCGTGACCTACCGGCTGACTCATCCCAAGATCAAGGAGCTGCTCGCGATTGCCCGGGTCTTCCTGCTGGACACCCTGGCCGGTTCCAGCGAACAGCTCCGGATAGCGCAGGAGCTGCCGGCAGGCCACCTCGACCGCGCGGGCGACGCCGACAGTACCGGCCGCCTCGACGCCACGGCAACGTGAGCGCGGCCCAGGCAGCAGACCCGGCGACGACATCTGCCACGGCACGGGGACGCTTCGCCCGGTTTGTGCCGTCCCGCCGCGACTACGAGCTCTTGAGGTCCGCCTGGAAGACGGACCTGTTCGCCGGCATCACGGTGGGCATTGTGGCGCTCCCCCTGGCCCTGGCCTTCGGGGTCAGTTCCGGGGTCGGGGCGGAGGCCGGACTCATCACCGCAGTGGTGGCAGGACTTGTCGCCGCCGTCATGGGCGGATCCAACGTCCAGGTCTCCGGCCCGACCGGCGCCATGGTGGTGGTCCTGGCCCCGGTGGTCGCCGTCCACGGCGTCGGCAGCATTGCCCTGGTCTCTGTATTGGCCGGGCTGCTGGTCGTGGTCCTGGGCGCCAGCGGGCTGGGCCGGGCCGTCGCGTTCATCCCGTGGCCGGTCGTGGAGGGTTTCACACTCGGCATCGCCGCCATCATTTTCCTCCAGCAGGTTCCCTTGGCCACGGGCACCGAGGGAACGCCGGGCCACAACACCCTCCTGGCCGCCGTCGAGAGCGCGTCGCAGGCCACGATGCCGACCGTGCTGGAAACGCTCGCGGTGGTGGCATGCGTCGCGGCCGTGATGTACCTGCTGCCCAGGCTGAGCAAGGCCCTGCCCGCGAGCCTGATCGCGGTGCTGCTCACCACCGCGGCGTCGGAGATGCTGGCGCTGGACATACCGCGGATCGGCGCGCTTCCGCACTCCCTGCCGGCGCCCTCGATGCCCTCTGTCGATCCGGCCGCGCTGGGAGGCCTGCTGATGCCGGCCGTGTCCATCGCGACGCTCGCCGCCATCGAATCCCTGCTCTCGGCCCGGGTGGCCGCCGGCATGGTCGGCCCCGACGGCCGTCCGTCCGGCGCGTACAGCCCGGACCGGGAGCTCACCGGCCAGGGGCTGGCCTCGATCGCTGCCGGATTCTTCGGCGGCATGCCCGCGACGGGCGCGATCGCCCGGACCGCCGTGAACGTCCGTTCCGGGGCCAAGACCCGGCTCTCCGCGGTGGTGCACGCCCTGGTGCTGCTGGCCATCATCTACCTGGCGGCGGGGCTCGTCGGCAGGATCCCGCTGGCGGCGCTGGCCGGCATCCTCATGGTCACGGCCGTCCGCATGGTCTCGCGGCACACCGTCACGGCGATTTTGCGCTCCACCCGGGCCGACGCCGCGGTCTTCGTGGTCACCGCCCTCATTACCGTCGCCTTCGACCTCATTGTGGCCATCCAGATCGGACTCGCCGCGGCCGCCGTGTTCACGCTGCGGACATTCGCTTCGCTGAGCGGGGTCCGGCGCGAAGACATCCCGGGGCCGCCGGTTCCGGGCGACGAGCACATCGCCATCTTCCGGCTGGACGGGGCCATGTTTTTCGGTGCAGCGGAGCGGGTCCTGCAGGAGATCAGCCAGGTCCGGGACATCCAGGTGGCCGTCATCCGGCTCTCCCAGCTGCGGATGCTGGACGCCACGGGCGCCCACATGCTCGTTGAGGTGGTCTCCGCGCTGGAGCTGCGCGGGGTCACGGTCCTGCTGAAGGGGGTCCAGCCGCAGCATCTGGAGCTCGTGACCAATGTGGGGGTCATCCGCTCACTGCGGCATCACAAGCACCTGTTCACATCCCTCCCGGACGCGGTGGAGCATGCCCGGAGCCATGTGGTGCGGAACGCGGCCGCTAGCGCTTGAGGTTTTTCCGGATCGCCTGGCCGCGGACCACAAGCCCGGCAATGTGCAGGATCAGGCCGAGTCCGATCACTGCCAGTGAGGCGAGGGCAAGGGGCTGGTTGCCGGTGCTGTTGCCCACCACGCTGAGGATGATGCCGAGGGCGATCAGGCCCATGGCGCTGAAGACGAGCACCTTGTAGGTGGTTGACGCGGTGGCCCAGAATTCATTCAGCACCGTGCCAGTCTACCGGGGCGGCCGGACGACGCCGCGAGCCGCAAAAATTCCTGGCGACACTCACATTGCCTGCCGGCGCGGGAATACGGGCGCGTCCGGTAATTTGCGCGTCGCGGGGCAAATCCAGCGTCAGAACAAGGCTTCCTGCACGGCCGGGACGTCCGAGCCGTGGTCACCGAGTTCGATCACCCGGGCCTTGAGCTGGCCCAGGTTCACCACGAATTCCAGTCCGCTGCCATCCAGCGCCGCGAGGGCAATGCTGCCGCTCAGCGCGTCGATCCGGAACCCGTGCGCTCCGGCCGCGAGGTCGTGCGGATAGGCGTGCCGGGCAGCCGGGGCGCAGGCCTTCGCGGAGAGCTCCGGCCGGGCCCACCGTTCATCCACCACCGCGAAGCCCTCCCCGCCGGCACCGGCGAGCAGGGTCCGGGCCTCCCCTGCCAGCCGTCCGTTCAGGGCGTCGAGGTCGACGGCGGCTGCCGGGGCGAGCAGCGCAGCGGCCTTGGCGGCAGCGCGGACCTGCTGCGGCAGCCCGGCCTCGCGCGTGATCATGTCCTCGAGGAGGCGGACCACGCGGCCGTCCTCGGCACGGGCGACGTACCGGGCGACGACGGCGCCCTGCTCGGCGAGCCGGTTCCATTTGCGCGGGTGGGACGCGGTGCCGACCTTGCTGGCCCCGTTGGCGAAGGTGGCGACGTAGAGCCAGTGCGGCTGCATCAGGTACGCGCGCAGGCCCGGCGGGACCCGGCCGCCGCGGTGGAAGTCATGGATCAGCCGGGAGTCGTCCAGCACGAAGCACCGCTCGCACTGGCTGCCCCTTGCGGCGGGAGCCCGGTCCGGGCACAGGACGTGGTCCCGGTCCGCGGGTCCGTGCACCTGGTGGTGCCCGAGGCAGTGCTTGCCCGGGGCGGCGAGCCGGAAACCGAGGCGGGTGCCGGGGTCGAGCGTCAGTGCGGTGAAGGCGCCGCCAGGGCCCTGCAGGCGCATCGCCGGTGGCCTGCCGCCGGACGCTGCGGCGGGCCCCGGCGCCGGACCATCCCAAAAGACCCCGTGCACCAGATAGCGGGTATCGGTCACGGGGTCTCCTGCGGTGGTGATGTGGCTACAGGGCCGGCTGCACGCCAAAGGCCACGGCGAGCTTCATGATCTTCTCGGCCCGGCCCAGGCGCGGCAGGTCGGAGCCGTCCCGGATGACGCGGCCGCTGGCTTCGAAGTCGGCCATGAAGTCCGTGGCCCAGGCGACGTCGGACGGGGTGGGGCTGATGACCTCGTTGATGACCGGGGTCTGGTCGATGGCGAGGCAGAGCTTCCCGGTCATCCCCATCATCACCGTGATGCCGGTCTGTTCGCGCAGAATCGGGTGGTTCGTCCCGACGGTGGGGCCGTCGATGGGGCCGGGCAGGTTGCCCACGCGGCTGGCCACAACGAGCTTGGCGCGGGGGTAGGCCATGGCTTCCGCGGTGGCCGCCATGCCGGTGTCGCGGCGGAAGTCGCCCGAGCCGAAGGCCAGGCGGAAGGCGCCCTGGGCCTTGGCGATGTTGTTGGCTTCCTCGATGCCGACGGCGGACTCGACCAGGGGGATCACCGGGGTCTTGCCGTCCATCCGGTGGAAGCTCTCCGTGACCTGGTCGGCCGATTCGGTTTTGGCCAGCATGATGCCCAGCAGTCCGGGGGTGCCGCGCAGGCCGGCGAGGTCGTCGGCCCAGAACGGGCTGGTGGCGTCGTTGATCCGGACCCATGCGCTGCCGCCGGCGGTCAGCCAGTTCACGACGTTGGCGCGGGCGGCGTCCTTCTGCGAGGGGTCCACCGCGTCTTCGATGTCGAGGATGATCGCATCGGCCCGGGAGACGGCGGACTGGTCGAAGAGGTCGGTCTTCATCGCGTTAACCAGCAGCCAGGAGCGGGCGATGTCGGCCGGGATGTTGCGTTGGGGCCGAAGTGATTCGGCGGTGGTGGTAGAGGTCATGCATCTACGCTAGTCGCCCGGGGGCACTTGCCGCTAAGCGATCCGGCCTTCAGCGGCGACCATTACGACCAAAATCACATCCCTGCCCAGCTGGCCGACAGCAGAAGCCGTTTCCAGGCTCAAAACGGCCAGGCGGCCGGCCAGTTGGGTGGGGCGGACCGGCTAGGGGATGTTGCTTCCCCGGGCCGCGACCCAGAGCCCGTACCACTCGGCGCGCGTCATCGCCGCGGCGGCCTCGGGGGCGCCGGCGCAGGCGAGGATCCGGTCCGGGTTCGCGGTGCCGATCACGGGCGCAATCCCGGCAGGGTGCCTCATGAGCCAGCCGAGCACGATCGCTTCCCCCGTGGTCCCCTTCTCGGCGGCCAGGGCGGCCACGAGGGAGGTGGCAGCCTCCTCGGCCGGCGKCCGCGCGGCCGCCGGCGCCCCGGTGTAGAGGCCGCGGGCCAGCGACCCGTACGCCTGCAGCCGGATGCCGTTCCGGACGCAGTGCTCCACGGTCCCGTGCGGGAAGCTGTAGTCCGTGCCCTCGGCATGGTTGACCAGCACCGTGCTTTCCAGCCACGCCCGTTTCAGCAGGCTCATTTCGAGCTGGTTGCCCACCACGGGAACCTCGAGCCGGTCCTGCAGCATCTCGATCTGCGGGCCCGACATGTTGGACACGCCCACGGCCCGCACCTTGCCTTCGGCCATGAGCTGCCCGACGGCGGAGGCCACATCCGCCGGATCCATCAGGGGATCCGGGCGGTGCAGCATGAGCACGTCGACGTAGTCCGTCCGGAGCCGGGCCAGGCTTTCGTTGACCCGCGCCAGGATGCCGTCCCGGCTGAGGTCGTAGTAGGCCTCCAGGCCCTGCTCATTGAGCCGGATGCCGCACTTGGTCTGCAGCCGGATTTTCTCCCGCAGCCCGGGGGTGCGGGCCAGGACCTCGCCGAAGACGGCTTCGGCCTTGCCGTTGGTATAGATGTCCGCGTGGTCGAACAGTGTGATGCCCGCGTTCAGGGCGGCCTCGACGGCCGCAGCCGCCTCGTCCACGTGTGCGGACGAGTACGGCTCGACCGACCAGTCGCCGCCCAGGCCCATGCAGCCGTAGACGAGTTCCTGGGGGAGGTTCCCGGCGCCTGCGTGCGTGCCGGGCGAAACCTGCGGTGCGGGACTCACCGCAGCCAGACGGTGGTGTTGGCCGGCAGCTGCCCGCCATCCAGCGGGCCGCTGCTGACCAGCACCTCGCCGGCCGGCAGGTCAACCGGCGCGTCGCCGAAGTTGGTCACCGTCTGCCAGCCGCCGGGACGGCTGAAGCGCAGGACGTCGGCGCTGCCGGATTCCTGCCACTGCAGTTCCTCCGAGGTCTGGAGTTCGCGGCGCAGCTTCAGGGCCTTGCGGTAGAGCTCGAGCGTGGAGCCTTCCACGCCGTCCTGGGCTGCCACCGCGTAGCGGCTGAACCAGGCCGGCTGCGGGAGGTGTGCCCCGCCGGCGCCAAAGCCGAACGAAGTGCCCTCCGGGGCCCAGGGCAGGGGCACGCGGCAGCCGTCGCGGCCGATCTCCACGCCCTTGTTCCGGAAGAAGGTGGGGTCCTGGCGCTCGGCGTCGGGGATCCCCGCGACTTCCTGCAGGCCCAGTTCCTCGCCCTGGTACAGGTAGGCCGAACCCGGCAGGGCCAGCATCAGCAAGGTCGCGGCGCGGGCCCGGCGCAGGCCGAGTTCGACGTCGAGCTCCTCGACGGGGGCGCCGGCCAGCAGCCAGCCCTTGCCGTCCTGGCCCTGGGCGTGCTTGCCGCCGCCCTGGGGCAGCCCGTAGCGGGTGGCGTGGCGGACGACGTCGTGGTTGGAGAAAACCCAGGTGGAGGAGGCACCAGACTCGGTGGCCTCGGCGAGGTTCCGGGCGATGATTTCGCGGAACTCGCCGGCGTCGAAGTCGGCCTGCAGGAGGTCGAAGTTGAACGCCTGGCCCAGGCCCTCCGGGCTGGCGTAACGGGCGCGGCGGGTGGCGTGCACCCAGGCCTCGGCCACGGCGGTGCGCGGCGGGTTGTATTCGTTGAACACCTCGCGCCATTCGGCGTAGATCTCGTGGACTTCATCGCGGTCCCAGAACGGGTGCGAGCCGTCCGGGAAGCCGTCCGTTCCGGTGTTGGCGGCGCTGAGCTCCACCTTGGAGATCAGCGGCTCGGTGAGGTCCTTGGTCAGCGCGTGGGCGACGTCGACGCGGAAGCCGTCCACGCCGCGGTCGGACCAGAAGCGGAGCGTCTTGAGGAAGTCGTCGCGGATTTCCCGGTTGGCCCAGTTCAGGTCCGGCTGTTCCTTGGCGAAGATGTGCATATACCACTGGCCGGGCGTGCCGTCGGGCTCGGTGATGCGCTCCCAGGCCGGGCCGCCGAAGACGGATTCCCAGTCCGACGGCGCGAGCTCGCCGTTTTCGCCGAGACCGTCGCGGAAGATGTAGCGCTCGCGAGCCGCGGAGCCGCGCGGGGAGGCCAGGGCCTCCTGGAACCACTCGTGCCGGTTCGAGGAGTGGTTGGGGACGATGTCGGCGATGAGCTTGATGCCCGCGGCGTGCAGCGCGGCGGACATCTCGTCGAAGTCCGCCAGGGTGCCGAGCTTGGGGTCCACGTCGCGGTAGTCGTCGACGTCGTAGCCTCCGTCGGCGAGGGCCGAGGGGTAGAACGGGGAGAGCCAGACGGCGTCGATCCCGAGGTCCTTCAGGTACGGGACCTTGGCGGTGATGCCCTTGATGTCGCCCAGGCCGTCACCGTTGGAGTCCGAAAAGCTCCGCGGGTAGATCTGGTACACCGATGCCTGGCGCCACCAGTTGGGGTCGGCGGCGAGGTCGGAACCGGACAGGGTTGCCAGCGTGGCGGTGTTGGTCAAAGGAGATTCCTTCGGGTCTGGGAGGGCTTCTGGTAATTTAGATACAAGCTAAATATATTGCCTGAACAATTATGGGTCCGGGGACAGAAGAGGTCAAGAAGTGATGCCGCACGCAGCCGCCGCCACGCCGCAGCTGCTGCGCCGCGTCAACGCCCAGGCCGTGCTCCGCCACATCCGCGGCGCCGACGTTGCCACCGGAACCGAGTTGATGGCCCTGACCGGGCTGACCCGGGCCTCGGTGATTGCCGTCTGCGAGGACCTGATCGGCCGGGGCTGGATCGTGGAGCAGGACCAGCCCGCAGACCCGGCCAGTCCGCGGAAGGGCCGGCCGGCCCGGCGCTTTGCCTTCAACCGGGAAGCGGGCTTCGTGCTGGGCCTGGACATTGGTGCCGCGACCACCACCGCCGCCGTGGCCGACCTCCGCGGCACGGTGATCGGCCGTTCCAGCGGAAGCTTCCGTGCGGCGGACATCCCCGCGCAGGAGCGGATCGGCGTCGTCGATCTCGCCTGCCGCGAGGCGCTGGAAGCCGCGGGAGCGGACCCGGGCAGGGTCCTGGCCGTCGGCGCCGGGATCGCAGCGCCGGTGGACCGCGACGGCAACGTTCTGGTGACGCAGCGGTTTTGGAGCCTGTTCGACGTCGGGCTCCGCTCCGCGCTGAAGGAGCTGCACGGCTGGACCGTGCTCCTGGAGAACGACGCCAACCTGGCTGCGCTCGGTGAGCGCTGGCGCGGGTCCGGCGTGGGCGTGGATGATCTGGTGGTGCTCCTGGCCGGCGAACGCCTAGGCGCCGGCGTGATGGAATCCGGCCGCCTGCTCCACGGCCGCGGCGGGGCCGCCGGCGAGATGGGCTATCTGGACATGGTGGAAGGTGTTGGCTCCAGCGACGGCATCGCCGCCCTGGTGCGGCAGTGGTCGGCGGCCGGCGGCGGCCCCTCCGCGGGAGGCCCTGCCAGTGCGCCGCGCGTCTTCGCGGACGCGGCCGCGGGAGACCCGGCCGCCCTGTCCATCCTGGACCGGATTTCGGAGCGCATGGCCCGGGTCATCGCCTCGATCGCGAGCCTGATCAACCCCGAGCAGGTGGTTATCGGCGGCGCCGTCGCCGAGTCCGCCGGGGCGCTCCTGCCCGGCATCACAGCGCTGCTTCCCCGCTTCACCGCGACTCCCCCGCGGGTGACGGTCTCACCCCTGGGCGACGCGATCGTCACGGCGGGCGCGGTCCGGCACGCCCTGGACTACGTTGAGGCGAATGCCTTGGAGCTGGCCCTCCCCGCGCGGGGCTGACCCTGGTCCGTTGCCCTAGTCCGGCATGATCATGGTGCGCAGGTCCAACTGCCGCAGCACCCGGTCCGCGACTTCCGGGTCCATGCCCGGCTCGTTCCGGGCCGCTACGACTTCCCGGCGGGCCGCATCGAGGGCGATCGTCTGCACCGCAATCGCCAGTTCCCGGCCACGCTTACGCTGCTCCCCCGCGCTTTCATTCCGCAGGCTCCCGTCCAGCAGCTCGGCGTGCAGCCGGGTCATTTTCTCCTTCACGAGCGCCACCTTATCCGCCGGCAGCTCCTTCATGAGCTCATTGTCCTTCAGGGCCGCGATCGCTGCCTGTTGCGCCCGGCTCGCCAATACGCGGGCGGCGTCGCGTTCTTCGGAACCGTCCTCGGACGCCTTCAGGACCCGCATGAGCCACGGCAGCGTCAGCCCGGGCAGCACCAGGGTGGCCAGCAGCACGGCGCAGGCGATCACCAGCAGCTCGCTGCGGGCAGGGAACGGCGTGCCGTCCGCAACGGTTAGCGGAAGAGCCAGGGCCAGCGCCAGGGTGGCCAGGCCCCGCATGCCGCACCACGTGAGTATCAGAACGTCCTTGGCCGAAGTAGGGCGCAGAACATCCTTCCTCGCCCGGGAGAGGCCGGACATCATGGCCAGCCATGCGAAGCGTGCGGCGAACACCAGGACGCACACCACCGCGGCCGTCCCGACCATGCCGAAAACGCCGCTGCCTTCGTCGTGGATGACCTGCCGTACTTCCAGCCCCACCAGCCCGAACGCCAGGCCGGTGACCAGCAGTTCCACGACGTCCCAGAACGCGGTGCGGGTGACCCTCTCCGCGGCGTCCCCGGGCCGGGAGTGCCGCTGCATTTCCAGCGCGGTGACGACGACGGCGATCACCCCGGAGGCGTGCACCTCCTCGGCCAGGATGTAGGCGGCAAACGGCACCACCAGGGTGACGGCGCTCCGGGCCACCATGGAGGTCACCAGGCGGGTGATCAGGCTCGTGAGCCAGCCCATGCCGATCCCCACAACCACCGCGATCGCAGCTCCCAGGACAAACTGGAGGACGACGTCGGAGGCAATCTTGGTACCGGCGACGGCGGCGGCCACGGCCGCCTGGAAGATGACGATGGCAGCGGCGTCGTTGAACAGGCCCTCGCTCTGGAGCACGTTGATGAGCCGCCGCGGCATGTGGACCCGGCTGGCGATGGAGTCCACGGCCACGGGATCGGGCGGGGCCACCATGGCGCCCAGGGCGATCGCGGCCGGTATGCCGATGCCCGGGATCATGAGCCAGGCCGCGCCGGCGACCACCGCCGTCGAGACCACCACGAGCGCGACGGCAAGCATCAGCAACGTGCGCCAGCGGACCCGGAAAACAGCCCACGAACTGCGCTGCGCTGTCGCGAAGAGCAGCGGGGGCAGGAAAATGGGCAGGATCAGCTCCGGCGGGATCTGGATCTCCGGGAAGCCGGGGATGAACGTCAGGGCAACGGCCAGGATCAGCATCAGCACCGGGTAGGGCAGCCTCAGCTTCTCCCCGAGACCGACAGCGCCCACCGTAGCCAGCAGAAGTCCAACGATGAGTGCCAACTGATCCATGTGCCCGCTTTCCCCGGAGGCGGGCCGGGGCATCCCGGGTGGATGCGCGGACCGCCCCCACCACCCTATCGGGAAGGGTCCTGGGCTAGCCCAACGGTTCCAGCGCGGCCGCGAGCGGGAGCGTGCCGTCCCGGAACTCGATGGTGCGCCCGATCGTGGCCGGCAGCCCGAGGACCGCCGCCGCCACCAGGGCGACGTTGGCCCGGGCGGTTTCGGTGCCGTCGGACGTGTCGGCGGGGTCGACGTCGATCATCCCGTTGCCGGGTCCCGTGGTCAGCGTTCCGGGGCCCAGGACGGTCCAGTCAAGGCCTGAACCGCGCAGGTACTCATCCGCCGCGGCCTTGGCTTCGGCGTAGGCGAAGAAGCCGTTGTCCGCGGGGACTCCGTGGTCCGGCCCGGCCCCGAAATAGGACACCATGACGTACCTGCTGACGCCCGCTTCCGCCGCGGCGTCCATGGAACGGATCGCGGCGTCGCGGTCCACGGCGTAGGTCCGTTCGGGGCTGCCGCCGCCGGCTCCGGCCGACCACACCAGGGCGTCGTGTCCGTGGAGGGCTCCGGCGATCTGCGCCGTCCTCGCGTTCTCCACATCCAGCAGCGCCGGCGTGGCGCCGGTGGCCGCGACGTCGGCCGCATGGTCCGGGTTGCGGATAAAGGAGGTGACCCCGTGCCCTTCCGCCGCGAGGATCCTGGACAGTTCCAAAGCCACCTTGCCGTGGCCGCCGATAATTGCGATGCGCGTCATGGTCCCATTCTGTCCCACCGGACAGCGAACTGCTGCCCCATGGTCCACAGGTTGGTGGTGGTCCAGTAGATCAGGACGCCGATGGGGAACACGATCCCGCCCACACCGAAGACGACCGGCAGGCTGAACAGCAGCACCTTTTGCGGGCCCATGAGCGGAGTCGCCACGGCCTCGCCGGACAGGCTCCTGGCCATGATCTGCCGCTGCGTGATGAGCTGTGAGGCCGTCATGGCCAGGATCATCGCAATGGAGAGGATCCACACCGAGAGCTGACTGCCGCCGCCGCCGCCGTGCAGCAGCGAAGCCGAGAGCGGGGCGCCGAAAATTGTGGACTCGTCGAACTGCGCGACCTGTTCGGGGCTCATTGCCCCGACGCCCTGGCCGCTGGATTTGGCCGAGCTGATGCCGGACAGCATCTGGAACAGCGCGAAGAAGAAGGGCATCTGGATCAGCAGGGGCAGGCAGGCGGAGAACGGGTTGGTGCCGTGCGCCTTGTAGAGGGCCATCTGTTCCTGCGCCATGGCCTGGCGGGAGACCGGATCGGTCTTGCCCTTGTATTTGTCCTGGAGCTTCTTCAGGTCCGGCTGCAGCCGCCTCATGCGCTGCTGGACGTTGACCTGTTTGAGGAACACCGGGATCAGGGCGGCGCGGATCACCAGCACGAGCCCGATGATGGACAGCGTCCAGGTCCAGCCGCTGGCCGCCGGCATGCCGATGGCGCTGAGTCCGTCATGGAAACCCGCCATCATGGCTGAGACCAGCCATTTGAACGGGGCCATGATGGTGCCAAGAAGGTCCACTGATATCCCCAACCGTCAGTTGCTGCAAAGCTACGGCGAAACAAGCCGCTTGTCACGGGCTCGCGTTGCGGAAGGCACACCGCTGACCAGGAGACGATTCAGCCGGTGTCCGGGCGTGCCCGCACTGCACTGACGCCGTTGATTTTTTAATCCTCCCTGCGCGAAGTGCATTCCCGTAGTCGCCACCTTCCCCACCGACGAGCCGGTGCCGTGGCGGAGCTACAGCCGCCACTTGGGCCGCAAGCTATCCCCTAGCGTGGCCGAAAACAGGATTCCCTGAGCGTGTAGAGGTGGGAGGTACCAACCGCCCCCTCTCTCAGTCCCACTTTGGCCCAAACCCACCTCAGACGGGCCTGTCAGCTTCTATCCCGTACGACGTCGGAGGCGCTATCACTACCGGGGACAGCGGCGGGGCTGTCGCGGGTCCCTCCCCCTCCCCTTTGTGAGGGGGGCATGAGAGGACGGGGGCAACCGGACAGAATGTCAGGTGAAGGACCCGAGGACTGGATCCCCGCCCAGTAGGCTCGGGGCAAGGGCACCCTAGCGGCGGATTGTGGAGGCAAGGCAATCGTGGAAGGCATCGTGTTCATGCTTGTGGCGTCGGCGTGGTTCGTCTTCCGTAGGCGCATAGCCGCGTATCAGGTGTACCTGATCACGGAAAAGTTCAAAGTACTTGCCGTCAGGGACAAGGCTGAGCAAGCCCAGGGCATGGAGGGCATAGGCATCCTGTTCTGCTCGCTACTCTTCGGTGCCGGCGCCCTCATGGTGGTGCTCCACATTTTGTTCGACTAGCGGCTCTATCAAAACGATCGTATTGGGTGCATCTGCCCGCCACGGAAGGTATACGTCTGCCCGTTGGCATGACTGACCTCCAGCCGTACGATGCGGCCATGAGGAAAAACGTCGGGAGAGCCGGAGTAATGGCCCTCATCCTGTTCACTTTGTCGTCGTGTGCGGCGCAACCGGCCTCCACCGGCGCCGTGCCAAGCGGTAGTGCCGCGCCTTGTCACGGCGCCTATGTTGCTGACGTTGACACGAGTGTTCCCGGAGAGCCAACCCCTGAAGCGGCCGCGGTGACGTGGGCTAAGTCGGTAAACGCGCCTTCCGGCGCTCCAACCGATGGATGGAAAGCAATCGATGAACGGACGGCGCGCAGTGGTGACTGGATTGCCGGTGTAAGCCGGACCATTCCTGGCGGCTGGGTAGTTTCTGGTCTCGGGTGCGGCATCACCCGGAGCTAACTTGAGTGGTCCCCTGTGACCGTCAGTTCGGGATTGGCGGTCAAATCGCAGCTCCAAATGGCGACTTTCCGGATCCGCGGGGGAATCTCCGTCGCTCGATCAGATACCGGATATTCGTGTCTGATTTGGAGCTTCAAGTGTTCCTGTTTCAATGCACTTCGGGAAGTTCGAGAGTGCGAAGTCCTTGAGCTTGCTGTCGACGATCAGTTCGGCGACGGCTGCCGGGGATGAGCCAGTGGCCCCGATGGCTTCGATTTCTTTCTTGACTGACTCTTGATGAACGGTGGCCTCGGCGGCCGCCTGGCCCGCGAATATCGTCAGGATGGCGATACCAATGAACGCGCTAAGACTTATCATTTTCTGGCGCTCCATGAGTGGCGACGAAGCAGGATGAAAACGAAGAACGACAGCGAGGTCAGCAAAGGGATTGCAGCAGCAGCCAGCGGGAAATACCGGACCTGGAATGACTTGACCACCGACCCGTCTCGCATTCCGAAGGCACATTCGACTCCCAACGGGGCGAAGCTATAGGCGCCCCCAGGGAACGACGGCGAGCCCTCGGGGCCGTGGATGAGCCCGGCCGGCAATAACTTCCTGTAGCAGAAGTTCGAAAACGTGGAATATCTGTGGGACATGAGAACTGAGTCGATTGTTCCGACAGCGAAGTACCAGAGGACAGACAGCAGCAGGAAGACCCACAAGAACACCGGTGTTTTTCGCACGATTGCCCCTAATGAGTAATGGCATCACTCTCTCACATAGCGTTGAATTGTCTCTGCATTTTTCCTTGTGCTGTTGAAAGGGCGCGCCATCCTGAGTGCCGACCGGCATCTGGGCCAGAACGGTCACCTCGACCAAGGCAGAGTTGTCTGCGGTGAGGTCTTGGACGGCCCGAACAATACCTAATAGCCCGGATCTGCGCAGCCAGCCGAGGCAAGCCGATCAACCCCGGCAAGCACGCCACGGAAGCGGACTAGCCTGATGGCGAACCGACGGCTGACTCCCCCAATCGCCTACAGAAGCTAAAGAAGTGGCGCAAGAGTTGAGTCGTGATCTGGTTCCCCGCCGTTTCGACCAAGGAGGTGGGTGCACGATCAATAGATATATTGCAAAAACGATGGAAAGACGAGGCGGAAGGATCCGGCTATTCCG
This sequence comes from Arthrobacter sp. P1_D4, assembly GCF_056406115.1. Lineage (NCBI taxonomy): Bacteria > Bacillati > Actinomycetota > Actinomycetes > Micrococcales > Micrococcaceae > Arthrobacter > Arthrobacter sp. P1_D4. The sequence goes on along the minus strand of NZ_JBFUAU010000009.1, from coordinate 25,683 downwards.
CGCCGTTGCTCTTCCGCTTGCCGAGCCACTGCTCGCGGTACGCGTCGGTTTCCCTCTTTTGCTTCTGGCCCCGCTCTGCTGCCCAGGCGACAACGAAGTAGATCAGAACCATTCCTAGAGCGAACTGCCAATTAATGAGCACCCCGGCTAGGAGGCCAAGCAGGACACCGGCAGCGACTTTAATCAGCCATCGGGTTACCGTTCGTGGTCGGTCGCTATTGAACATGGCTCACGGTAACACCGACAGGTACGCACTGAACTGGCCGGTCGTTCGCAGAAACGATGGGCTTATGAGGAGAGCTGGTCATGCCTCTGGATGCCTAGGGTCTTTGCCTCGTTCGCGCCAGTAGTCGTCCCGTTGCTTCCGCACGAATCTGACAAGATACACCACCAGGGCCACTGTGAGGATGGCCTGAATGGCCACGACGATCCACTCCCACGGTGCGGTGCGCAGTGCCGGTATCCACGCGGGTATCAGGAAAACGGCGACCATCGCCACCATGGCGACCAGGGCGGGGAGGCCAATGTGTTGCCGTTGCGGGGTGTTCATGGCTCACCCTATCCATTCCGATTCTTAAAAACGATCGTTTGCTGAGTGCCAGCATGGCGGCCAGCCATGGGTGGCTGACCCTCGGAAATTAAAGGGAACTGCTTTATCATTACCCTTCTCATAAACTACTTCTTATAACAAGCTCAAGAGTTGAGTAACTGAGAATGGGGAATGGGAATGGCACTGGTTGGATATATGCGAGTCAGCACGGCAGATCAAAACACAGACGGGCAGCCCGATGCGCTGTTAGCGGCCGGGGTCAAAGCTGACCCCCGCCACCTGTTCCAAGACCACGGCGTCAGCGGGGCGAAGGCCGAGCGTCCAGGCCTCACCCAGTGTCTGGATTCCCTGCGGGAAGGCGACACGCTGGTAGTCGCCAAGCTGGACCGCTTGGGGCGGTCCCTCGGGAATCTCGTGCAGTTGTTCCAAGAACTGGCGGAACAGGGTGTGGGGGTTCGGGTGCTGGACAACCCCATGCTTAGCACGGACGGCAACAGTGCCCAAGCGAAGCTCATGCTGGGTATCTACGGGGCGTTCGCTGAATACGAACGTGACCTACTCCGCGAGCGCACGAACATCGGGCTTGCTGCGGCGCGTGCGCGCGGCCGCAACGGGGGGCGGCCGAAACTGCTGGACAGCGCGAAGGTCAACAGGGCGAAGCAGCTGCACGCCGCTGGGGTCATGAGCCCCCAGGAAATAGCGGACGCTGTGGGCGTCTCGGTTGCCACGCTCTACCGCTACCTCGCCAAGTGAATATTGAGTCGAAGAATGCCCCCGGGTTACCCCTGGGGCTTTCGTGTGACAAATTGCAGATCATGAGGGCCCCGGCAACTTGCGTCTCGCGTTACCGTGGCCTTTGGCTTGTGTGTCGCTTACATCAGCGGAGTAGGTATTCGTGCAAAGGTGGCACACCCGCCATGCTAATAAACCGAGCCGCGTTTGAGTATCCAACTGCCGTACCGGCCGAGGTTCTGATTGGCGGGTAGGGAATCTGGTTCCACCATGCCGCGCATGCGGCCAGTTCGGGACGAGCATCCACGGCTTCGACAAACCGAGGTACCACATCAGGATCGTGTTGATCTATCCCCGTGTCCGATATCGCAATTTCGACGGCCCGCTGTTGCTGTTTCGACGAGAGGGGAGGGCTTTCAAGGTTTGCTTTAAGACTCTCTATGCGGGCGTATGGCAACCTGAGGTATCCCGGCTTGAGGTAGTGCGGCACTAGTTTGAACTCAACGCCGGCCTCGTCCAAGAACTTCTTCTCCACATTCAACGCTTGGTCTTCCGCCACACCTCTGCAGGTGTAGCCGGGGACCGCCGCCGCAAACTTCTCTTGAAAGTTCTTGAGCGTTTGTGAGCCCGTGCGTTCGATTCGAGCGAGGCCGAGTATGTCGATGTGATCCAACCACCCCTCCCCCATCGGGAGTATGTCGAAGCCGATTTTCCCAAGGCCCCGACTGTAGAAATCAAGTCCGGTCTCGATGTCCCCCTGTCCGGGCTGCAGGTCCCACAAGTAAAACAGAAGCGTAAGCCCTTGCAAGGCCGCATCATCAAGGCTGTCAACAACGTCGACCGCTCTCGCGATGCTGGCCCGAGCCCTACGGTCGCCGTCGCGAGTCCGCTCACCAAGTAGGTTGGCTAAGAGATCGTAGTCCGCCTCGCGTTCTGTTGACGCGGCCCCGATCTGTGCCCGCTTAAGAAGCACTTGGAACGCCGGGTCTTTGAGCGCGTCCAAGGTTCCCTCGTGCGCAAGCACGTCTAGTAACTTTTGGTCGAACAGTCCGATTCGGCTCTGTGCCACCACTTGACCCTCAGCTACATACGTCGCCGCCACTTCCTTGCGGATGGTGTCTAAGATGCGGTCACCCTCCTCCCGCAGCGCTACCTCCATTTCCTGTTTCGTCGGGCCCAGTTGAAAAGTTTGGTTGATGACGTCGCCGTGCACTTGAACCTGGGAGGATCCAGATCCCGCCTTCTGGCTCTGAGTCACTTGCCGCGTTCCTGGAGGTAGTCATGTCCAACTTGGTTCTGAGTGGCGTCATTTCCCGCCTTCTGGCTCTGCCGCACCAATTGCTTCTTCGTTGTGATTCTCCACGTGACCGCTGAACCGGCCCCACCCCCAACAAGCAGGCCGATCACGAGCATAACCAGCTCGGTACCGAGCCCATCGAAAAATCCATCCATAGTGTCCCCCCTAGTAAGCCGTTCCGAATAGAGTATCTCCACTGCACGGCCCTCACGGGCGGGCAAGCCACGACCGCAGCCTTGGAAGATACCGCCCACCCTGGGGCACTGGGCGTGTCTGAGTGCCCTTGGGATGCATGAGCGTGACGGCAAGTGCCCCACCAGTTCGGCAAACGGCCACAAAGCCTCGTGTGGGCTCCAGCCGCACGTCGCGATTGCGGACTGTATCCATTTTGTATCCACCATTCGGAGAAAAGGATGGATTTTGGGGGAACGGGAAGGATCAGGCCCTGATCGTCTCTAAGCGAGAAAACAGAAAGACCCCCGGAATCTCAATGATTCCGGGGGTCTTGTCTGTAGCGGTGGGGAGGCTCGATCTCCCGACCTCACGATTATGAGTCGTGCGCTCTAACCAACTGAGCTACACCGCCGTAAATGAGGAAAACCTGCGCTAAGCCGGTCAAAAACCGCCTTGACACAGGCCCTCATTCAGAGCCCCCCACCGGAATCGATCCGGTGACCTCGTTCTTACCAAGAACGCGCTCTACCACTGAGCTAGGGGGGCAACGAGTAAATACTCTACCGGAAGATTCGCCCACCAACAAATCGGCGGCCGTACGTCGCCGGACCGGCCGGAAACAGCGGAAATCCGGGCTCCCGGGGCGGTCCTGGGGGCCCGAATCGGCTCCCGGGACCAATCGGCGGCCGCCGCTGTGACGAAGCGAACACGGGGCCGGAAGCTTAAACAAGAACGGACCGGCTCACAGGGAGCCGGCCCGTTCTCAGAGGGTGCTAGTGGTTACCACTTGTTGCGGGGCTTGAAGCCGCCTTCGGTGCGGGGTTTGCGGGTGTCCGCGCCGAAGGTGCGCTGCTCGGAACGCTCGCTGAACGAGCGGCCGCCACGGTCAGCGGAGGACCGCTCGCCGTCGCCCTTGCGGAATTCGCGCTTGAAGCCGCCGTTGCCCTTGAAGTTGCCGCTGCCGCCGGAGTAGCCGCCACGGTCTCCGCCGCGGTCGCCGCCACGGTTGCCCTGGTAGGAACCGCGGTCCCCGGCCGGCTTACGGCCGTTGTCGAGCTCCAGGTGGATCAGCTCGCCGCCGATCCGGGTGCGGGACAGCGCCTTGAGCTGATCGGCGCTCAGGTCCGCCGGGAGCTCCACGAGGGAGTGGTCCGAGCGGATGTCGATGCCGCCGATCTGGGCCGAGGAGATGCCGCCTTCGTTGGCAATGGCGCCAACGATGGAACCCGGCATGACGCGCTGGCGGCGTCCGACGGCGATCCGGTAGGTGGCGTTGCCCTCGGTCAGGGTGCGGGTCGGGCCGCGGGAGCCGAAGCCGTCCTTGGAGCGCTCGCGCTTCTGGAACTCGGGCGCTGCCGGCAGTTCCTTGACCAGCAGCGGCTGTCCGCCCTGGGCCATGACGGCCAGTGCGGCGGCGATTTCCGAGGCCGGCACGTTGTGCTCTTCCTCGTAGGAGGAGATCAGGTCGCGGAACGCTGCAACGTCCTCGGACGCGAGGGTCTCCGTGATGCGCTCGGCGAACTTGCCCAGGCGCAGCGTGTTGACGGTCTCGGCCGTGGGCAGGTGCATCTGCTCCACCGGCTGGCGGGTTGCCTTCTCGATGGAACGCAGCAGGTACTTCTCGCGCGGGGTCATGAACAGGATCGCGTCGCCGGAACGGCCTGCACGGCCGGTGCGGCCGATGCGGTGGACGTAGGACTCGGTGTCGTGCGGGATGTCGTAGTTGACCACATGGCTGACACGCTCGACGTCCAGGCCGCGGGCGGCGACGTCGGTGGCGACCAGGATGTCGATCTTGCCGTCGCGCAGGGCCTCGACCGTGCGCTCACGCTGCTGCTGCGGGATGTCGCCGTTGATGGCGGCAGCCTGGAAGCCGCGCGAGCGCAGCTTGTCGGCGAGGTCCTCGGTAGCCATCTTGGTGCGGACGAAGGCGATGACGCCCTCGAACTCTTCGACCTCGAGGATGCGGGTCAGCGCATCGAGCTTGTGCGGGCCCATGACCTGCAGGTAGCGCTGGCGGGTGTTGGCGCCCGTGGTGGTCTTGGACTTGACCTGCACCTCGGCCGGGTTGTTCAGGTACTGCTTGGAGAGCCGGCGGATCTGGCTCGGCATCGTGGCGGAGAACAGCGCAACCTGGCGGCCCGCGGGGGTCTGCTGGAAGATCTGCTCAACGTCTTCGGCGAAGCCCATGCGGAGCATCTCGTCGGCCTCATCCAGCACGAGGTACTGGAGTTCGGACAGGTCCAGGGAACCCTTGGCGATGTGGTCGATGACGCGGCCGGGGGTACCGACAACAACCTGGGCGCCGCGGCGCAGGCCGGCGAGCTGGGGGCCGTAGGCGGAGCCGCCGTACACCGGCAGGACGGTGAAGTCGTCGATGTGCTTGGCGTAGGAGGTGAAGGCCTCGGCAACCTGGAGCGCGAGCTCACGGGTGGGGGCCAGCACCAGGGCCTGGGTCTTGCGGGACGGGCCGTTGAGGTCGTGGAGCTCGGCCAGGCGGGACAGTGCCGGTACTGCGAATGCTGCAGTCTTACCGGTACCCGTCTGGGCCAGGCCCACGACGTCGCGGCCTTCGAGCAGCAGCGGGATGGTTGCTGCCTGGATCGGGGACGGCTTCTCGTAGCCGACGTCCTGCAGAGCGGCCAGGACACGGCCATCGATGCCGAGGTCTACGAACTTGACGCCTTCTTCTTCGGCGTCCTCGTCCTTGGCCGGGGCGGAAGTGGCCTCGGTCTTGGTCTCTGCCTGCGGGGCAGCTTCGGCAGCTTCGGCGGCCGGTGCTACAACGTTTGCAGGAGCCTCGGTGAATTCCGGGGCGGAGCCGGCTGCGGGGGCAGCCGTTTCAGAAGTCTCGACGTCGGCCTGGGTGTTCTCGGTGGCGAGTTCGGTGTCGACGGAGTTGTTCTGATTTTCGGGCATAGGTGAAATTTCCTCATCCATAGGGGCCAAGCGGCACAACCCGAGGTGAGCGGAGCCGCAGTACGCGTGACACGAATTGCCGGGCGTACGGTTGACCGGCGGGTCACATAGAAGTCCGGCGCTTTCGCAATCCCGTGGCAGGACTTCCCGCTGCATCTCTTGGCTGCTATCCCAGCAGTCTGTACAGCGTTTTCTTTTGCCGGCTCTCCCTATGAAAATGCCCGCATCACATTTGCGGGCCCCAACACTTGCCAGTCCTGCCTCAAGAATTGGGCAGGAATAAGGGATTTCCGGAGTGGGGGATATTTCAAGTGTAGGGCATGGAGCGGAACAGTGGTAATTGAGGGGCCGACGGCGGCTGGTGAGCTTGCGCACACCGGCTCCCCACGCCTAGACCCCGAGACGGCGCTGCAGCTGTTCGAACCTCTGGTGGTACTCGGGCTGCAGGCGGATCTGGCCGTCGGCGTCGGCGTCGCGCAGGGCCTCCATGTCCTCCAGGGTGGGATCGGTGAACCACTTGGCGATTGTCACGCCGTGGGCAGGGACAAAGAGCCGGTGGATGTGGTCTCCGGCCTCGATGCTGCCGGTCCGGACCACGCGGAGGTAGGTGCCCACCCTGCCGGCCTCGGTGAACCGCTGGACCCAGTGCGGCTCGCCCATCCGCCGCTGGAAGGTGGCGCAGGGGATGCGCGGGGAGGTGACTTCCACCTCGACGTCCAGTCCGACCTTCCACCGTTCGCCGATCACGGCGTTGGAGGCGTTGAGGCCCGTGATCCGCAGGTTTTCGCCGAAGATGCCCGCTGGCATGTCCCGGTCGAGTTCGCCGGCCCAGTAGTCGGCGTCGCCCTGCGAGTACGCGTAGAGTGCCTGGTCCTCGCCGCCGTGGTGGATCCTGCTCGCCTGGATATCACCGCGCAGGCCAAGTTTGTGGACTTTCACCGGTCCGTCCACGGGGCGCTTGTCGATCGCGGTGACCCCGACGCTGCCGGGATCATCGAGCAGCTGGTGAACCCTGCAGACAGCAAGCACGGATGCGGTTTCCATGGCACCAGTGTAGGCCTGCGGCGTGCCCGCGGCCCCGGACTCAGCGCCGGCACGCTTCCCACGCGCCCGCCGCAGACACGTCACGCCCTTTCCATCGCCCGGGATCCGGAGGCCGGTTAGGCTGGCGTCGGGAAAAGCACGCAAGCCTTCCGCGGGATACCCTGCGGCCAGACGTGAGGGGACAGATTTGGGCCGAAACGACGAGCACCCGGACAGTCCACGGCAGGACCGGAAGCAGCCTCCGTGGCAGATTCCACAGCCGGAGCTCCGGCCCGAGCTGCAGAACCAGCCCGGCCAGCCCGCGCCGCCGGGACTTCCGGCTGACGCGACTGCCCCCGCCGTGGTTGACCCCTTCGCTCTGGAACGCGAGCGCGGCCTGGCGGCCGCGGCGGCGCGGAAGAAGCGTTCGCAGCGCCGTACCGTCGTCGTCGGGCTGGGCGTCACGGCGCTCCTGGCCGGCACGATCACCGCCATGGTGGCCAGCAACGAGGACGAGGCCGACTACGCCCAGGTGTGCTTCAACGACGACACCGGCGAGCGAGTCGATGATGCCCAGTGCAACAACAGCAGCACGGACGGCCGCAGCTCCGGCATCTACGCCTGGTACTTCTACTCCCGCGGCGCCAGCGTGCCCGGGTTGGGCCAGAACCGGTCGGGCTACCCCAGCTACAGCAGGACAGTTCCCACCGGGGCCAAGGCGTCCACGGGGTACAGCGCCAAGGGCGGCACGGTCAGCAGGGGCGGCTTCGGCGGCAGCGCCAAGGGCGGAAGCACGGGAGGCTAGGGATGAAACGACTGGGATCCGCGCCGCGGCCGGACTGGAAACAGCGGATTGAAGCACAAGGCCTCGTCTTCTCCACCACGGCCCTGCCCGACGGCACGAACGTCGAGTACTGGCACGAAGGCGCCTACGACGAATTCACCATGGACGAAGTGGAGACCCTCGAAAAGGCCGCCGAGGACATGCACCGCATGTGCCTCGAGGCCGCGAAGTTCCTCGCCACCGGGGCCATGGGCAACATCGGGATCGGGCCGCAGGCCATGGAACTGGCGGCTGCATCGCTGCAGGCCGGCGATGTGGACGTCTACGGCCGCTTCGACTTCGTCTACGACGGCCGGGGCGGCCCGGCCAAGATGCTGGAGTACAACGCGGACACCCCTACCGGACTCATTGAGGCCGCCGTCGCCCAGTGGTTCTGGCTGCAGGACGTCCTTCCCGAAAAGGACCAGTGGAACGGCATCCATGAAGCGCTCATCCGACAGTGGAAGAGGCTGCAGTACCGCACCGGCATGAGCACCCTCCACGTCGCCCACTCCGAGGCGGAAGAATCCGGCGAGGACTGGATGACGGCGGCCTACATGCGGGACGTCGCGAGCCAGGCCGGCTGGACCACCATCGGCATCAACATGTCCGACATCGGATGGGATCCGGACCTCAACCGCTTCGTGGACCTCGACAACTTCATGATCAGCACCATGTTCAAGCTCTACCCCTGGGAACTGATGATGAAGGAGCCGTTCGGGCAGCGGCTGCTGCAGCGCGCCCACAATCCGCGCTGGGTGGAGCCGGCCTGGAAGATGCTCCTGTCCAACAAGGCCCTGCTCGCGGCGCTCTGGCACCTCTACCCGGACCACCCCAACCTGCTTCCGGCTTATCTTGACGGTCCCGGGCCGCTCACGGAGTGGGTGGCCAAGCCGCTGCACGGCCGGGAAGGGGACAACATCAGGATCCACGCCGCCGGCATCGATCTCGAACAACCCGGCGACTATGGCCGGGAAGGCTGGTGTTACCAGCAGTTCCATGCCCTTCCCGATTTCGACGGCAACCGCCCCGTGCTCGGCCTCTGGGTGGTCGACGGCGAATCGGTCGGCTGCGGCATCCGCGAGTCGGACGGGCCCATCACCGACTACTTCTGCCGCTTCGTGCCCAACACGATTGACGCGCCCGCCCCGGCCTCGAACCAGGCCCACTCCAGCAAGGCAGGTATTGCCCTATGAGCACCGGAACCACGACGACGACGACGGCCGGCGGCCCCGGGGGTCCCGCGGCAGTTCCGGCCAAGGGACTGCGCGCCGGGATCCTGGATCTCGGAGACTCCGTCATGTTGGGGCTGGCCTCCACCGCGCCGGTCTATTCGCTTGCGGCGACCCTGGGACTGATCGTGGCGGTGAACGGCAACTACACCCCGTTGATCCTGCTGCTGGGCTTCGTGCCCGTGCTCTTCATCGCATTCGCTTTCCGTGAGCTCAACAGCGCCATGCCGGACTGCGGGACCACCTTCATCTGGGCCCGCCGGGCGTTCGGTCCCTGGGCCGGCTGGCTGGGCGGGTGGGGCGTGGCCCTGGCCGGCGTCGTGGTCCTGGCCAACCTCGCCCAGGTCGCCGGGCAGTACCTGTGGCTGCTGATCGGCGACGGTTCGCTGGCCGGGAACAGCCTCGTGGTCACCGCCACCGGTGTGCTGTTCATCGTGTTCATGACCTTCGTGAACTACCGCGGCATCCGCCTCGGGGAACATGTCCAGCGGGTCCTGACCTACGTGCAGTACCTCTCGCTGGGCATCTTCGCGATGGCAATCATCTTCCGGATCGCGGGCGCGGTGCCCGGCGCGGCCCCTGGCCAAGCCTTCGACCTTGAGTGGTTCAACCCCGCCGGTGCGTTCGCCGATCCCGGCGCGGTGGTGCATGGAGCCCTGCTGGCCCTGTTCATCTACTGGGGCTGGGACACCTGCCTCGCGGTGAACGAGGAGACCGAAAACCCTGCCACCACGCCCGGCCGAGGCGCCGTCATTTCCGCGCTTGTCCTTGTGGCGATCTACGTCTCTGTGGCCCTGCTGGTGATGATGTATGCCACGGTGGGCACGGAAGGGATTGGGCTGGGCAACGAGGCCAACCAGAACGATGTCTTCCTGGCCATGAAGGACGTGGTGCTGGGCCCCTGGGGCTGGCTGATCGTCGTCGCCGTCCTGGCCTCGGTGCTGTCCTCGACCCAGACCACCATTCTTCCCACGGCCCGCGGCACCTTGTCCATGGGCGTGCACGGAGCCGTGCCGCGCAGGTTCGGCGAGGTCCACCCGCGCAACCAGACGCCGGGGTATTCCACCCAGGTCATGGGTGCCGCGGCCGTCGCCTATTACGTCCTGATGAGTTTCCTGAGCGAGAACCTGCTCGCCGACTCCATCAGTTCGATCAGTTTGTTCATCGCGTTCTACTACGCCCTGACCGGCTTCGCGTGCGTCTGGTACTTCCGTGCGACCCTGCGCAGCTCGGCGCGGAACTTCTGGTTCCGCGGCGTCATGCCCCTGCTCGGCGCCCTTATGCTGACTGCGGCATTCTTCGTCTCGGCGGTACAGATGTGGGATCCGGACTACGGCGATACGCAGATCTTCGGCGTCGGCGGGGCCTTCATCAGCGGCGTGCTGCTCCTGGGGCTGGGCGTGGCGCTGGCCGCCGTCTGCCGTTTCGCGCCGTCCACGCGGGGCTACTTCCTGCAGCACCACCCCGCCGCCGGCGCGCCCCTGCAGGTGCGGCCGTAGGATGCTGGCATGAGCAACGAAGCTGGCATGAACTATGAGGCCAACCTTTCCGACGTCTCCGATGTCCTGGCCATCGATTCCCTGCTGAGCGCGGAGGAGCGCACCGTGCGCGAGCGCGTCCGCGATTTCACGAACCAGCGGATCCGGCCGGGCATCGCCGGCTGGTACGAGGACGCCGTGTTCCCCCTCGAGCTCGCCCCGGAACTTGGCGAGCTCGGCGTGCTCGGCATGCACCTGGAGGGCTACGGCTGCCCCGGCCGCTCCGCCGTCGAATATGGCCTCGCGGCGATGGAACTCGAGGCCGGCGACTCGGGCGTCCGCACGTTCGTCTCCGTGCAGGGCTCCCTCGCCATGACGGCCATCCACAAGTGGGGCTCCGAGGACCAAAAGCAGGAGTGGCTTCCCCGGATGGCCGCCGGCGAACTGATCGGCGCGTTTGCCCTGACCGAGCCCACGGCCGGCTCGGACCCTGCCTCGATGAAGACTTTCGCCCGCCGCGACGGCTCCGGCGACGACGCGGGCTGGATCCTGGACGGCGCGAAACGCTGGATCGGGCTCGCCTCCGTGGCAGGCGTGCTGGTGGTGTGGGCCATGACCGACGACGGCGTGCGCGGCTTCCTCGTCCCTGCCGGCACCGCGGGCGTCACCGCGACGCCGATCGGGCAGAAGCTCTCGATGCGCGCCTCCATCCAGTGCGACATCACGTTCGACGCCGTCCGGCTGGGCCCGGAGGCGCTGCTGCCCGCGGCGCGCGGGCTGAGGGGTCCCTTCTCCTGCCTCAACGAGGCCAGGTACGGGATCGCGTGGGGAGCTATGGGCGCCGCGCGGGATTCCTATGAGGCCGCGCTGGCCTACTCGCAGGAGCGGCTGCAGTTCGGCAAGCCGCTGGCCGGGTACCAGCTGACGCAGGAGAAGCTGGTGAACATGGTCCTGGAGATCCAGAAGGGCACGCTCCTGGCCCTGCACCTGGGCCGGCTCAAGGACGCCGGCAGGCTGCGTCCGGAGCAGATCTCGCTCGGCAAGCTGAACAACGTGCGGGAGGCGCTCAGCATTGCCCGGGAGGCGCGCACGATTCTGGGCGGCAACGGCATCACGCTGGACCATTCCCCGCTGCGGCACGCCGCCAACTTGGAATCCGTCCGGACCTACGAGGGCACGGACGAGGTCCACACCCTGATCCTGGGCCAGCACATCACGGGTCTCCCCGCGTTCCGCTGAGAGCCGCGGGGTATGTCGCGGCAGTGCTTCCGTGTCCGCTCCTCACGCGATACGGATGAGGCCAGTGATGCAAGTGGTGACTGCTGGGTTTTCGGGTAGCCAACACTCGTGTTCTCCCGGGGGCGCATTCGTACAGTGGTGCCATCGCCACCGGAGCAGAGGTAGCCAAATAGCCCACGGCACTTCTTCTCTGGCCGGTCGAACCGATGTCGTCCCGCCCGTCCCGGACACAGGAGCTGAGCACCCTGCGCGCCCGACGGGCGGAACGGGCTGCCAAGTAAAGGGGGACATCATGAGTCTCAACGCAAAGCCAGCCGCGTGGACACTTCGTTTCTTTCCGGCACGTCACGCCACTGCCGGCGCGGGCGGCGACGGCCAGGACAGTTCCGCTTCCGACCAGGCACCCCACCGGCACCGGGCCCGCATCAGCGCGGCACTCGTCCTGGACCGCGACCGGCTTCAGGAGAGCATGGGGACGGTCCAGTCGTGGAAGTTCCATGACTTCGTCAGCACCTTCCAGCTCATGCTTCCCCACCGGGTCGAAAAGATTCACCAGGCCCTGGCCGGCGGGGACTGGGAGGGCGCGCGCCTGGCCGCCCAAAGCCTGTCCTGGTCCGCGTCCAAGGCCGGTGCGTGCCGGCTCGAACTCATCGCCGACCTCATCGATGCCGACCTCCAGTCCGGACGCAAGACCCGGGCACGGGAGACGGCCTGCCTCCTCCAAGGCGCCGCCACCGAACTGGCAACAGCCCTCGCCCTGCTGACCGACGGCTGAGCGCCGGCTGACCGGGTCCGGCCACCACCGGACGCTGCCCAAAGATCACACACGCTCCATGAATCAGAGTGTCACCGGGGTCCCGGCGGCTCAGGCGGAGAATCCGCCGTCGGCCTTGACCAGCTGCCCGGACATCCAGCGGCCCTCGGGCGAGAGCAGGAACGCGACGGTGCCGGCCACGTCCGCCGGTGTGCCCAGCCTGCCGCCGGGGTGCCGGCGGGCCAGTTCGTCACGGAGCGGCTCATCCATCCAGCCGGTATCCACCGGCCCCGGGTTCAGTACGTTGGCGCTGATCCCGAGCGGGCCGAGTTCGCGGGCGGCGGCGATCACGATCCGGTCCAGGGCGCCCTTTGATGCCCCGTAGGGCAGGTTGAAAGCGGTATGGTCGCTGGTCAGGGCCACAATGGCCCCGCCGTCGGGACCGGCCTGCCGGGCGAAAGCGGCAATCAACTGCCAGCTGGCCCGGGTGTTGACCGCAAAGTGCCTCTCGAAGCTCTCCAGGGACGTGTCCAGGATGGAGGAGTCCACGGATTCTGCGTGGCTGAGCACCAGGCCCTGCAGGGTTCCGGCCTCCGCCGCGGCGGCGGACATCAGCCGGTCCACGGCGTCCGGGTCCTGGAAATCCGCCGGCAGCGCCACAACGGCAGCGCCGATCGCCTGGAGCTCGGCGGTGAGGCGTTCGACGTCGTCCGGCTGGACTCCCCACGGCATCCGGGCGTCGTAGTCCTGCCAGTACGTCAGCACGAGGTCCCAGCCGTCCGCAGCGAGGCGGCGTGAGATGCCTGCGGCGATTCCGGCGAGCCGGCCGACACCGGTGACAAGGGCCGTCTTTCGTCCGTCGGGTGAGCTCATGCCGAACAGCCTAGCGGGGGCGGCCGCCGCGGCGCCTAATGAGTGCGCGGCCTGCTACGAGCGGTGCCTACAAGGAGGCTGAGGCAGTGGAGACGGCGGCCCGGACGTCCCGCTCGGCAACCGGCTCGGGGGCAAGGTCCGGCTCCGGCCCCAGCGGATCCCGCCGCAGGGCAACGAGCCAGCACACCAGCAGGGCCAGGGCGCAGAAGACGCCGGCGCTGGAGGCCATGATCCAGACTCCGGGCGTCTGGATGTCGAGGTTTTCGGCGCCGAGGGCCGTACCGATGGTCTTGGGGGAGAACAGGAATACGAGGATCGACAGGCCCAGCACGCCGCCCATGGTCCAGCGCATCCCGACGTACCGGCGCGGAGCTTCCCGCAGGGTCCAGGCGAAAGCCGGAAAGACCGCCGCGACCCACACCCAGTGGTGGGACCACGAGACCGGGCTGATCAGCAGCATGGTGAGCGCGGTCGCCGATACGGCCACGACGCGGGCACCCTGATCGCTGGCGGCCTTGATCACTGCGGCGCCCACGGCCACAACCGCCAGGCTCAGCAGCAGCCACGGCATGGTGACGTGCGCTTCCGGGACCCCGAAGTGGAGCAGGGCGCCCTTAATGGACAGGTTGTCCACATAGCCTGCTCCCCCCATCCGGGAGGTGTCGGGCAGCATCTGGAGCCAGAACTGCAGGGATTCGGCGGGCCGGAGCAGCCAGCCGGCCGCCACGGTGGCGGTGAAGCCGGCGGCCATGTTGCCCAGTCCGCGCCAGTCCTTGCGGACCAGAAAGTAGAGCCCGAACACCAGGGGCGTCAGCTTGATGCCGGCGGCGACGCCCACCAGGAAGCCGCTGCCGGGGAAACCGCGGGCCCAGCGCCGGTTGCGGGCCAACAGGTCCACGGCGATCAGGCCCATCAGCAGGGCGTTGATTTGGCCGAACACCAGGGTCTCGCGCCAGGGACCCAGGTTCAGCACCGCCAGGACCAGGACGGCGGCGGCCCAGCCGTTGCCGGGTGCCCGGAAGGTGTCGCGCCAGGAGGTTTTCGCGTTCCAGTACCGGACCGTTCGGACCGCGGCCAGGATCGCCACCCCGGCGCCGGCGGCGTTGAACAGGGTCAGCGCCGCCGCCAGGGGCAGCCGGGCCAAGAGGCCGAAGACGATGGCGGCGAACGGCGGGTAGGTAAACATCAGCGCCGGTCCGCCGGCCCAGTCCACGTTGCCCGCATACAGGGCTGAGGGTGCCGCGCCGGCGTCGTTGAGGATTTTGCCGCCGTACCAGTAGACGCTGAAGTCCAGGCCGTGCTTGCCCCAGACTCCGAGCGAGATCCAGATGAAGTAGGCCACCGCGGCGATGGCCGGGATGACGGAGAGCCGGAACAGGTGCGGGACGGGTGAATACCGCGCCGGGCTGCGGTCTGAAACGGGCACTGACATGTACTCCCCCATCGGGCTGCTGATGTAGGCGCTGGCCGTTTGGTCGGTTCCGTCCAGGGCGGCGCAAACGCGCCCTCGCTGTCGGGTCAGTCTACAGAACAGCTACGCCGGGACCGGGACGGACTCCGGCTTCCGGGCGTCCCTGCGGATGGTGGCGCTGATGACGGCGGCGATGGTGCACATGGCAGCGGCGGCGAACCAGGCGTAGGTGTACTGGCCGGTGGCGTCCCGGACCGCCCCGGCTGCCAGGGCCGCGGCGGCCGCGCCGAGCTGGTGGGCCGCGAACACCCAGCCGAACACGACGCTCCCGTCGGCACCGAACACCTGGCGGCAGATCGCGGCGGTCGGCGGCACCGTGGCGACCCAGTCCAGGCCGTAGATGACCACGAACACGATCATGCTGGGCTGGACGGTGGCGCTGAGCAGCAGCGGCAGGACCAGCAGCCCGATCCCGCGGAACTGGTAATACACGGCGAGCAGGATCCGGGGGTTGAAGCGGTCCGTGAGCCACCCGGAGGCGATGGTGCCGATGATGTCGAAGAGGCCGACGACGGCGAGCAGGCCCGCCGCGGTGGTTTCGGGCATGCCGTGGTCGTGGGCGGAGGGGATGAAGTGGGTGCCGATCAGCCCGTTGGTGGTCGCGCCGCAGATCGCGAAGCCGGCCACCAGGGCCCAGAAGGTACGCACTTTGCTGGCCCGTTTGAGGACCTCCAGGGCACGGACGGCGGCGTTCCGGCGGGACTCCTGCACTTCCTGCCCGGCGGCCGGTCCTGTCGGTTCGGGTCCGCTGGATTCCGTGCCGGCGTTCGGGCCGGGGGCCGGCGGCGTCGCCCCGTAGGGCAGCACGCCGACGTCGGCCGGTGAGTTCTTCAGGAACATCAGCACGAGCGGCACCACGGCCAGCGCGCCGGCACCGATCAGGAGCGAGGCCTGCCGCCAGCCCGGATCCTGGGCAAGGGCGGCGATGAAGGGCAGGAACACGAGCTGTCCGGCGGCGCTGCCGGCAGTGAGGATGCCGATGACCAGGCCGCGGCTCTTGGCGAACCAGGTGTTGGCGATGGTCGCGGCGAAGACCAGCGCCATGGACCCGGTGCCGAGCCCGATCAGCAGCCCCCACGTCAGCAGGATCTGCCAGGACTGGGTCACGAGGACCGTCAGTGCACTCCCGGCGCCGATCAGCACCAGGGCCACGGCCGTGACTGCGCGGATGCCGAAGCGTTCCATGAGCGCTGCCGCGAACGGCGCCGTGAGCCCGAAAAGCACGAGGTTGATGCTGACCGCGGCGGAGAGCACGGTGGTGGACCAGCCGAACTCGTTCTGCAGCGGCACCATCAGCACACCCGGGGCCGCCCGGAACCCGGCCGCGCCGACCAGCGCGAGGAAAGCCACAGCGGCGACGGTCCACGCCGGGTGGATGCGGCGGCGGACCGGCGCCGGGGTCACGGTGGTTTCGGGGGCATTCATGCGGCGGTTCCGTTCTGGACAGGGGTGCCGGTGCTGGCCGAGGCCAGCGGCACGGGGTGCGCGGTGCGGGAGAGGCTGTGCCAGCTCGTGTTGGCGGCCGTCAGCGGTTCCCCGCAGGCCGTGCACGTGTCAGCCGAGGAGGTCCGCTCCCCGCAGCCGCTGTGGATGACGAACATGTGTGCCTGCCCGGACGGCGCCGGGAGATGCTTTTCGGCCCAGATCACGACGGCGTTGAGCACCGGGAGGGCGTCTTCGCCCATGGCGGTGAGGACGTATTCCTGGCGGGTGCGGCCGCCGTCGTCGTAGGGCCTCCGAGCCAGGAGCCCGGCGGCGACAAGCCCGGCGAGCCGCTTGGTGAGCACGGAATCGGCCGCTCCCAGCCGCTGTTTCATGGCATCGAAGCGGCCGTTGCCGAAGAACACCTCGCGCAGGACGAGCACGCTCCAGGGATCGCCCAGGATGTCGAGGCCGCGGGCCATGCTGCAGGTCCGTTGGGACCAGTCGGATCTAAGTGCCATGCGGCCACCCTAGCTGACTCTCTTAGAGAAAGCTAGGGTGGTCCGACGGAATGGCGCGGGCGCCGGGGTCGGCTGCAGGTGCAGCTACGGTGCGGCTAGCTGCCGGCGGCCAGGGAGGAAATCGCGGCGTCGAGGTCGGCGATCAGGTCCTCCACGTCCTCGATGCCGCACGAGAGCCGGATCAGGTTGACCGGGACCGCCAGTTCCGTGCCCTTGACCGAGGCGTGCGTCATTTCGGACGGGTAGTTCATGAGCGATTCGATCCCGCCCAGGGACTCCGCCAGGGTGAACACGGAGGTCGATTCGGCCACCTTGCGGGCCGCGGCCTCGCCGCCCTTGAACTGCACGGAGATCATGCCGCCGAACTTCTTCATCTGCTTTTTGGCCAGCTCGTGGCCGGGGTGGGTGGGCAGGCCCGGGTAGAGCACGGCCTCCACTTCGGGGCGCTCCAGCAGCCATTCGGCCACGGCCTGGGCGTTGTCGCTGTGCCGGTCCATGCGCACCCCGAGGGTCTTGAGCCCGCGGGTGGTGAGGAAGGCGTCCATCGGCCCGGACACGGCGCCGACGGCGAACTGGACGAAGCCGATCTTCTCGGCGAGGTCCGGGTCGTTGACCACGATCGCGCCGCCGACGACGTCGGAGTGCCCGCCGATGTACTTGGTGGTGGAATGCACCACCACATCGGCGCCGAGGGCCAGCGGGGTCTGCAGGTACGGGGAGGCGAAGGTGTTGTCCACCACGAGGAGCGCGCCGGCGTCGTGCGCCACCTTGGCGAGCGCCTCGATGTCGGTGATTTTCATCATCGGGTTCGACGGCGTCTCCACCCACACCAGGCGGGTCTTGCCGCCACCGTCGGCCGTGCCGCCGGCTGCGACGGCGGCAGCGACGGCGTCGAGGTCGGACATGTCCACCGGGGTGTTGCCGATGCCCCACTCCCCCAGGACCCGGCTGATCAGCCGGTACGTGCCGCCGTAGGCGTCGTTGCCGAGCACAATGTGGTCACCGGGGCGGGTGAGGGCGCGGATCATCGAGTCCTCGGCGGCCAGGCCGGAGCCAAAGGAGAAAGCGGCGCTCCCGCCTTCCAGGGCCGCCAGCTGCTCCTGCAGCGAGTCACGGGTCGGGTTGGTGCCCCGGCCGTATTCGTAACCGGCCCGCAGCCCGCCGATGCCGTCCTGTGCATAGGTCGAGGAGAAGTGCACGGGGGGCACCACCGCCCCGGTGCGGGGCTCAAACGCCTGGCCGGCGTGGATGGCGCGGGTGTTGAAACCCTGGTTATTCGAGGACGGGTTTTCAGGCACAGACATGGGACTCCTTGAACTGGTCAGTTGCTGAGGTACGCGAGGAGGTCGTGGCGGGTCAGGATTCCCACCGGGGCGCCGACAAACGTCACCATGAGGGTGTCGGCGTCGGAGAGGAGTTCGCGGGCGGTCGAGATCGATTCGAGCGAGCCGATCACGGGAAGCCGGGCCTCCATGTGTTCGGAGATTTTGTCCGAGAGCTTGGCCTCGCCGCGGAAGAGCTTGGCCGTGAGGGTGCGTTCATCCACGGCGCCCAGCACCTCGCCCATGACGACGGGCGGTTCCTGGGACAGTACGGGGATGTGCGAGACGCCGTACTCGTTCATGATGTTGATGACGTCGCGGACGGACTCGTTCGGGTGGATGTGGACGAGGTCCGGGAGTTCACCGGTCTTGGCCTTGAGGATCTCGCCTACCGACGCCTCGTCCCCGCCGGCCAGGAAGCCGTAGGAGCGCATCCACTGGTCGTTGAAGATCTTGGCCAGGTAGCCGCGGCCGGAGTCCGGCAGGATGACCACGACGACGGCGTCGGCCGGGAGGTCCTTGGCGACTTCCATGGCGGCCACGACGGCCATGCCCGAGGAGCCGCCCACCAGCAGGCCTTCCTCGCGCGCCAGCCGGCGCGTCATCGCGAAGGAGTCGGCGTCGCTGACGGCAATGACGTCGTCCGGGACCGACTTGTCGTAGTTGGCCGGCCACATGTCCTCCCCGACGCCCTCGACAAAGTACGGGCGTCCCGTGCCGCCGGAGTACACCGAGCCGGCGGGATCCGCGCCGATGATCTTCACGACGCCGCCCTCGGCCCCGGGGCGCCCGGCGGAGACTTCCTTGAGGTACCGGCCGGTGCCGGTGATCGTGCCGCCGGTCCCGGCGCCGATCACGCAGTGGGTGATGCGTCCGTCGGTGTCGTGCCAGATCTCAGGGCCCGTGGTCTCATAGTGGCTGGCCGGGGCGGCGGGGTTGGAGAACTGGTCCGGCTTGTAGGCGCCGGGGATTTCGGTGACGAGCCGGTCGGAGACGCCGTAGTAGCTTTGCGGGCTGTCCGGCGGGACGGCGGTGGGCGTGACCACCACTTCCGCGCCGTAGGCCTGGAGCACGGCCCGCTTGTCCTCGCCGACCTTGTCCGGCACGACGAAGATGCAGCGGTAGCCCTTCTGCTGCGCCACGAGCGCCAAACCGACGCCGGTGTTGCCCGAGGTGGGCTCCACGATCGTGCCGCCGGGCAGGAGCTGGCCCGTTCGTTCGGCCTCCTCGATCATCTTGACCGCAATGCGGTCCTTGATCGAACCGCCGGGGTTCAGGTATTCGAGCTTCACCAGGACCGTGGCTGCGATGCCATCGGTCACGTGGTTGAGTTTGACGAGCGGCGTATGGCCAATGAGGTCCAGGACGGACGGGGCGTACTTCATAGGTACAAAGTTACCGTCTCCGGCGCGGCGGGCACGTCGGCGCGGCCACGGCGCTGCCACGGCACTGCCACTGCTCTGAAAGGTGCGAGGATATGGCGGTGAAGAGGATCGCCCGGCTGAAGAAGTTCAGGAGCTACGCGCTGCCCGCGGGCATGCTGCTGGCCGGGTGCGCGGCGCTGGCGTCCGGACTGCTGCCGGTCCCCGCCTTCCAGGCGCTGGCAGCACGCACCGTGCCGATACTGGCGTTTGTGGTGGCGATGTCCCTCGTCACCGAGCTGGTGGATGAGGCCGGGCTCTTCCGCGTCGTCACGGAGCGGCTGGCCGCCCTGGGCCGCGGCCGGGTCCTCTTGCTGTGGTTCCTCGCCATCGCCCTCGCCACCGTTTCCACGGTGTTCCTGTCCCTGGATACGACGGCGGTGCTGGTGACTCCCGTCGTCGTGCTGCTGGCCATTCACGCCCGCATTCCGCCGCTCCCGTTCGCGCTGACCACCGTGTGGCTGGCGAATACGGCCTCGCTGCTGCTGCCGGTCTCCAACCTGACCAACCTGCTCGCGCAGGAGCGGCTCAACCTCAGCCCCGCCGCGTTCGCTTCGCTCGTGTGGGCCCCGGCCCTGGTGGGCATCCTCGTGCCGCTGGTGCTCCTGTGGCTGGCGTTCCGGAAGGACCTGCGCGGCACGTACGGCCCCCAGCCCGTCCATAAGGTCCGGGACCGGGTCCTGCTCTACTCGGCGTCGGGGGTCATGCTGGTCCTCCTCCCGGCGCTTGTCTCCGGGGTTCCGGTGCAGATCCCGGCACTCGCGGCGGCTGCGGCGCTGCTCCTGCTCTTCCTCTGGCGGCGGCGCTCCGTCCTGCGCTGGTCCATGATTCCCTGGCGCCCGCTGATGCTCACGTCCGGACTGTTCATGGTGGTGGAGACCATGCACGCCAACGGGCTCACCCAGTTCCTGACCGGGATCGCCGGCACGGGCGAGGGCCTACCGTCGCTCCTGCAGCTCGCCGGCCTGGGCGCCGGGGCAGCCAACGCGGTCAACAACCTCCCCGCCTATCTTGCCCTGGAACCGGTGGGCGGCTCCCCGGCCCGGCTGGCGGCCCTGCTGATCGGCGTGAACCTGGGGCCTCTGGTGACCCCCTGGGCGTCCCTGGCCACGCTGCTGTGGCACGAGCGGCTCCGCTCCCTGAACGTGGAGATCCGCTGGGGAGGCTTCGCCCTCGCCGGCGTGGCCGCCGTCGTCCTCACCGTCCCGTTGGCGGTCGTGGCGCTGTGGCTCACCACCGGGATGCAGTGAGGTGGATGCACTGCGGGCCGGCGTGCCCGGCGCGTCAGGCGCCGATGTCATTCCCGGCGTTCGCTGCCCCGGCGCCGCCCTCACGCGGGGCGTTCTGCCAGAGGCCGACCACATTGCCCTCAGTGTCCCGGAAGTAGGCGGCCCAGCCCATGGTGCCGATTGCCTCGCGCGGTAAGACGGTGCTGCCGCCCAGGGCATTGATCTTCGCCAACGCCGCGTCGATGTCATCGACATCCACAGTGACCACCGGGGATGTGAGGTCGCCTTCGCGGCGGAACATGCCGCCGTTGATGGAGCCCGGTACGGAGGGCATGCCGTTGGCATCCGTCGGCGTCGTCTTGATCATGGTGTAGCTCATCTCCGGCACCTGGCTTACCTCCCAGCCGAACGCCGAACTGTAGAACTCCCGTGCGCGGCCCTCGTCTTCTGCGGGGATTTCGAAATGAACCACTCCACCAGCCATCACACTCTCCTAAGAACAAGGATTCGGTGCCAAGAAGCGGGCGCGGACACACCACGCCACTAGCCGGATTTTAGCCCCGGCAGCGCGGGAGGTTAAGGGCCGTACGGCCCCTGCACCGTTGCCGCGGATGACGCTGCTGTCAGCGGGCCGTGGGAACATGTTCGAATGAGCCTCGCAGACGCCCCCGCAGGCATTGCCGCCGCGGCGGACGCCTCATTGCGGTGGCACCCGGGCGGCCCGTTCGACTTGATGCAAACCATCGGCACGCTGCTGCGCGGCCACGGCGACCCGTCCATCCGCACCGCCCCGGACGGGATCTGGTTCGCGTTCACGACGCCCCGCGGTCCGGCCACGCTGCGCCTGGCAACGGCCGGGACGCGGGCTGACCCTGCCGTGGACGCGCAGGCCTGGGGTCCCGGAGCGGGGGACGCCGTCGATTCCGTCCCGCGCATGCTCGGGAGCGACGACGACTGGTCCGGCTTCGACGAGCCCGCATTCCACGCCACCCTCCCGCGCATGGTGGTTGAAGCCCGACGCCGGAACCTCGCGATCCGGCTGCCTGCAACCGGCAGGATGATCGATTCACTCGTGCCGACCATCCTGGAGCAGAAGGTCACCGTTATCGAGGCCCGCCGCGGATACCGCTACCTGATGTACCGCTTCGGGACGGCGGCGCCGGGCGCCGGCACCGTCGCGCCCGCCAATCTGCTGGTCCAGCCGACGGCCGCGCAGTGGCTGCACATCCCGTCCTGGGAATGGCACAAGGCCGGCGTGGGCCCGCAGCGGTCGGGAACCGTCATGCGGGCGCTGCGTTCGGCCGCCGCGCTGGAACGGCTCGCCGCCCTCCCCGCCGCGGAGGCGGCGGCCAAGCTGCAGACCCTGCCCGGAATCGGGGTCTGGACGGCGGCGGAGGTGGTGCAGCGCACGCACGGCTGCCCGGATTCAATCTCGGTCGGCGACTACCACCTTGCGGCCTACGTGGGCGCCGCCCTGACCGGCCGCCGGACAGACGACGCCGGCATGCTCAGGCTGCTGGCTCCATGGGCGGGGCACCGGCAGCGGGTGGTCCGGATGATCGGGCTCAGCGGCTTCCGGAAACCGACATTTGGCCCGCGCATGACCATCCAGGACCACCGCGACCACTGACCTCAGGAGCAACGCGTTGCTGTCAGCCGCCGGTCTGGAGGCCCAGCCGGGCCGCGGCCTCCTGGCGCATGTCAACCTTGCGGATCTTGCCGGAGACGGTCATCGGGAAGCTCTCCCGGACATCCACGTAGCGCGGGATCTTGTAATGTGCCAGCTTGCCGCGGCAGAACTCGGCCAGGCTGGCGGCGTCCATCGGCGCGGCCCCCGGCTTCAAAATGACGCAGGCCATCAGTTCCTCGCCGTACTTCGTGTCCGGGACACCGATCACCTGCACGTCCTGGATGTCCGGGTGGGTGTAGAGGAATTCCTCGATTTCGCGCGGATAGACGTTCTCGCCGCCGCGGATCACCATGTCCTTGATCCGGCCCTCGATCACGATGTACCCGTCCGCGTCCATCCGGGCGAGGTCCCCGGTGTGCATCCAGGCGTCGGCGTCGATCGCCTCGGCGGTCTTGTCAGGCTGGTTCCAGTACCCGCGCATCACCGCGTAGCCGCGCGTGCAGAGTTCGCCGATCCCGCCGCGCTCCAGCACCTCTCCCGTGACCGGGTCCACGATCCGGCTCTCCAGGTTCGGCATGGTCCGGCCCACGGTCTCGGTGCGCTGGGCCATGGTGTCCACGCTCCGGGTCATCGTGGACACCGGCGAGGTCTCCGTCATGCCGTAGCAAATGGCGACGTCTTTCATGTTCATTTCCGTGATGACCCGGTTCATCACCTCGATGGGACACAGCGAGCCGGCCATGACGCCCGTGCGCAGTGTGGAGAGGTCGTAGGAGGCGAAGTCCGGCAAGGCGAGCTCGGCGATGAACATGGTCGGCACGCCGTACAGCGAGGTTCCGCCGAAGTCCTGCACAGCTTCCAGCGCCCCGGCCGGCGAGAACGACCGGCCGGGGATGATGGTGGCGGCCCCGTGGCTGAGCGCCGCGAGGTTCCCGATCACCATGCCGAAGCAGTGATAGAAGGGCACCGGGATCACCACGCGGTCGTGTTCCGTGTAGCCCAGCTGCTCGCCGATCGAAAAGCCGTTGTTAAGGATGTTGTGGTGCGTCAGCGTGGCGCCCTTCGGGAACCCCGTGGTGCCGGAGGTGTACTGCAGATTGACGGGATCCTGCGCGTCCAGTGCCGCCATGCGCGCTTTCAGCTCGGAGTGTCCGACGTCGTCGGCCCGCTTGAGCAGCTCGGCATAGGTGCGCTCCGCCTCAGTGCCGGGTTCGCCGGCGGTCAGCCCGTCCAGGCCGGCGTCCGGGAGGAAGACCAGCTCGCGCAGGCCCGGGCACGCCGCCAGCGCCTGCCGCGCCATCGCTGTGTAGTCGCTGTTCCGGTCCGACGGCGCGCTGACCAGCATGCGCATGCCGTTCTGGGTGACCACAAACTCGAGCTCATGGCTGCGGTAGGCGGGGTTGACGTTGACCAGGATCGCCCCGACCTTCGCGGTGGCGTACTGCAGGATGGTCCACTCGGCGCAGTTGGGGCTCCAGATGCCGATCCGCTCGCCCTTCGCGACGCCCAGGGCGAGGAGCGCACGTGCCAGCCGGTCGACGTCGTCGTTCAACTTGGTGTAACTCCACCGCCGGGCCTCTTCGCCGGGTACCGCGGCCGCCTCGATCAGGGCATCGTGGTACGGGAACCGCGCCGCGATCCGTTCGAAGTTCGCACCAATGGTTTCCTCGAGCAGCGGGACGTCAGTGTCCCCGGCTGTGTAAGCAAGCATGGTGTGACGCTACCAACAGTGCGGAGGCAAAAGAAGAGCAAAGCTTGGAAGTCCTATGAAATCTTGGGTCATGTTCCGGCGCCTGCCCGGCAGCCCGGTAGGGTGATTGCCATGAGTGCACCCGTTGACCTTCAGGCCATTTTCATCCCCAACGACGGCGAATTCTTCCGCGTGAAGCTCGCCCTGGACATCGCGATCGACGAGGTGGTCAACGAGCCCGGCTGCATCCGCTACGAGCTCACCGAGGCCAGCGAGGACAAGCTCGTCCTGACCGAACGGTGGGCCAGCCAGGCGGACCTGGACAAGCACTCCAAGGGCACGGCCGTCCAGGACCTCAACGAATCCCTCAGCGCGCTGCTGGCCGAGCCGGTCAAGCTCGAAAGGCTCTAACCCACGCTTCCAACCACTACGCGGGGCCACTCCGCGCCCATCCCTGAGGGATTTATGGGCGCGGAGTGACCCCGCGTTGGTTAAGCCTGGGATTAAGCCGTGGAGGTTCAGGCCTCCGGGATCTGGGTGCCGTCCTGCTTGGCCGCAGCCGCGGCGGCCTCGGCCTGGGACCGGGCCACGTGGGCGTGGACTTCTTCCATGTCCAGGGCCTTGACGGCGTCGACCACCTGCTCGAGCTGCTGCGCGTTCAGTGCGCCAGGCTGCGAGAACACCAGGACCTTTTCGCGGAAGGCCATCAGCGTGGGAATCGACGTGATGCCGGCCTCGGCGGCGAGCTGCTGCTCGGCTTCGGTGTCGACCTTGGAGAAGACGACATCCGGGTGCTTCTCTGAGATCGCCGAGTACGTGGGGCCGAACTGCTTGCACGGGCCGCACCATTCGGCCCAGAAATCGACGAGGACAATGTCGTTATCCTCGACTGTCGATGCGAACTGTTCACCTGTGATGTCTACGGTAGCCATGAGTCAACGGTACGGGAGCGGGCGCGGATTGTCCCCGGCATTTCGCTGTTGGCACATCCGGGCGGGGCTGTAGGCAGGTCACGCCCAGGCGTGCGGGGCCGGACGCCTGGCGCCGGGCAGGGCGTTGGTTTCGCGCCATTCGTGGATCCACCCGGGCAGCTCCAGATCCGCCGGCGGGGCGCCGAACTCGCGGATGATCTCCTCCTGGCTGACGGGCTTGCCCTTGCTCAGAAGCCGGGTGGCGATATAGGCCCGCGCGTACACTTCGCCGTCCACCACCATCCGCTGCTCGAAGTAGATGGCTTTCGAGTCCAGGCCGATGATCCGGGATTCGATCGTGTACTGCTGCCAGAGCTGCAGCGAACGGCGGAACGCGATGGTCTCCCCCGCCGCGACCGGGGTCCAGCCCCGGCGGCGCATCTTCTTCCAGGTGCCGCTGCGGGCCATGAGATCGAAGCGCCCGAGGTCCATGAGTGAGAAGTACATGCCGTTGTTGACGTGGAGGGCGATGTCGATGTCCGTGGGCAGGACCCGCAGCGGCAGCGAGGAGTTGTCCCAGATGCTCAGCGGTGAGCGGCGTGAGGACGTGAACAGCAGCAGGAGAGTCCGGAACAGGAGATGCATGAGTCATATGTTACCCGCGGGTAACAAGTGTGCCAAGGGGTGGGTGCCGGAACCTAGCTGGCTATAGGTCGTGTCAAGTGCATGCTCCGGGCATGACAGTGCGCGCCGCATGTTTGGCCGGGCGTTCTGACGTGTCTGTGGGGTGGCGGTTTGGTTGGCTGGYCCGGCGTGATTCCAAGGGCGCCCACGCTGACTTATTCGACCTCGGCGGTTGCCGGGTCATCTGGCGTCGTTCGGGCTGCCCAAGGGCGAAGGGCCGGGCGCCAAGCTAGGTGCGGCGTAACGCGGGAAGCGTCCGCCATAGCTGTATCGGCCATAGCTGTATCG